>JAFWSS010000056.1 GCA_017524385.1 Prevotella sp.
CAGTTGTCATGCTCGGCAAAGGGCACAGTCACTGCGAGAATGTGAAGTATCTCGTTTCGAGGATGTATGCCGAGAAACTCAACCTTCCCTACATCAACTTCTACACGCAGATGCCCAACGAGCGGAGCTACGTAATCGGACGCATCCGCAAGTTCCTGAACTAAGAAACATAGAAAAAGGGGATGCAGCAAGACTGCGCCTGCAAAGGAGGCAGCCTACCCGCATTGATGCTTTGCAGGCAGCAGGGTAAGGTATCCTCTGGTGATCCGCAATTTTGCGGATTCAAAATCCTCCCCTTTTTCTTTTTCATATCATGGAAAGCCTCATCACGCAACTGTCCCGGCAGGATGTCTGGGACGAGTATATTGCCTACCGACTGCTGAAAGGTCGTTTCAACTGGCATGAGTTCCGCGAAGCCGACCGGTTTGTTGAGAAGGAACAATATCTTCACTTGGTGCAGAAAATTGCGCAGGGTGAAGGCTTGGGTCTTCCCAAGAAGAAGAATGTCAACAAGATGGGCACTGGTAAGAAACGGGTGGTATATAGCTTCTCGCCCGAGGAGATGATGGTGCTCAAGGTCATTGCCTTCAAGCTATACGACTATGATGGGTATTTCGCCCCGAACTGCTATGCGTTCCGCCGAGGCTTGAAAGTGCACGATGCTGTCATCCATCTCAACCAAGCAGTTGCCGATCAAAAGATGTGGGCCTACAAGCTCGATATTCACGACTATTTCAATTCCATCCCTATAGGCATCCTGCTCCCGATGCTGAAAGAGATGATGGCCAACGACCCGCTTCTGTACCGTTTCTTTCAGGAGATGCTTTCCAACGACAGTGTGATCTATAACGGGGAAACCATCCATGAACGTCACGGGGTGATGGCAGGAACGCCTACCTCCCCTTTCCTGGCCAATGTCTATTTGAAGGAGGTGGACAGGTTCTTCCATGATGCCGGTGTGATCTATGCCCGCTATTCCGACGATATCATTCTCTTTGCCCCCGATCTCGCCACGTTAGAGGAATACAAGAGGAAGATGGCGGAATTCCTCGAGCAATACCAGCTGGAGGTAAACCCCGACAAGGAAAAGATCTATTCGCCCGATGAAGCGTATGAGTTCCTGGGATTCAAGTGCCACGGTCATGACATAGATATCTCGGAGGCCGCCAAGAAGAAGATGAAGGGGAAAATCAAACGGGCGGCCAAGTCGTTGATGCGATGGCGCAACACGAAGCACATCGAGGCCGAGAAGGCGATGAAAGGACTCATCAACCATTTCAACAAGAAGTTCTTTGAGAACGACGACAATGATGGTCTTACCTGGTCGAGATGGTTCTTTCCGGTCATCAACCAGACCGATGGCTTGAAGGAAATCGACCACTATCTTCAGCAGAACATCCGATATCTCAGCACAGGGAAGCACAGTAAGGCAAACTACCGCACCGACTACGCCAAGCTCAAGCAATTAGGCTACAGGAGTTTGGTGAAGGAGTATTTTGAAGGGAAGGTAAAGGGAAGGTGATTATTCGAGATTACTCAGCGCATAGAGTGGGATGATATCAACATGTCGCCTTTCAAAGTTATCTTTGGGATCGTCATAGTTAAACTGACCGAAATTCTCCAATGAAGTCCTGATGGCATCGTGCAGCTTGCGCATTCGCATGAAAACCCATAGGCTTTGCATGCTGCCCTGTGTGTTTGCTTTCACTTCCACTGGTAGCACTTGCCCGCTGCGCACTCTGAGGTAATCAACTTCTGCGTTGCTACCTTTGGCAGTGTTCTCCCAGTAGTGCATCTCGGGTTTTTGCAGGCAGTCACGATATTTTATCATCTCCAAGCCTGCGAACACCTCTGATGTGCCTCCTTTGTTCACAAGATCCACATCGGATGCAAGCAGAATATCGGCGGCAGGAATGTCAAGCATGGTTAGCATCACACCCAAATCAAAGAATAGGTATTTGGTGTAGTTACTGTTCTCTTCTGCACCAAGAGGGACACCCGTTCCACTGGTATGCGTTACGGGGGCTATCAGGCCAGCTAATGTAAGCAAATGCAAGGCATCGCGCACAACTGAGGAGTGAACATCCCTCACAGCCTGAGCATAGACAAACTTGTTTCCTGCTTGTAAGGCTACAGAACGCAAGACCTGACGGAGCAGATTCGGTGAGACACGTTTCTTGTATTTGTTGAAATCATCTTCATACGTCTGGATGATATCTGTATGCGTATGTGCCACCTCAATGAAACTATGTGTCTCCACCCACTCAGTCACTGCTGCCGGCATACCTCCAACAAGGTAGAAAGTGCGCAACTGGTCAACTATATCTTTATGAGCTTTCTCAGTCAGCGGTTCCTCGCTGGTAGCCTTCTTCTTATAATCAATAGTCAAGTCAAGTCCCTGGGCCATCAGGAACTCGTCAAACGAGAATGGGTACATATAGAGGGACCGGATTCTACCAACACCGAAGGAAGGCAGCTCTTCGAGCGTGAATTCCAGGAGAGAGCCTGCTGCTATGACGTGTAATTCAGGATAGTCCTCCTTGAAATAGCGCAACGACATGATGGCCTCTTTTGACACCTGTATTTCGTCAATGAAGAGAAGTGTTTCACCTGGTACAATAGGGATACCCAGTGTACCGCTCAGTTTCTCGCATGTTTTTTTCACATCGATGTTGGCGGGAAATAGTTGGAGCAAATCTGGCTGTTTCTCCAAGTTGATTTCCACAAAGAATCGGAATAACTTTCCAAATTCTCTCACAGCAGTTGACTTACCCACTTGTCGTGTACCACGTATCAATAGTGGTTTCCTGCGTGGAGCTTCTTTCCATTGTTGTAGCTGCTCGTCTATATGTCTTCTGAAATAAGTCATTATTACACCTTAATTATAGTTTTACGATGCAAAGATATAAAAAACTATCCAAAATACAGGGCAAAAAACATCAAAAATCATCCAAAATACCACCCAAAACCAAAAACAAGGGCATAAATCATTGATTTTCCTCCAAAAAACAACCCGTTTGGATTTTTCATACCTTGGCTTCGCCGAAGGTACTTCCGCTCGGAAAAACAAATAAAAACTAGCTTTTATTTTGTTTTTCGCTCGCTTATTCGTACCTTTGTAACCCATGACACAAGAAGAAAGGACAAAGATAGAAGAGAGTATCGTGGATGTGATTAAAACGGTGTACGATCCTGAGATCCCCGTAAACATCTACGACCTGGGCATGATCTATAAGATCGATGTGCAGGATAATGGCGATGTGGATGTCGATATGACCTTCACAGCGCCTAACTGTCCCGCAGCCGATTTCATCCTC
>JAFWSS010000057.1 GCA_017524385.1 Prevotella sp.
AGGGACATATGTATATTTATTTTGGGGAGTTAAATGGGAGTTAAATGGGAGTTAAATGGGAGTTAAAGAGGAGTTAAAGGGACATATGTATACTTGTTTGGGGGAGTTTTTTTAGGAGTTGAAAGGGAGTTTGCTGTTGCAAGGAATCATCATTTTTTTTGAATATTTTTATGATGAATTTGCATGGTTGTGAAAAAAACATTATCTTTGCAAAATAATGACTATGAACGACAGGTTTGATTGCCTTCACGAAAGAGAAAATGTCACGTTAAAAGGACTTTTCGTCATGAAAAACCGATGTTTTGTGGAAGAAGAGCACTTCAAAAGGTAAATCATTCATTGTCTGTGTTTCTTTATTAACGTATTGATTGTTTAACATTTTAAATATCTAAGATTATGAGCAAGAATGAAGAAACTATGTATGGTGAAGTGAAATTCAGCATGGGTAGGCCAAAAAGTGGAGAGGGAGTCCTTTGGAAGAAAGTGGGTCTTGGTAGCATGGCCGGCATCCTTCTTGGTGCGGGAGCGCTCTACGGTTATGACCAGTTGGAGAACAATACTGGTTCAGTGAAAGCCACTACAACCGACGACGGCTTGGCACTGGTAGACAACAATGATAAGGAAGCCTCCGCTGATGGCAAGAACGATGAAGTAGTGGAAGAAAGGATTTCCACCGATGAGCACCTTGCCTCAGCAGACGACCCCAATGCGGTGATATATGACAGGGCACCGTTGGCCGATGTCGATGATTCCATGACGTTTGAAGAGGCTTTTGCGTCTGCGCGTCAAGAAGTGGGTCCCGGAGGAGTGTTCTATTGGCATGGCGGCATTTACAACACCTATTATGAGGCAGAGTGGGATGCCATGAGCGAAACCCAACAGGCAGAGTTTGCGCAGTCTCTTCATCCTCAGGTGTTACCCGAAGACATTCCAACGGATATCATCGAGGAGCACCCTGAAATGGTGATTCGTGTCCATGTAGAGGGAGAGGATGGCAAATACGTGGTGGAAATCTACGACGATGATAATGTTGTAGTCCATGAAGCCAACCCGGAAGATTTGTTTGCTGATGCCAATGTCGTGGGGCGTGAAGTTGTTGATGGCAAGGAAGTCGTGGCTCTTGATACAGACGATGATGGCGAGGCAGATATGATGGTCATCGATGCAGACAAATCCAATAGCCTGACCGATGATGACTTGGTGCTGGATTTGAAGAGCGAGACAGTGGCAACCGTTGAAGAGATGATGGAGCCCGAGAATTTCATCGAGGGTGACGCAGTGATGGATTATGATGTCATCAACGACCACGGCGCAGTACTCGTTGATACAGACCATGACAACGAGCCAGATGTGTTGGTTATTGATGCAGACAACTCAAACAGTTTGTCCTCAGACGACATTGTGGTGAACTATGATGATAGGACAGCGGCAACTGTTGGTGACATTGTTGATGATGATGCCACAGACCCAATGTCTGATGATGATTCCTTGGCTTCCAATGATGACATCCCTGACGTGTCGCCAGACATGCCCGACTATGTAGATGATGCCCCGTTGGTATGATGAAACCATGGTCCATTTGAACAAGAAAGAATAGTATGAGAAAACTTTTGGCAGCATTGTTGCTGCTGACGGCAGTGACTCTCCATGCACACTACTATGTGGTGTGCGTGGGGATTTCTGATTATCCCGGTTATGAAAATGACCTCAGGGTGAGTGCCAACGACGCGATGGTCATCCAGAAGATATATTCCGCCAACGGACATGCCGACGTGAGATGCCTCACAGACAAAGACGCCACCGTGGCAAATGTGAAAAGGGCAATGAACGAAACATTCTCCAAGGCAAAAAAAGGCGATGTGGTGCTGCTCTTCTTCAGCGGCCATGGCGACCCAAGAGGAATAGGTTTCAGGTGTTATGACGAATTGCTCCATTATCATGATGTGACGATGGCTTTGATGAGCAGCAAGGCGAAGACAAAGGTGGTATTGGCAGATGCCTGCCTGGCTGGGAATATGCGAACATCCGGAGTGGAGGAAGACGCTGTTGGCAAGAAAGCCAAGGACGTTATGTTTTTCCTCTCCTCACGGAGTGGAGAGAATTCCATGGAGTCACGTTATGCCAACAGCATCTTCACCATCTACTTGGAACGTGGGCTACGTGGAGGAGCCGATGTCAATCGCGACAGAGCCTTGACAGCCAAGGAGTTGTATGACTTTGTGCACAATGGTGTGATAGAAATGTCCCATGGGCGGCAGCACCCGGTGATGTGGGGCAATTTCGACAAAGACATGGTGCTCATCAAATGGTGAGAGTCGCTATGACCAAGCCCCGCAAGTAAGAGGCCGGTGCGCACTTAGGGGTCGACGCCTCCGAGCGTCGCATTGACCAAGCCCCGCAAGCAAGAGGCCGGTGCGCACTTAGGGGTCGACGCCTCCGAGCGTCGCATTGACCAAGCCCCGCAACCAAGAGGCTTCACCATTGCGAGGTTGATTTCCATGAATAATTCCAGTTAGAGACCCGTCAAATCCTATCAATATCTATACCGTGAACTACATCATCTATTGCTCTCGCGACCATTTGATCAGACTTGAGATAGCAAAAATCATTTATTTCGAGGCTGACGGCAACTATACCAAGGTCGTTATGGCCAACAAACTGAAGTCGGTGTTGGCTATCAGTCTCGCCAATGTGGAGAAAAGCCTCATCACCCAACTTGGAGAAAACGCGGCAAAATTCATGAGGGTGGGGAAACGCTTCATCATCAATCGTACGTTCATCTATGAGGTGAACCTATCCAAGCAATGCCTCATCTTATCCGACTTCTCCCAGTTTGTCTTCCAACTTCCCGTTTCAAAGGCAGCACTCAAAAGCATCAAGGACTTGGTGGCCAATGTGAAGGAATGAAGTGGATGGACATTTCATCACGGAAAAAGGATATTTCATCATCAAAACCCGTCATTTTGTGGAAAATGGGCGATGGCAATAGTATAATCTTTATGAAAAGAGTATCTTTGTATATGAAAAAAACATTGTTTAACATATAAAATCTTTAACATTATGAGCAAGAACGAAGAAACCTTGTATGGTGAAGTGAATTTCAGTATGAGAAATTCGAAACGTAGTGGTGGAAGCCTGTGGAAGAAAGTGGGCTTCGGCTCTGTCGCTGGCATTCTCCTTGGTGCAGGGGCGTTGTATGGCTACGACCAATACCAGAATGGGTCACATGGAACGGGTGCGTCGTCGGCATTCGGCAGCAGTTCCAACGTATTGGCGGATGATAACAACGGTGAAAACGGCCAAAATGTTGTAAACGACCACGACCCTTCTGGCGACCAGTTGGCAGCTTCCACCTCAGGTCAGGCCAGTGGAAGCGGCGCGGGACACGTTGCAGCCACCGGTGCACATTCGCCTGTGCCGCACGTCGTAGATGTTGACGACCCAAACGCAGTGATCTACGAAGAGGCTCCTCTGGCGGATGTTGACGATGACATGACGTTTGAAGAAGCTTTCGCAGAAGCAAGGTCCGAGGTAGGTCCTGGTGGAGTATTCGTTTGGCACGGAGGTATCTATAGCACATACAATGAGGAAGAGTGGAACTCCATGAGTGAGTCCCAGCATACCGAATATGCACAGTCTGTGGATGTCGAGATTCTTCCCGAAGACATTCCGGTAGATCTCATCGAGCAGCACCCCGACCAATACATTACAGTCACCGTCTCTAATGGAAATGGAAAAGAGGTAGCCATTGTCTCGGATTTTTCGGGTGATGAGCCGGAAGTGGTCGTTTACCATAATTCGGGCGTAGACCCAGCCAATGCCAACAATATTGTTGCTGCTGATGGATATGATGGGCAGTCAGATGATGTGGATGCTGTCGATGACGTGACTGTTGAAGTTGAAGAAGCACATTTCATTGAAGGAGACAATGTGCTCCAATATGGTGAAGTGGATGGCCATGAAGCCGCTGCAGTAGATTTGACAGGCAACGACGAAGTGGACGTCTTTGTTGTTGATGCAGACGACTCTCACGACCTTTCCGACCCAGACGTGATGGTCTTTGAAAATGGCATAGTGACCACTTATGGTGATGCTGTGGAAGCAGTGGAAGCATCAGAAGATGTGGTCGAAGACCAAGACCCCGGAGCAGACATCCTTGCGAGTACTGATGACAACCCAGATGTGGCTCCAGACATGCCCGACTACATCGATGACGCCAATATCCTGGCTTGACCCAAGGCACGGTAGCGATATCTTCAACCATTGATATACACCATTATGAGTAAGAATGAAGAAACCGTCGAAATGGAATTGCCAGGCATCGACGACGACGTGATGCTCTTAAGCAAAGGCGGCGATATGAATGACGACGACGTGGTGGTCGTATATGAAAATGACGATGACATCGTCGAAGACTACGACACATTCGCCCATGGTGATGACGATGTGTATGTCATCGGTACGGGAGATGATGTTTCCACCTTGGACGCTACGGGTGATGACGTGGTGGAGGTAGTGGTGGTTGACATGGATGATGTCGATTTGCCTGCCGCCCCCGATGTATTGGTGTATGAAAGTGATACCTTCAACAACGTAGCCGACTTGGTGGAAGAGTCTTCACCCGACGTAATGTGCGACGATGATGTCTTGGTGGATTACGATGCCATGAATGACGACTCCCCCGACTTCATCGAAGACTCTCCTTTGCTCTGACAATGAAAATCGGAGACGGAAACCTGCATAGCATGCACGCTCCTTCATGGAGCGTGCGTTTTTTGCTTTTTTGAACCCACTTTGAAAAATCCTGTTTGAGCAAATATCGGTGTTAGTTATCCCCTCCCCTCGAGGGAAGAGGCAGAGGTGGGGTCTGTAACTTGTTGTTTTTCAAGACTTATTCACCCCACCTCAACCCCTCCCCTGCGAGGGGAGGGGAGATGCGCACCGCCCTTTTGCTCCCTGTCCGTTTTTTCAAGTGGTCTCTTTTTTCTTTTTATAATTTGAAGTTTCGTTTTTTTTGTTTAATTTTGCATATCCGTTTCAAATATCTATCTCTTCAATCACACCTATATGCAAGACAATACTTATCCTTTCGCATTGGAAGTAGGGACTAGACTCAATAATGACACATACGAAATAGTCAAAGTCCTAGGTCAAGGCGGCTTTGGCATCACCTATGAGGCAAAGGATCTTAATCTCGACAGGCATCTCGCCATCAAGGAATTTTTCGTGGGCAACGCATGCCAAAGAGGACAGGATGGCAAGACCGTCGAGGTGCCATTGAAAACCACCAAAGACTTGTTTGATCGTCAACTGAAAAAATTCCAGGGTGAGGCAAAAATCCTTGCAAAATTGCAAAACAAGCATCTTGTCACCATATACCATTTTTTCAAAGAAAACGGCACTTCCTATTTTGTGATGGACTATGTCAGAGGGAAGAGTTTGCGCGACTTGATAGCAGAAGTCCACCATCTTGATGAATATACCGTGAAGAATCTCTTTCTCGAGCAGATGCTCGAAACCCTTGAATGCATCCACAAACAGAATCCACCGCTTTGTCACTTGGACATCAAACCGGAAAACATCATGGTGGATATGGAAGAGAACAACATCATACTTATCGATTTCGGAGCCAGCAAATACACAAACGTCACTGGTGGCAGGTCGAGATTGTCTTCCATGGTTGTCTATTCTCCCGGATATGCTCCTATTGAGCAAACATCGTCAGATTTGAACTCCATAGGTCCGTGGTGTGACTTCTACGCCTTAGGGGCAACAATGTTTACCATGCTCACGGGCTATGATCCTTTCGAGCCGTCAGAAATCATGAACGACCACTCGCCGAAAAAGGAAATGACCATTCCGCTTCCACCGGCGCTGACAGAACAGATGAAGGAACTGGTCATATGGATGATGAATCCATTGAAAGATAAAAGACCGCATTCGGTAGAAGAGATACGTGATTTCCTGGGTGACCAACTGAGCCCCGAGGCGATGTTCAATAAGGGTGAGGACTATTATGATGGAAAGAACGGATGCGAACAGGATGATGCCAAGGCTGTGAAATGGTATGTCAAGGCAGCCGACAAAGGCAATGCGGATGCCCAAAACTCTCTCGGCTTCATGTATCGTAACGGTCGTGGGGGGTTGGCTAAGGATGATGTCAAGGCAGCGGAATGGTATCGCAAGGCTGCTGAACAGGGACATTCCGAAGCACAGAACAACCTTGGTTTCATGTATGAATATGGCTATGGTGTGGAACAGAGTTATAAAGAGGCTTCCAAGTGGTATGAGAAGTCTGAGAAACAAGGCAATGCGAGTGCACAGTTCAATCTTGCCATAATCTATTATGAAGGGAAAGGCGTGAAGAAGAACATGCAAAAGGCAAAAGACTTGTTCTTGAAAGCGGCCGAAAATGGGCATTCCGGAGCGCAATACTATCTTGGAAAAATGAATGCAGCAGGTCAGGGGGGGGCAAAGGACTTGGCAGAAGCCTTCAAGTTGTTCCGAAACGCAGCTGAACATGGTCATGTCTTTGCACAATATGAACTTGCCTTGATGTACAAGGAAGGTAAAGTGACTGACGTGGATGATGAAGAGGCATTCAAATGGTTCCAAAATGCAGCGGAACAAGGGCATTGCAATTCACAATATGAACTTGCCTTGATGTACAGGGATGCCATAGGAACTGACAAGAATGAAAAGGAGGCAGCGGGATGGTTCCGAAAAGCTGCCGAACAGGATCATGTGCAAGCACAGTGCGAACTGGGCAAGATGTACGCGGAAGGCAAAGGTGTGAATAAAGATGTCCAGTTGGCTAAGTCATGGTTGGAAAAGTCGGCTGGCCAAGGCAATGAGGCAGCAAAACGGCTGCTGTGTCTTCCCCCGTTTGTCGTTAGGAAAAAGGTTTTCCTCTATTATGAAGGCCCCGATGCATTCTATCAATTAAACGAAGAAGGTGATGAAAACAAATACACCAGGCTTGGTTACAAATGCGAATTGGTTGAGAATAAAACGGTCTTTGGCCGCAAGGCAAGAACAGCCCTTGCCCCAATTCAGTTGGAAGACCGCTCGAAAGAAAAATTCATGAGCAGGGACCAGGTAGAATTCCATGTCACTTATGTGGACAACCAACCTAAGGTGACCGTTATGAGTTTGAAAAAAGATAACCTGGTAAGGATCAATGGGAAGCCGTCGCCAAAGGATGTAGAGACGGAGATTCACAACGGCGACAAATTGACCATGGGCAACAAAACAATCACGCTGAAAATCGAGTAAGAGGGGGTGTCTCTGAAAGATGAACCGGCATCATATCATTTTATTTCAATTATAACTTATCAAACATACTCCTATGCAAGATAAATATCCTTATGCATTGGAAATAGGCACCAGGCTACATGATGATACTTATGAAATCATCAGGGTGTTGGGGCAAGGCGGTTTTGGCATCACATACGAGGCTAAGAACTTATTCCTGGACAGGCGCGTCGCTCTCAAGGAATTTTTCATGGGAGATAGCTGTGGACGAGGAGAAGACGGAAAGACGGTCATCGTACCCTTGAAGAATCTTGTAGGGCAGTTTGAGACACAACGGGGCAAATTCATAGGAGAGGCAAAGAAGATGGCGAAATTGCGAAACAAGCATATCGTCACGGTCTATGCCTTTTTCAACGAAAACGATACTTCATACATTGAGATGGACTATGTCGAGGGCCAGAGTTTGTATGATTGGCTTAACCTCAACCAGCAACCGCTGGATGAAGGTACTGTGAGGTTTGTCGTTCTCAAACAGATGCTTGAAGCCCTTGAATGCATCCACAACCAGGACCCTCCACTGTGCCATCTGGATATCAAACCGGAAAACATCATGGTGGACATGAAAGACTACAACATCGTGCTCATCGACTTCGGAGCCAGCAAATTTGCATCCAACAAGGGTGGGATGATGTCTTCCATGGTAGCGTATTCTCCCGGGTATGCTCCTCTTGAGCAAGCGATGCGAGATGTGGAAAACATGGGTCCTTGGACAGACTTCTATTCTCTTGGAGCAACGATGTTCACCATGCTCACGGGGTATGAGCCTTTTCCTCCTTCGGAAATCCTGTCCGACCCTTCCCCTACAAAGGAAAACACCATTCCTCTTCCCCCAGACCTGAGTGATCAGATGAAGCAACTGATTTTATGGATGATGGCGCCCAATAGAGCAGAAAGACCTCAATCGGTGCAAGAAATCCGTGAGTTCTTGGATGGCCCACAGTCGTCATCGACGCCATCGCCTTATGAAACACAACCCCAGCCACAACCCATGTCACCCGAGGAGATGTTCAACAATGGCGAAGAATGTTATTATGGAAGGAATGGAAATCCCCAGGACTACTCCAAGGCGGTGGAGTGGTATCGCAAGGCCGCTGAACAAGATTATGCCGATGCTCAAAACTCCCTTGGGTTCATGTTCCTGAATGGTAAGGGAGTGGAACAGAGCGATACCGAGGCTGTTGAATGGTTTCGCAAGGCCGCCAACCAAGGTCATGCCGCCGGTCAGTACAACTTAGGTCTGATGTATCAGAATGGCCTGGGGGTGGATAAGGATTTCACACAGGCCGCCAATTGGTTCCTTATGGCAGCAAATCAGGGATATGCCGATGCACAAGATAGTTATGGGTCGTTGTGCCAAGATGGCGAGGGTGTGGCTAAGAATGAGAAAGAGGCCGTCGCGTGGTTTGCCAAGGCAGCCAATCAAGGCAATGCCAATGCTCAGAACAACCTCGGGTACATGTATCGAAACGGCCGTGGTGGTTTGGCAAAGAGCGATGCCAATGCAGCTGAATGGTATCGCAAGGCAGCCGCCCAAGGGCATTCTGGCGCCCAGAACAACCTCGCATTCATGTATCATTATGGCTTCGGTGTGAAACGGAACATGAAAGAAGCCTTGAAGTTGTATGAAAAGTCTGCCAATCAAGGCAATACCAGTGCGATGTTCAATCTTGCCTTAATAAGTATGAATGAATTTGGCGACCCGCAAAAGGCCTTGGGCTTGTTTGAAAAAGCAGCGCAAAACGACCACACAGGGGCGCAGTATTATTTGGGAAAGTTGTATCAAAGTGGCCAAGGTGTTACCAAGAACTTGAGTAAAGCCTTCCAATGGTATGCCAAGGCGGCAGAGAAAGGGTATGTCGGTGCACAATATGAACTTGCCTTGATGTGGAAGGATGGGCAGGGAACCGACAAGAATGAAATAGAGGCCGTCAAATGGTTAAAAAAAGCAGTAGGACAGGGTTATGACAAAGCACAGTGCGAACTGGGCAAGATGTACCTTTATGGCATGGACAAGGATGTCAAGGAGGCAAAGAAATGGTTGGAACAGGCAGCGGGACAAGGTAATGTTGAAGCAAGAAAGATTTTGAGTCGCCCTCCTTTTGTCTTAGAAGCAAAGAAGAAGGCTTACCTCGTCTTTGAGGGCAGAAAGTATGAGTTGATGAAGAGGGATGTGACCGTTGGGCGCAGGGCGGATTCCTCGAAAGCCGATATTCAGATAGAAGATCCATCCAATTACATGAGCCGCCACCATGCGGACCTCACTCTGACATTTGTTGACAACCAACCAAGGGTTACCGTCAAGAGTGTGAATGAAAGGAACCTTGTAATGGTCAATGGTTTGAAATTGCCTGTAGGTGAAGAGAAGGTTCTTAACAACCATGACCGATTGACCATGGCAGACAAGACGATGATGCTGCTAATAGAATAAGATGGCAATGACTTTCATGGTCATAGAAAGCGAGAGGATTTGAGAGGATGCGAGAGAATGCGAGGGGATGTGCTCAGTATTTCGCCTTTTCCATCGCTTCCCGGGCCCATTTCATTCTGAGTTGTGCCTTTTCCCTTGCATCCTTTGCCCATGCCATCCTTAGTTTTGCCTTGTCAGTGGCATCGTTGGCCCATTGTATGTAGGTTTTGGCCCTGTCGGCATTGTTGTGGCGCGAGTAATAGTCGGCCTCGCGCAGGTAGCCTTGTGCCTTGTCGTTGTAGTAATTGGCCTCACGCTCATGTCCCTCAGCTTTCCGGGTATAGTAGTCGGCCTCGCGCATGTAATCTTTCGCCTTGTTGGTGTAATAGTCATTTTGTCCCCATGCCGGCAGGCTTAGTGCAAGAACGGCAAGGATGCAGAAAACCACTCTTTTCATATTCTTGTTATTGGTTGATATGATATAGAGTGGTTTTCTCACCTTTTTCTATCAGTTTCCCGTGATTTCCTATCCAGGGGGCTGGTTGTGGCCTGTCACCCTCTCGGGGCTTGGCCGCCTATTCCTCAAAAAATTGCATGAAAGCCTTGACGCAATAGACGTGGTCGTCGGTGCTGCCTGTTTCCCTGCAACTGTGCATGGCAAGGATGGCATTGCCCATGTCCACTCCTCTTATGGGGATGGAGGACGCCAGGATGTTGCCCAAGGTGCTTCCACCCGCCACATCGCTGTGGTTGACGAAACGTTGGCATGGTACATCGGCCTTCCTGCATATCTCCGCGAAGATGGCAGCCGACATGGCGTCTGTAGCGTATTTTTGTGCCGCGTTGAGTTTGATGACCGGACCTCCCCCCAATTGGGGGTGGTTGGTGGGGTCGTATCTCTCCGGGTAGTTGGGATGCCATGCGTGTGCGTTGTCGGCCGACACCATGAAGGCACGCTCCACCGCTTGGCTGAACGCCTCCTCTGTTCCTCCTTGAGCCACGGCGAGGCGTCTCAACATGTTGGCGAGGAACGGGCTGCCGGCGCCCTGTTTTGTAAGCGATCCCGTCTCCTCGTTGTCGAAGATGGCCAACACCTTGGTGGTGTCGTCTTTCTTTGAGGCAAGCAGTGCCTGCAAGCCAGCGAAGCACATGGAGAGGTCGTCAAGTCTTCCGGAAGAGATGAACTCATTGTGTGCGCCGAAGGTGCATGCCGGCGTTGCATCAGCCAGGTAGAGGTCGAAGTCGAGGATGTCTTCTTTCTTGACGGGCATCTGTAGGTTGGCTTCTTCCAAGATGAGGTTCATCAGCATCTCACCCATTTCCAAGTGGTTGTTGATGATGCCCAGGATGGGTAGCATGTCTTTCTGCCTGCTGAGTTGAACGCCGTCGTTCACTTGACGGTTGAAGTGGATGGCGAGGTTGCTGATTTGCAGCAAAGGACGTTTGAAATGGAGCAGCAGCGTTTGTGGATGGAACACGTCGTCGCCCCTGACGATGACCCTCCCTGCGATGGTCAGCGGACGGTCGAACCAGGTGGACATGATGGGGCCGCCATACACCTCTGTGTTCAGTTTCACTATCCCGCCCTCGCATAGCATTTCGGCATTGGGTTTGATGCGGAAGGTGGGTGAGTCGCAATGGGCGCAAATCATCTTGAAACCGCTGTCGGCCATTGGTTTGCTGCCTATATTGAAAGCATAGATGGATGAGTCGTTCTTTGTCACAAACAGTTTGTCGCCAGCTTTAATCTTGCCCAAGGGCTTGGTGGGTTCCAACCTGCGATAGCCGTTCTTCTCCAGTTCGTTGGCGATGTTCTTAACAGCAAGGAAACCAACTGGGGAGGCATTGAGAAAATCTAATAAACATTGTACCATGGTTTTTGAGATTTTTTGGTGATGATGGGGTTTATGAGGTTTATGGGGTTTATGGGGTAAGGACATGCAAAAATAAATAAAAAAGGTGAATTATAAGTCAGTCTTATGATAAAAAAACAAAAAGGGTCGCAAATGGGGAAACACCCCACTGCGACCACTTTCATACAACCTTTTTCCTATTATTATCAGTTAAACGCTTATGTCTTTTTTGGTTCTATTTATTTTACTGTCATCCTTCTAAGCCAACTGTTTCCTCCATTTCTTCTCATTCTCCTTCTTCTGCTTTTCCCAAGACTTGTTGCCCTTCGTCGACTTGCCCTTGTCGGCAGAAAAGAACTTCTCTGTATGAGGCTTCATCTTCGCTTCGGTTGGCTTTGTTTGTGTGATGGTCATGCTGGCTGTGAACAAACAAACCATGGCAATAGCAAAATACTTTTTCATATTATTTGGGGTTGATTGATTTTATATGTTGTATCGTGAGAGTTGGCTCTCCTCTTTTCATTTGCAAAAATACATCAACAACAGCTCAAATTAAAATTATTTTCGACGAATTGCCCGATTTCTTCGACGAATTACTTCGACGAAACGATGAAATCACCCTCTTTCATCTCACTTTTCCAAAGTCTCCACCACCTCTTCCAGCAAACTGATGATGGGAAGATGTTGGGGGCAAGCGCCTTCACATTGTCCACATTGGATGCAAGCCGATGCTTTCTCTCCCCCTGGACGCCAACCGTAATCATTACGAGCCTCCTTCAAGTTGCCATACATCTTGTATACGTTCATCACGGCGAAGATTTCAGGGATGTGAATGTCCATGGGACAGCCGGGAGTGCAATAGTGGCAGGAGGTGCAGGCGATGCCGTCAAACTGCATCAAAGCCTTGCAGGCAGCTTCCAACACGCCTTTTTCTTCATCATTCAGGGGCTTCAACTGCCGCATGAACGACAAGTTGTCTTCCATCTGTTGCATGGTCGACATCCCGCTGAGCACCATCATCACGTTGGGCAGCGATGCGGTGAAGCGGATGGCCCACGAAGCAAAGGAGGCCTCGGGCGATGCCTGTTGCAGGATGTCCTTCACCTGTTGAGGTGGGTCGGCCAACTTTCCTCCCTTTACCGGTTCCATCACAATGACGGGAGACCCATGCCGTGTGGCAATCTCATAGCATTGGCGCGAAGCAATCAGCGGGTCCTCCCAGTCGGAATAGTTGATTTGTAGTTGCACGAACTCTGTGTCAGGATGTTCGGTGAGCAGTTCGTCCAAGTGTTCGGGTGTGGAATGGAAGGAGAATCCATAATGTCGTATCAACCCTTCTTCCTTCAGCTTCCTCATGTAATCCCAAATGCCGTATCGGTCGAATTTGTCCTTGTTCCCCGAATCGATGCCGTGGAGTAGGTAGAAGTCGAAATAGCCCGCCCCGGTGCGCTCGAGGCTCACCTTGATTTCGTTCTTGGCCTCTTCCTCGCTCTTGCATGCGAAGTCGGAGGCGTTGAGTTTGTCAGCCAGGTAATAGCTCTCACGCGGATAACGGTCGCAGAGTGCTGCCTTTGTGGCCGCTTCCGACCCCTCGTACACATAGGCCGTGTCAAAATACTTGCCCCCGGCCTCCATGAAGGCATCCACCATCCTCTTGGTGTGTTCCAGGTCGATGTCTTTCGTGCCTTCCACCCTGGGCAGGCGCATCATGCCGAACCCCAGTTTCATACAGTTGTCTATCAATTTGTTTTCCATAACGAAAGAATTGGATTATTTGTGACTTCATCTTTTCACATCATATTGGATGTTGAAAATCTTGATGAAGGGATTTTGTAAAGTGAAGGGAGGCCAGGTGTCGCCGTCCTTTCCATCCGGGTTGCCGTATTTTGCGAAATTTGTCCAGCAGTCCATCATTTCATCGGCAAGCGCATAGTCGGCCTGCATCATGGGCCTCCAACTGCGGTCCAAGGTGTGGAACATGTACCATAGTTCAGCGGAATGGAACGCCCCGTCGTGAGTGCCTGGCAGTTTGCGGGCGAAAAGATACTGGTATGCTGGACGGCGGTCGAGAGAGTCTCTCAAGAAGCAGAAATCGTCTATCTGCTTCCCCATCGGCCGGATGTCATCCAGCGTGCTTCCTATCATATACGACGCATCAGCCAAATGCTGGTTCCTGGCAGCATCGTCGAACGACTCCGTCAGCAACACACCGTCGACATGTGGCCGGAATAGCCCCATGCCTTCCTCCTTGAAAATCCTGAGCAGTTCTTCTGCCGGTGCGGCGCGCATCTCTTTCAAGTCATGGTATCCGAACTTGTCCATGAACCCCTTGCCTGTAGCCTCGGCCTTTTCCTGCTCGTTTCCATTGTTGGATGCGACAGCAGTGCTGATGCCTCCACCGCTCTGTATGATTGCATGCTTGACCAAGTCTTTCGACAAAGGTGAGGACACCAGGTTCTTGATGCTTGCCGCGCCGGCGCTCTGACCCATCACGGTGATGTTTCCGGGGTCGCCGCCAAACTGTGCGATATTGTCGTGCACCCATTTCAGGGCAGCCACCTGGTCGTAGGTGCCATAGTTCCCAGACGTTCCATCGGGGCTTTCAGCCGACAGTTCCGGATGTGCAAGAAAGCCGAAGATGCCCAGTCGGTAGTTGATGGTGACGAGAATCACCCCCCGCTGTGCCCAGGCGTCGCCATCCATGGTGATCTCATGCCCATAACCGTTGAAATAGGCACCGCCATGCACCCAGAAGGCCACCGGCAGACGCTTTTCAGGATGCCCTATAGCATTGGTGGGTGTCCAGATGTTCAGATAGAGGCAGTCCTCGCTCTGCACGGTCTGCTCCTTCCAATAAAACTCATTGCCATAGAAAGTCCCTACGGCATTGCCAGGCTGCCAACAGATGTTGCTGAAAGTGTCGGCCTTCCTGACACCTTTCCATTTCACGACGGGCTGCGGGCGTTTCCAGCGCAGTTCGCCCACCGGAGGGGCGGCGTAGGGGACTCCTCTGAAGACAGTGACGTCCCGGGCAGCAGAAGTCATTCCTTGAATGCTCCCGCCCTCGACGTTGACGATGGGAGACTGCCCCCAGGCAAGTGCCGCCATTATGCTTGCAGCAAACAGTGCAATCTTTTTGTGGATGTTCTTCTTTTTCATAAATACAGTATTGGGGTAGGGTGAATCACTTGTCATTTCCATTTGGGTGGTTCTACACCCAGCAAATGCTTGACGAAGAAATCGAAACGCTTGTGCTCGCCATATCTCTCACCCATCGTGTGATGGACGCCGGGGAGCACCACCAACTCAAAATCCTTGTTGGCCTCCACCAGGGCGTTCACCAACTGGTAGGTGCTGGAGGGGTCGACGTTGTCATCCAGTTCGCCCACCACCAGCATCAGCGGACGCTCGAGTTTTGCGGCATGGTAGACGTTGCTGCATTCCACGTAGGAGGAGTCCACGGGATAGCCCATCCACTGCTCGTTCCACCATATCTTGTCCATGCGGTTGTCGTGGCAGCCGCATGAACTGTAGGCCGCCTTGTAGAAGTCGCTGTGGAGCAAGACGGCAGTGGTGCTCTCCTGTCCTCCGGCAGACGCCCCGAAGATGCCCACGTTGTCGGCGTCCATGTAGGGGTGCTTGGCAGCTGCCGCCTTTATCCACAACATGCGGTCGGGGAATCCTGCATCTTTCAGGTTCTTGTAGCACACCTCCTCGAACTGCTTTCCGCGCCAACTGGTGCCCATCGCGTCGAGTTGGACCACGATGAATCCCAGTTCGGCAAGGGGAGTCATGTTCCAGTTGTAGGGCGTGAAACTCTTGGGAGCGTATGCGCTTCCCGGACCAGCATAGATGTATTCTATCACGGGGTATTTGCGTGAGGGGTCGAAATGCACCGGGTGCTGGATGACTCCCCACATGTCGGTTTTCCCGTCGCGTCCTTTGGCGACAAAGACTTCGGGTGCCCGCCATCCATTGGCCAAGAGTTTGCTGATGTCGGCCCGTTCAATGGTGTCCACCACATGGCCGTCGTCTGTGCTGCGGACGACGGTGACAGGAGGCTGGTCCACCAACGACCACGTGTCGGCAAGGTATTTGAAGTCTCGTGAATAGACCCCTTCGTGCTGACCTTTCACCGGGGTGAGACACCGCAAGCCCTTCCCGTCGATGCCGATGCGGTAATAGCGCACGAGGTAGGGGTCTTCATCCTTTTCCACACCGCAGGCACTGAAAAACACCATGCCGTTCTCCTCATCCACATGTTGCACCTCGCGCACGCACCATGCGCCTTTGGTGACCTGGCGTATCACCTTGCCTGTCTTCATGTCATAGAGGTAGAGGTGGTTCCAGTTGTCGCGCTCGCTCATCCAAAGCAGTTGGGTGCCGTCGGAGAAATCGTGGCGGAAATGGCGGGTGTAGTTGACGAATGTCTGTGCGGTCTCTTCCACCACGGTGCGCATGGCACCTGTGGCGGCGTCCATGGCAAGGATGCGATACACCTTGTGTCCGCGCTCGTTGTATTCCATCGTCACTTCGCGGCTGTCGGGCGTCCATGCAAATTCCCCAAGGTCGTATTGGTGTGAGCATAGGTCGGTGCTGGCTTCAAGGCGTGTGCCGGCGTTGACGTCGAAGATGACGGGGGTCTTGAAGGGTAGGGCGTCGCCTGGCTTGGCATATTCCTGCTGGTGCAGGATGGGTTGCAACTGGTCGTGAGGCGAACTTTCCACATAATAGGCGTAGCGTTTCTCCACGGGACGGCGCTTGCACACGAAGAGGTAGCGGCTGTCAGGCGACCACAACAGGCGGTTGCTGTAGTATTCCCCCGGTGTGCCGTCCTGGCTGAGCACATGTTTCTCGCTGTAGGGTCTGCCGGCGGCATGGACGACGACGTTGCATTCCTCTATCCACGCTTCCATCTTGCCGTCGGGCGAGAGCACGGGGTGGGGGAACTTCTCTTCGTCGACCTCCATCCAGTGGCGCTCCCTCCTCCGGCCGAATTGCGGCTTGGGTTCTTCACGCTTGGGAGCTGGCTCCTCGGAGAACAGGTGGTTGTCGGCATTAGGCATGGTATTTCGGACCGTCGTCGGTGTCCGTCCAGTAGGTCAGCACATGGGTGGAGTCTCTCCACTTCACACCATGTGCCCAATGGCGCACGTTAGCAGATTTGAACTGTTCAGACAACGAATAAGCCCTGGCGTAGTCTTCGGCGGTGCCTTGGCAGAAGACGGGCAGGGACGATGTCATCAGCAAAAATAGGGCGAATGGCTTTTTCATCTCTCTTTGGTTTTGTCTTTTCCGCAAAGATAGTGCTTTTCTGATGATTTCCTTGGGAAAGGAAGCAAAAATTTCGCATCTTGTTTTGTTTTTTGGAAGAATCTAGGGGAAAGAATCAAGGGGACAGGTTTTTGATTCACGTTGAACTGCGAATGGTGTATTAGTCATAAGGACTAGCTTCATGCATATCCGAACATTATGCCACAAAACGGATTCCGCCGAGACATTGCCATGGAAGTCTCGGCGGATGAAAATCTCTCTCGGGGTTAAGTGAGTCAAGCATTTCCTATGACCCATTCATCGAGGGTTCTGCTGTCGAGGTTGAAGTGCAGGCCGCACTTCACCACTCGGCGCCCTTCGGTGGCGTAAGCCAGGGCATAGCCCTTGGCTTCAATCTGTTCTAATGCTTTCTGGGCAGTCTCGTGCATCTTCAGCTCGAAGACGTAGGTGACGGCGGGCATCAGCACCACCATGTCTATCCTGCCGCCATGGCACTTCACTTGTGTGCGGGCATATACGTTGAGCATTGAGAAGATGAGGTAGAAGGTGTATTCGTAGAATCCCTCCACGTTGGCCATCTCCTCCAACTTCTTCTTGAAACCCTCCACGTAGGGCAGCCCAGCAAGGAAAGCCTGCATCTCCTGCAAGGCCAGCTCCAGGTCGTCCTTCTTCAAGGCTCGCCAGAACTTCAGGGCGAAGCCCATGCGCACCACATCGGTTTGCAAGCCGAGATACGTTGGCAGCAACCCCTCTGTATATCCCACCTGCACCTCCTGGTTAGGAATGGCGAGGGTGTATGTCTCCGTTTCCCTCTCATAGTCCTTGATGGTGAGGTATCCACTCTGGTATAGCAGCGGCAATGCCGAAGTCATGGCCTCAGTGGGTTTGTCGAAATCCGATACCGCAGCCTCCAAGTGGCCGAGTGTCGTGATGTCGGTCTGGAACTTCTGCATCTGCAGGATAAGGTAGGCTGGTGTGCCACTGTCGAACCAGTAGTTGCCGACCTCGCCTAGGTCAAATGCCTTGAACAGGCTGAAGGGGTTGTAGATTTCAGGTGACTTGCGTGAGAACTTGTATCCGTCGTAGCGCGTCTTCAGCCGCAGGTGCATCTCCTTCGGCGTGCAGTCATTGTTCTCTGCCAGCAGGGCGATGTCGGGAGCCAGCGTGGTGGTCAGCTCCTCCTCGGTGATGCCGCAGAGGGCGGCATACTTGGGCAGCATCGATATGACGGTGATGTTGTTGATGGTGGAAAAAATGCTCAGCTGCGAGAATTTCGTTATGCCGGTAATGAAGCAGAACTTGATTATGGGTTCCAGCATCTTCAGCCGTTGGTAGAACTCCTGCAGCACCTCGCGCATGTCGTGAAGGCTCTCCCCTTCGTGAAGCACATCTAAAAGCGGCGCATCGTACTCGTCGATGATGATGGCCACCTGCAGTCCGGTCTGTTTGTAGGCCCGCTCCACGACACCAGCAAAGCGCATGCCAGGTGAGGTCTCGCTGTGATTACGACCATAGAGTGCTTCCATCTTTTCCATCTGCCGCCCCAGCTCATCCTTCACTCCCTGCGGGGGCAGGTGCTTGGCGCCGCTGAGGTCGAAGTGCAATACAGGGTACTGTTTCCAGTCCCATTCCAGTTGGTCGGCCTTCAGTCCCTTGAACAGTTCGCGCTCGCCCGCAAAGAACGAGTGGAGCGTCGATGCCAGCAACGACTTGCCGAAACGTCGCGGACGGGCGAAGAAGAGGAAGGGGTTGTTCTCCTGTGCCAATTCCCACACCATGTCCGTCTTGTCCACATACACATAGCCTTCGCGCCTCAGTCGCGAGAATGTCTGTATTCCTACGGGGTATTTTCTCTTCATTGCCATATACCTTATTGCATAATGTGATTGCAAATATACGAAAATTTCCCGAGAATCCTTTCTTTTTCCCCGAGATTTTCTGAAAATGGGAGAGTATGAGAACTTAACTTTGCAGAGATGAGTGTGTCACGAGAATAAATCGGCCATTTGTAAGGCTGTAGTTCGTAACTTCAGGTGAGATGATAGCAGGCCTACTGCATACGGTGTACATGCACTGTTTGCAAACCACTTCATGCTGCTCTGATGGAAGCTGAAGGGTTGTGAGCGATGATTGGAAGCCTCTCTGCTGAGGGAAGGCAAGGTAAGGGGCAAGGAGTTTTACGCAAGTGAACCATTGATGAGGCGTCGTTAGCAAAAATAGGTCACACCAAAACCGAGGGTCTTTTCTTCTCTCGGGACGATGGCAGAGGAAACTTGTTTACTGACTGCTGGGTGTGCGGCGTAGAGATGGCAAGAACTTGCCCCAGGCTCTCTGAGGAACGTGAGAAGCAGGTGTGGAATGCCATAGGTAAATGTTTTACGATTTGGATTTTGTCTATCGATATGGGTACTATTTGAGAGGAATGAGGAAGTTTGTGTTGCGGAATATTTGATGAAAGAAAAAGGTTGATGCCTCTTTTGTAGTTTCCTATTGTGTGGTGTTGTTCATAAAGTATTGTGAATGCGAAACAAGAAAATCTTCTATGTAAATGTGTTAAATGGTCTCTTCATCATGTGTTTTTGAAAAAAAAAAGTTTATCTTTGCACAAAAAGATAGTTCCATGGACGAGATAAGAGGAGAGAGGAGGGAGCTTTTCATCTCGCAAGTGACAGGCCTGACGGAAGAGGAAATAGACATCCTATAGGATTCACCACCTTTGTTCCTAGATGGCAATGGCTTTTATGATAACTGAATAAGGGAAATGAGAAGTTTGTTTTTGAAAATGGCAGTTTGGCTGTTGTTGCTTGCAACTCCCGTAATGGCGCAAGAGCATCATCGGCTGACAAACTTGCCGCACCTTTATGTCAACACCTTCGACGGGCGTGATGTCACCAGCAAGACCACGCAGGTGCTGGCTCGCTTGTGGCTGGTGGACGAGAATGACGAAGTGGCATTCCATGATTCCATCCTCATCAGAGGGCGAGGGAATTCCACTTGGAACCTAGCCAAGAAACCCTATCGCATCAAGTTTCCCAAAAAGACACGTTTTCTGGGTGAGGAGCGTGCCAATGCCAAGAAATGGACCTTGTTGGCCAACCATGGCGACAAGACCCTCTTCCGCAACGCCTTGGCTTCTTATATCGGCGACCTCTGCGGACAGAAATTCACTCCTGCAGCCAAGTTTGTTGACTTCACGCTGAATGGTAATTACAGGGGGTGCTACCAGATCTCCGACCAGATAGACGTGCGCAAGAAGCGGGTTGACATCGAAGAGCAAGACCTCCCCCTGACATCCGAGAGCAACGTCACCGGCGGTTACCTTTTGGAGGCCGACGGGTTCAAGGACTACCAAAGTGGTGTCAGCGGATGGTCCACGCCCAAAGGGGTGCCGATGACCATCCATTACCCTGACGACGAGGAAATCAAGAACCGCCAATATGCCTACATCAGGCAATTTGTCAATGACTTTGAAACCCGGCTCTTTTCCAACACCTACGATGACCCGGAAAAAGGATATCGCGCATGGGTGGACAGCACCTCTCTGGTCTCATGGTACCTCGCTTCTGAAATCATGGCCAATCCCGACTATGTGTGGAGCCTGTATTTCTACAAGGACCAGAATGATGACCATCTCTATTTCGGACCTTTATGGGACTGCGACATCGCCTTCAACAACGACAACAGGTTGAGCAACACCACTGCCAGCCTGATGGCGGATGTGGCTTTTACAAACAATGGCATGGAAAGATGGGTCAGGCGCTTCTGGGCAGACGAATGGTTCCAGAGACTGGTTTTCAGAAACTATGTACATTTGTATTCCCAGGGTTTGGAAGAGAAATTGCTCCAAAAAATCGACAGCCTGCAGACACTTCTGATGGAGTCGCAGCAACTCAACTACCAGAAATGGAGCATCAATGTGCGTGCGTTGCGTGAAAAAGTGCTGTATTCCACCTACGATGAATATGTTGACGACTTGCGCCGCTTCGTTTCCGGCCGCTTGCCGGCGCTGCTCCTGGCCTTCGCCCAGCGACAACCCGACGATGTGGATGTGGATGAATACGACAGGGTGACACCGGGCTTCACCACTTCGGCAGAGTATTGCCATGTCATCACCAATGTGGGCACGTCGACCGTCTTCGACATTGATGCTGCAGGAAAGGTCGTCGCCAACGCCCGCAACAATCAGTCCTACAGCCAACAATGGCAAATCATCACCTTGGGCAACGGCTATCAACAGATACTCAACCGCATGAACGGCATGGCTTTGGCAGACCCCACCCAAGGGGAAACTACGGAAACCACCAACTTGGGGACCCAACTCATCGTTGCCTTTCCCGACTCCACCGACAAGGCACAGCAGTGGCATATCGTGAAACAGACGGAGGGACGCTACAACCTGAACAACAGGAAAACACATCATACGGCCAATCTGACGGGCGGAAACAGGGCCAACGGAACGGTCATCCAAAGTTATTCCAACAACGAGCGTAACGCCACCAGCAATAACAGGTTGTGGGGCATCGACATCGTGGATAGCATCCCCGGCTACGACACGGCCATCCGTCATGTGGAAGAGTTGCCTTTGGAGTATGCCCTTGCCTACGACCCCACAGCCCACTTCCTGCATTTCGGTGCGGATGAACCAGAACGGCTTGCTTTCAAGGTGGATGTGTATGACCAACAAGGGCGACAGGTCATGCGATTTGTAGCAAGCAAAGGTGCCAGTGTGGAGCATCTGCCCAAAGGCATCTATGTCATCTCCTGGTATTGCAATGGAAGGCATTCTGTGAAATTCCAACGATAATCATCAAATCAAATCCATATTTATGAAAAAGAACCTATTTGCCATCGCGGCGCTGTCCCTCGTGTGGATGGGCGTTTGCGCACAGGAAGTGAAACAACTTCCCCAACCCGACATGACACTTTCCGTGACATTGATGGAAGCCTTGCAAAAGAGAAGTTCTGACAGGAGTTACAACGCCGACAAGCCTGTGAACGACCAACAACTCTCGCAAATCCTTTGGGCGGCCTGTGGCGTCAACCGTCCGGACAAGAACCTCTTGACCATCCCCACGGCCATCAACGCCCAGGACATCGTGGCTTATGTATGCACAAAGGACGGCGTGTCCATCTATGACCCTAAGAAACTCACGCTGACCAAGGTGACCGCTGAGGACATCCGTCCCGCTCTCGCCGGCATGCAGGAGTCGATGAAATCGGCACCGGTGTTCATCCTCCTGGTGAGCGACCAGAGCAAGTTCCGCCAGGAGTCTCAAATTTACGGTGCCATGGACGCCGGGTATGCCTCACAGGACATCTGCCTGATGTGCGCCGCACTCGGTCTGAAAACCGTCCCGCGCGCCATGATGAACAAGGAGGCTGTCAGCAAGGCGCTTGGCCTGCCCGCCACCACCATCCTCGAACTCAACCACCCTGTGGGCTACTAACGCATTCTCCATGCTTTATTTATCATAAAAACTATAAAACAATTCCTATGGCTACAAAAATCGCTTTTTTCGACGCAAAGAGTTATGACCGTGACACTTTTGGCAAAGTGAACAGAGACTTTGGCTTTGACATCCATTTCTACAAGGAAAGGTTGAGCATGAACACCGTGCCCCTTACCCAAGGGGTGGAGGCGGTGTGCATCTTCGTCAATGCCGAGTGTGACAGAAGGGTGATAGAGCGGATGGCTTCCTATGGAGTCAAACTCATCGCCTTGAGATGTGCCGGATTCAACAACGTGGACGTGGCGGCGGCACGCGAATATGGCATCCGCGTGGTAAGGGTGCCGGCCTATTCGCCCCATGCCGTGGCTGAATATGCCGTCACGCTGATGCTGGCGCTCAACAGGAAGGTGTACCGGTCGGTATATCGCACCAGGGAGGGTAACTTCAAACTCAACGGCTTGCTGGGCTTTGACATGTATGGCAAGACCGTGGGTGTCGTCGGCATGGGCAAGATTGCCAAGGAACTCATCAAAATCCTCAAAGGATTCGGGATGAACATCCTTGCCTACGACCTCTATCCCGATGAGAAGTTTGCCAGTGAGTATGGCGTCAAGATGGTGACGCTCGACGAATTGTACGAGGGTTCAGACATCATCTCGCTGCACTGCCCGTTGACGGAGGAGACGAAATTCATCATCAACAATGATTCCATCACCAAGATGAAATACGGGGTGATGATCATCAACACGGGGCGTGGGAAATTGATCAAGACCGAGGATCTGATTGATGGATTGCGCACCCACCAGGTGGGGTCGGCTGCTCTCGACGTCTATGAGGAGGAGGCGAACTATTTCTATGAGGACCGTTCAGACAAGATGATTGACGACGACAAACTCGCCTTGCTGCTGATGATGCCCAATGCCATCGTCACCTCGCACCAGGCATTCTTCACCCAGGAGGCAGTGCAAAACATCGCTGTCACCACCCTCCAAAACATACGAGACTTCGAGGAAGGCAAGGAATTGGTGAACGAGGTGAAGTAAAACCTCCTACCCAAACTTCATCGTATAGATATCATAGCAGATGGCGCGGGCTCCAAACCCCTCCTTTTGGAAAAGAAGAGAGCTGTTGAGTTCGCTGCCATCGCCTATGGTAGACCTGCCAAAGTCAAAATAAGTCGCTGGGCTCCAGTCGTGTGACATCAACTCGTTAAAGAGAAAGTCGAGTGTTCCGCAGGCTTTCCCTTCTTCCGTGGCCGAGATGTATTGGGTGTGCACCACACGGTCGGTGATATAAAGCAGCGTGCCACCCAACGCCTTGCCGTTTTCCATGACGACAAACAAGCGGATGTTGTCGGGAAAGCGGCTCATCAACAGACGCATCTCGTCGAGGGTGTGAACAGGCGACACATGATGGCGGATGGAGAGGTTTTCTTCCAGTATTTCCCAAAAATCTTCCAATCTTTCCTCTCCTCCCTCTTCAATGACAAGATTCCTTGCCATAGCTTTGCGAAGGCCGGATTTCCGCGACTCCGTAAACGGTGTTCGCGAGCGAAGGTCGATGGTTGAAGAGACATGGCGGCTGGTGATACGTGCGCAACAGACATGGTGGAGGGCGTAGAGATCCTCCTCGGCCGGGTAGGAGTGGTAAATCCAGGGTATGGCCTTGTAGGTCATCTGCCGAATGCCCGACTGACGTGCGATGTCGCCCATCTGTTTGAAGATGGCACACATCCCTTCCACTGAGGCTTGTCTTCCCATGAGCCATCCGCCGTAGGTCAGTCCCTGGTGGCTGTTCAAGGTGTCGCCGTCGATGTTGGCAGGCAGCACGGCATATGGCCTGCCTTTATGCCAAGCCATGAGAGAATGGTCGGCAAAGCGGTCGCTGTGGTAGTCCATATAGTCGCGTAGGAACAGGAATGTACCGTTTTTCGACTGGCGTACAAACAGGTCCCAAGCATCTTTTTTCGCAGGCGTATATCTCTCTATTTCAAACATCCCACGTAAGTCAGGAATTCGTCGTATTCGCGGATATAATCTTGTTCGTCAAACAGATGAGAAGCAAGTACGAGGCATACTGCGCCCGAAGAGAAGTCGTCGAGCGTACGCCAGATGCCGGGACCGACATACAAGCCTTGGTAAGGGTGGTTGAGGTGGTATGTGGCGCGCTCCTCGCCATCATCGACGTTGACGTCAAACGAACCGCTGGTGGCGATGATGAGTTGTTCCAACTGCCGGTGGGCGTGTCCGCCACGGCATTCTCCAGACGGCACGTCGTAGGTCCAGTAGGCTCGTGCGATGGAGAAAGGCACCTCCATCTCTTCTTGTGCGACGGTGAGGTTGCCGCGTGGGTCGGTGATTTTGGGGAGTTCTATGATGCGTACTTTTTCTTTTAGCATATCGTTTTGGTGTTGTCTTTCAAGTTTTTTTGTCGCCTAATACAATAACCTCGCAATCGGTGAATTTCGCGCCATCGATGGTCAGTCTTACCATCGTCCGCTCTTGTTGCCATCCTTGCAGTCCGGCTGCTCCGGGATTGATGTGCAGCAGGCCGAGTGTCTTGTCATACTTGATTTTCAAGATGTGTGAGTGCCCGCTGATGAAAAGTTGTGGCGGGTGGCTGTAAATCTGTCGTGCGATGCTGGAGTCATAGCGACCTGGATAGCCTCCGATATGTTTCATGAGCACATCCACTTCCTCGCATTTGAAGCGTAGGATTTCGGGAAACATCAGGCGTAGGTCTCCGCCGTCACAGTTGCCGCAGACGGCACGTAGCGGACGGAATTCAGCCAGGCGGTCGGCCAGTTCTGTGGAGCAAATGTCGCCTGCGTGCCAGATTTCGTCGCAAGGGTCGAAATGGGTAAGGTAGCGTGGGTCCCAGTGGGAATGTGTGTCGCTGATGATGCCTATTTTCTTCATCCTTCCGTCTCCTTTCTCAGTATGGCCATTCGTTCGTTGATGAACAGGGCTATGAGTCGTGTGGTGCCTTCCAGTCCGAGCAGTGTGGAGTTGACGCACAGGTCGTAGGACTGGCTGTCGCCCCATTTCTTTCCCGTGTAATAGTTGTAGTAGGATGCACGGTTGCTCTCCTTGGTGTGTATGATTTTCAGTGCAGCCTCCCGGTCGCAGCCATGGCGGTCGGCCACTTGGGCGACGCGGTAGTCCAGGTCGGCTGTGATGAAGATGCTCACCGCCTCGCGCATGTCGCGTAGGATGTAGTCGGCGCAGCGGCCCACAAAGACGCAGTTGCCTTCTGAGGCGGCCTTCAGAATGGCCTGCGCCTGGAATTGGAACAGACTCTCCTGCGAGAATTTGTTGGTGTAGAAATTGTTGTCGCTCATATGCTGCGCGTGGAGGTGGAAGAGCGATTTGAAAAACTGTTTGTGCTCGTCGTGCTGCTCGAAGAACTGCTCGCTGAAACCACTCTCCTTGGCTGCAAGGTTGAGCAGTTCCCTGTCGTAGAATTGGCAGTCGAACTCCTTTGCGAGTTGCTGCGCGATGACACGTCCTCCGGAGCCTAATTGCCGGCCCACGTTGATGATGATATGCTGCTTATCCATTTGAAGGTTGTTCTGGTTTCTTGAATTGGCGCAATAGTTTCCACATGACGAAGAAGGTCACCACGGCTGAGATGGCGTCTGAGAAGGCGAACGAGAACCACACACCGTCGAGTTGGAGGAAGCGTGGGAGGACCAACATCAGGGGTAGTAGGAAGAGCAACTGTCGCGAGAGTGAGAGGAAGATGCTCACCTTCGCCTTTCCGATGCTCTGGAAGAAATTGGTAGTGACGATTTGGTAACCCACGATGGGAATGGCGGCGTTGGCCAGTATCAGTCCGCGTTCTGCCAATCGGATAAGGTTGTCGTCGGTGGTGAACAAGCGTGCGCAATAGTAGGGCAAGAACTCGCTCACGGCCCATCCTGCGGTGGCTACGATGGTGGCGCAGACGATGGCGTAGCGATACACTTTCAGCATGCGGTCGTAATGCATGGCACCGTAGTTGTAACCTGCAATGGGTTGCATGCCTTGGTTCAGGCCGAAAATCACCATGAAGAAGAGGAAGGAGATGCGATTGACGATGCCGTAGGCACCCACGGCAAGGTCGCCTCCGTAGGCATAAAGGCTCTTGTTGAACACGATGACAATCAAGCAAGAGGTGGCGTGCATGAGGAAGGGCGACATGCCGATGCCCACGATGTTCTTTATGATATTGCTCTTCAGGCGGTAGATGCCTCGCTCGAGATGGATGATTTCCGACTTGTTGGAGAACAGTCGGAATTGCCAGCAAAGCGCCAGGAATTGTGCGAGGATGGTGGCGATGGCGGCCCCTCGTATGCCCATGTCGAAGACGTAGATGAAGAGGGGGTCGAGCAGGGTGTTGAGCACCACGGTGAAGATGGTGGCATACATAGCCTGTCGTGGCTTGCTTGCAGACCTCAGCACGGCGTTCTGCCCCAGGTACATGTGTGTGATGACGTTGCCAAAGAGGATGATTTCCATATACTCCCGGGCGTATGGAAGTGTCTGGTCGCTGGCGCCGAAGAACATGAGTATGGGGTCGAGGAACGGCAGTGTGAGTATGGCGAACAGCACTCCGATGATCACATTCAGGCTCACGCAGTTGCCGAAGATGTTCAACGCCGTGGGGTAGTCCTTCTGTCCCAGTCTTACGGAGATCATGGTAGAAGCCCCCACGCCGACAGCCGCTCCGAAGGCGGCGGATAGGTTCATGAAAGGAAAGGTGACTGCCAGGCCTGAAATGGCGAGCGCACCGACACCTTGTCCGATGAAGATGCTATCCACCATATTGTATAGCGATGAGGCCGTCATGGCCACGATGGCAGGGAGGGCATACTGTATCAGCAGTTTGCCTACGGGTTTTGTTCCTAGTTCCAGCGTGGCTTGTTTGTTGTCCATAAGGGAATCTCTCTTGGTTACGAATTGCAAAATTAAGCATATTTTCCCATTTTATCCCCTTTTCTCGCATTTTTTTGCTTGTTATCGTGGCTATGTTGAAAAAAACATCTAATTTTGTATGCGAAAATAGTTGGAGAATTGAGATTTGAGGATTAGAGGATTGAGATTTGAGGATTGAGATTTGAGATTGGAGAATGTAAATTTAAATAATTATGTCATACAAATCATTACGTACCCTTATGCTGGTGGCAGTTATGGCCATCGGCTCAGCCTCCGCCCATGCGGAAGGCAACGATTATGTCCCTTTTCCTGGAGGGAAGACTTTCCTTTTTCGCGTGACCCTCACAGACAAGCAAGGGACGCCATATTCCATTACCAAGCCATTGGAATTCCTTTCGGAAAAGTCGGTGCAGAGGAGGCAGCGGCAAGGCCTGCCCGTCGACTCCACCGACCTGCCGCTCTCGCCTGTTTACCTCAAGCAGATCGCTGCGACACCGAAGGTGGAAATCGTATGTGTGAGCAAATGGAACAACACCGTTCTGGTGAAGGTGCACGACATGGCTGATGCCCTTCCTTTGATGGAAAAGCCGTTCGTGGAAAAGATGGACCATGTCTTCACTTCACCTGATTCCATTTCACCTTCGACCAGGGTTTTTTACCGGAAAGAATTGGACCCGTATAAAGACGGAGAGGATGAATATGGAAGGGCGGCCGTCAATATCGACTTGATGAACGGACGTGAACTGCACAAAATGGGTTTCAGAGGAAAAGGCATCACCATTGCCGTGTTTGACGGAGGGTTCATGAATGTGGACTCCATCCCGGCTTTTAAAAACGTCCATATCTTGGGGAAGAAGGATTTCGTAGCATTCAAGTCCCAGAACATTTGCATTGAGGGCGACCATGGCACACGTGTGCTATCCACCATGGCCTTGGATGTGAAAGGTGCCTTCGTGGGGACGGCTCCCGATGCCGATTACTGGCTCTTCAGGACAGAGGACAACTACACGGAGTTTCCTGCAGAGGAGGATTATTGGGCAGCAGCAGCCGAATATGCCGACTCCCTGGGTGTCGATATCATCAGCAGTTCCTTAGGCTACCAGGATTTCGACATCCATGACTTAGACCACAAATACTATGAGTTGGACGGAAACCACTCACTCATCTCCTGCACCTCCTCATGCTTGTCTTCAAAAGGCATCATACATGTCAACAGCGCAGGAAACGACGGCAATGATACTTGGAAGAAGGTGGGTTTCCCTGCTGATGCACGCGACATCCTCGCTGTAGGTGCAGTGACGAGGACAAGGATGAATGCCAATTTCTCCTCTGTCGGGCCTTCTGATGACGGAAGGGTGAAGCCCGATGTGATGGCGTTGGGAAGTGCCGCTGCCACAATCGGTGGACGAGGGACCGCCAATAGCGACATGGGCACGTCGTTCGCTTGCCCCATCACTGCAGGAATGGTGGCGAGCCTCTGGCAGTCGGCTCCCGACAAGACGGCCCACGAGGTGATGGATGCCGTGAGACGGAGCGGCGACAATTATGAAACCCCGAACAATGTGTTCGGATATGGCATCCCTGACTTCATGAAGGCATACCATATCTTGAAGGGGCAATGAAACTTTGGGCTTGGACCCCAAGGGCTTTAAGGACTTTAAAGACCTTAAGGCCCTTGAATCCCCTAAAGACAATAGACTTTTGATGATGAGCAAGATAGAGGGAAAGAAAATGACTCTCCTTGAGTTGAACTGTCTGGTGCGTGACCTCATTGAGACTTGCATGGGCCAAAACTCCTATTGGGTGGAGGCGGAGATTGCAAGCCTGAACGAGAGAGGGGGGCATTGCTACCTAGAACTCATAGAAAAAAATGAGGTGGGAAACACGCCTGTGGCAAAGGCCTCGGCAAGATGCTGGCGCAACACCTGGTATTTGGTGAAGGCGCATTTCCTCAGGGTGGCCGGAAAGCAACTCGCCGTGGGAATGAAGGTGCTGCTCAAGGTGTCGCCACAATTCCATGAGAACTATGGCTTCTCATGGATCGTGAGCGACATAGACCCCTCGTTCACACTCGGAAACATGCTTCTCAGAAGGCAGGAAATCATCAAACGGTTGAAGGAGGAGGGTATGTTTGATGCCAATCGTTCCCTGCATTTGCCTCTGTTCACCCAACGCATTGCTGTCATCTCCAGTGCCACTGCCGCCGGTTATGGAGATTTCTGCAACCACCTGGCAGACAATGAGTTCGGATATAAGTTCCATACCACGTTGTTCTCTGCCATCATGCAAGGCGAGGGGGTTGAAAGAAGCGTCATCGCCGCACTCAACCAGGTGAACATGCGGGAGGATGAATTTGACTGCGTGGTCATCACAAGGGGAGGCGGGGCTACCAGCGACCTTTCCGGTTTCGACACCTACGACCTCGCCTGCAACGTGGTCAACTTCCCGCTGCCGGTCATCACGGCCATCGGTCACGACCGCGACGAGAGCGTGCTCGACATGGTCTCGAACGTCACGGTGAAGACCCCCACCGCTGCCGCAGCCTTCCTCATCGACAGGCTTCACAATGCGGGCCTGCGCATCGAACAAGCCGAGACGCGAATCTTGAACGTGGTGGAGGGGCGGATGCAACAAGAACGGATGCGCCTCAAACACCTTTCCGTGCGCATCCCCACGCTCTTCGCATTGGTCAAGGCAAGGCAGACGGGAAAACTCGATGCTTGGCAGAGTCGCATGGAGACCGTCGTGAGGATGAAGGTGGAGCGTGGAAAGACGGATGTGGAGAGATGGGAGAGCAGGGCGGTGAACGCCGTGGCGGCCCTCCTTTCCAACGAACGGCATCGCCTGCAACTGTTGGAACAGCGGCTGGATGCCGTGGACCCCAAGAGAATATTGGAGAGAGGATACAGCATCACCCTCAGAGAGGGAAAGGCCGTGCGCAGCGTAGCAGAACTGAAGGCAGGCGACCGCATCGAGACCCGGTTGAAGGATGGCAGGGCGACTTCCGTGGTGACGCCATGATTGAGGTGTCGGGCGGTGAAGAAAGGATGAAAAAGGGTGAAAAACGGCAGAAATGAGGGCTGAAAAGGCCTTGACGCACTTTTTTTGTGCGAATCATTTGCAACTTTCATCCTTTTTTCATATTTTTGCGGTAAATATACAATCATACTAAAAACACAGCATTTTGTTTGCCTAAGCATTTACTATTATGAAAATACTGGCTATCAACCCCGGAATGATTTCCACCAAGGTGGGAGTGTTTGTCGATGAGGAAATCGTGATGCATGCCTGCATCAACCATCCCTATGAGGAATTGTGCCGTTATCCCTTCATCATGGACGAGTTCGATTATCGGAAGGAGAAGTTGGTCGAGGAACTGCAGCGTCAGGGCTTCGGCATGGACTTCGATGTGGTCGTTGGAAGAGGAGGACTGGTGAAACCCATTGAGAGTGGTGTTTATGAACTCAACGAGAAGGTGATAGAGGACACCATGCACCCACGTCTGCACCATGCTTGCAACCTCGGTTCGCTCATCGCCCTCAGCATTGCCAAGGAAATACCCGGATGCCGTGCCTTCACCGTGGACCCAGGCGTGGTGGACGAACTGGAGGATGTCGCAAGGATCAGCGGACTGCCCGAAATGCCGCACCAGACCATCTGGCACGCTCTCAACCAAAGGGAGATCGCCAAGAGGTATTGCCTGGAGCACGGTGTGAAATACGAGGAGCAAGACCTCATTGTGTGTCACCTGGGAAGCGGCATATCATTTGCCATGCACCACCACGGACGTGCCATCGCCTGCAGCGACGCCCTCAGCGGCGACGGGCCTTTCAGTCCGTCAAGGGCCGGTACGCTGCCTTCCGTCCAACTCATACAATTGTGCTATAGCGGGAAATATACGGAGAAGGAGATGCTCCGCAAGGTCAATGGGCATAGCGGACTGACCGCTCACCTGGGCACCAATGATGTGAGGATTGTGGAGAAGCGCATCAAGGAGGGTGACGAGCATGCCAAACTGATACTCGATGCCATGCTCTACAGTGTAGCGAGATACCTCGGTTCGCTCGCCCCGGTCACCTGCGGTCACGTGGATGCCGTGTTGCTCACTGGAGCCATGTCGCAAAGCAGTTATGTGAGTGGCGAACTGACGCGCCGGCTGCAATACCTTGCTCCCGTCTTCGTCTATCCGGGGGAGGACGAACTCACGGCATTGGCACACAACGTCTATCGTGCACTCACCGGAAAGCAGGAAATCAAGGTCTATAAGTGAAAAGATGAGGTGAAAATTCTTGTTTCTCGTATTTATTGAGTACCTTTGCAGCCCATTTCTAGGCTTTGCATGAGAGAAACCCGTCATCATCATTATTCAGGCTTGACCGATGCCCAGGTGCTCGAAAGCCGCGCGGAACATGGGGTTAATGTGTTGACTCCTCCCGAAGAGGAGTCAATATGGCAGAAGATAAAGGACTGCATGCACTTTTGGTTGCTCAAGGTCGATTTTGCCATTTTCATCATTGCCGCTATTGTTGCGTTTGTATTCCCTTTGCTGGGTGTCTATAGCCATCCCGGACTTTGGGTCGGTCCTGTTCTGTCGTTTGTGCTGTTTGTCTTGACCTATCTCGTTGCCTACCTCGGGGGTGAATGGGACGAGGAAGAGAAGACGTTCCACATCGACTCGCTTTTTGCCATTCTCCTCTTCGCCCTTCTGCTCTCCGGTTCCATAGCGTTCCACGACGGCGTCTATGGCGGTGTGGAAGGGTGGGGCCCCTATCTGGAACTGATAGGCATTGCCGCCGCCGTGCTCCTGGCAACGACGGTGACGCATATCCTGGAGGCCCAGAACGAGAAGACTTTCAAGAGTTTGAATGAGGTCAACGACGACACCCTTGTCAAGGTGATCAGGAACAATAATGTCTGCCAGGTCCCACGAAAGGACATCGTCGTCGGAGACATCGTGATTTTGGAGGCAGGCGAGGAGGTGCCAGCGGATGCGGAGTTGCTTGAAAGTATGAACCTCACCCTTGACGAGTCTTCCCTGACAGGCGAGCCATTGTGTTCCAAGACAACCAATCCTGACGAGTTTGTAAAGGATGCGACATATCCCTCCAACCATATTATGAAGGGATGCAATGTCATGGAGGGCGATTGCATAGCCAGGGTCTTTGCCGTTGGCGATGCCACCGCCTGCGGCAAGGTGTTTGAGTCTGCACAGGTGCAGGACGGCGATGCTACGCCTTTGAGTGAGAAGTTGGATCAACTAGCCGGTTTGATAACCAAGGTCAGTTACGCCTTGGCTATCCTTATCGTTCTTGGCAGGCTTGTCAGGCATGCGTTGATGCTTCCCTCTCCCAACCATGGCGCTTTGGCGGGTTATCTCCTCGGTTCGCTTGCCTTGTCGGTATTGGTGTATTACGGTCTGAACAAGAAAAAGAATGACGAGAACAAGGAAAGCGTCGAACTGTGGCAGGTGTTTGCTTTCATGGTGCTGCCCATCCTGGGCGTCTTCCTATATTTTGCTTTCGGCACCACAGAGGATACCGACTGGTCGGTGCTTGTCCAGCATGCGTTGGACTCCATTATGATAGCGGTGACGCTGATTGTTGTCGCTATTCCAGAAGGCCTGCCCATGGCGGTGACGCTGAGCCTCGCTTTCAGCATGAAGCGACTGATGAGGCAGAACACGCTCCCTCGCACCATGCACTCGTGCGAGACGATGGGAGCCGTCTCTGTCATCTGTTCCGACAAG
>JAFWSS010000003.1 GCA_017524385.1 Prevotella sp.
CCAGCTGCTGCCTTACAAAATTGCAGAACAGATGAAGAACCAGTAAAAAAGACGACAAGAATAGTGGAACTCGCGGCATCAGGCCATCAAGGCTTGGTGCCGCGAGTCTTTTGAGGGGTACGTCGAAAGTGGGATGCTTACATGTGAACTATCTCGCTGCAAAGATAGCATGGGAAAAGCCGGAAAGGATGTCATTTTAATATGGGCGAGACCAAAAGGTCTGGAAAAGCGAAAAAGCCTGGCAACACCATGCCTGGCCATGCAAAATCCCGCCATCCGGAAGACCGGATGGCGGGATTGTTGGATTGAGGGTCTTTAAGGTCCTTGAGGCCTTTAAAGTTCTTGGAGTCTTTACTTGCCCAACATGATATTGACGACGTTCATCACGTCGACGATGTCGATTTCACCATTGCCGTCGGTGTCTGCATTGGCGAAAACGAATGGCGAAACTTTCTTGCCCAACATCTTGTTGACAGTACTCATCACATCGGAAATGTCAACGATGCCATTATCATCGACATCACCCATTCTGACATTACCCGACTGCTCGTAGTCGACCCTGAATGAAGTGTCGCTGCATCTGACATGCTTGCGGTCGCTGGTGATGAAGTCAACCTCGGTGATGGTGGCGTCGCCACCCATGAAGTCTTGGCTTGCCACGAAAGTGAGGAGGACAAGGTCGCCCGACGACCCGCTGATGACGCCTGAGGCAAGGTCGATGCCGCATACGTTATACATATTTGCACTAGGATCAGGCGAACCCACCTCGATAACCCCCGCAAAGCGACTGGTGGATTCTCCCTCCAGGATTTTCAAACCTTTCGGCAAGGTCAGCGTCATGCTGAACGCGGTGAGGTTGGTGTGGGTGTTGGTGAGTTTCAGGGGCACCTGGATGGTGTCTCCCTGCTTGATGGTGAAATCATCGATGCTCACATTCTCTGCCTTGGCGAAACTGGCGATGCCCAGAAGAGCGATGACCAGGAATATGATGTTCTTTCTCATTGTCTCGATGCTTATTTGATGATTACTTTCTTGCCGTTGACGATATAGACACCCTTTCCAGGTTTCTCCACCCTCACGCCGTTGAGGTTATAATAAACTCCATCCTCGAAAGCGGCGGAGCGGCCTTCCTGCTGCATCTCCACGATGCCGGTAGGCATGGCATATTCGACATTGTCGAAGGAATGGATGGCTCCATCCAGGGAGACGAACTTGATGTTTCTGACCACGATGTCATCGGGGTCGGAAGCTCCTGTCTGGATGTTGATGATGGTACCCTCGGACCCAGTGAAAGGTGCGCTGTTGAAGGAGATGGATGCGAAACGGTAGGTGTTCTCACCAATCTTGTTGTAGACCAACTGATGTCCACGGGTGGCTCGCTGCGAGAGTTGTGCAAGCTCCACCTCGCTGATGTCGGGCAATGTGAGGTCAAACTGGAATGCAGTATATTTGACAGGACTGCAGAGGTTCAGCGACAAAACATTGTTGGACGACATGGTGACGGTGAGTTCCTCCGATTCGTCGAAGTGTGCCGGAGCGGCGTTGATGTTGGGAGCAGCCTCTCCGTTGGCAATCATGTTCACCAGCATGACGGCGTCGGCCACGGTGACAAACTCGTCATCGTCGAAGTCGGCCAGGAACGGGTCGATGGTGATGGCAGGAGTGCCTACAACATACTTGACAACATCCACGGCGTCGAGCATGTCGGCAAAACCGTCAAGGTTGACATCGCAGTTGGTGTATTCGATGAACTCCATGAAGTTCTCCCAAATGGGAGCTTCCATATAGTCATACTTCGTACCTGCCGGCACATAGAGACGGATGTCTTCTGTCAGCGTGTTCTGGAAGGCGTTGCCGGTGATGTTCGGCTCTGCCAGCGGGGTCTTCCAACCCAGTTTCATCACAGCGAGTTTCGTACACTGTGTGAAAGCGAACTGGTCGACGCTCTGCACCGAAGCGGGGATGTTGACATAGGTCATCGACGAGCACCTGGCAAAAGCACCATAAGGAATGGCGGTGAGTGTCTTGGGCAGATGGCAGCGGGTGAGCTTGGTGGCGCCACAGAAGGCATACTGACGTATGGTGGTGACACCGTCGGGCACGATGTATTCGCCTGCCTTGCCACCAGGATAGGCCACGAGGATGGTCATGGCTGTATTGAAGAGGACGCCGTCCTTTACAGCGTAGCGGGTGTTGCCGTCTGCCACCTTGAATTCTTCAAGTGAAGAGCAGTTGGTGAACACTCCGTTCACATAGATGTTGGTGACGGAAGCGGGGATCTCAACAACCTTCAGACTGGAGCAGTTGTTGAATGCGGCATACAAGATGTCGGTGACGGAACCAGGAATCTCGATGGCCTTCAGGCTCGCGCAGTCTTGGAAGGCATAAGAGTCAATCTTCTTGATGCTCTTCGGCAGGGTGATGGCCTCCAGTTGCGAGCAGCCATCGAAGGCCCTTGACGGGATGGAGGTGAGAGCAGTGAAGTATTTCAGTTCGTTGAAACGCTTGATCTCGGTACCCTTGAAATAGGTTCCAAGGCTCTTGACTTCCTTGGCCTCTCCCACGGTGAGTTCGCCGTCGTTGTTCTTGTCCCAGTTGGCAATGCAGATGGCCTTGACCAATGGGTCTTCGAAGTCGATGGTTGACTCGTCGTCAAGATAGATGACGATTCTGCCGAAGTCCTTCCATACGTTTGCGCTCTTGTAGAGTGCGTCGGTGCCCTTTGGCACGCTGAGGGCGGCATTGGCCACATCAACCCCCTCGAAGGTGTTGGCAGGTACGACGAGCGGGGTGCGCCATTCCACGATGACGGAGTCAAGTTGTGCGCACTCAAGGAAGGCATAGTTGCCAATGGAATTCACAGAAATGGGGAGGTTGATGGAGATGAGACCCTCGCACTTCTCAAAGGCGTTTTCGCCGATGGTCTCCACGGAGTTCAGCACGACGGTCTTAAGATTGAGTGCCCCACTGAATGCATAGGCATTGATATGCTTGAACTTGCTGCTCGACACCTCGAAATGAGTGCGGTTGAGCGCCGCCGGGAACTGCACTACTGATGTGGAGTCGCGTGTGAAGAGGATGGAGCCGATGGTACGGAAATGGGTGTTGCCGGAATTGACAGTGAATGACTTGAGAGACACGCAACTGCCGAATGCACCCTTGCCTATAGCTGCCACATTGGCGGGGATTTCACATGTGACAAACGCATCGCATCCGTAGAATGCCTTGTCGCCGATGGTGACGAGGGTGGTGGGCAAACTGACATTGTTGAGAGCGGAGCAGCCCTCAAAGGCTTGTGCACCAATGGTGGACACATTCGTCGGGAATGTCACTTTGGTGAGAGTGGAACAGTCCTTGAATGCTTTGGCACTCACCTCTGTGACAGCGGTGAAGTGCTTGAACTCATTGAACGTGGTGATGGCCTTGCCAGCAAACACGGTGCCGATGGACTTGACTGCCTCGGCCTCGGTGTAGCTGATTTGGTTGTCACCGTCGGTGTCCCATGCTTCCACGGCAAGTTGCTTCACCAGCGGGTCGGTGAAGGTGATGAGGGTGGCGTCATAGTCGGCCATATTGCCCTCGTAAACAATGTTGAAGAAGTTCCATCCTTGAGCAGAATCGAAGGCGGCTTTCGCACCACTGGGAACGAAGAGGATGCCGCTGATCTGACCCTGGGCCAAGGCTTCGAAATTGGAGAAGGTGTTGGCGGGGATGGATGGCGGTGTGGTCCATGCCACCTGGCACCTTACGCCGGCTGGCATGCCGTTGAAGGCTTTCGCACCGATGCTTTGCACATTGGTAGGGATGGTGATGGCTTGGAGATTCTGGCAGTCGATGAATGCGCAGTCGCCGATGGTCTTCACGTTGTTGCCGATGGTGAGGGTGGTGAGTCCTTCGCACTTCTCAAAGGCGTATTCACCGATGGTCTCGCAAGAGTTGAACACGACGGTCTTCAACTTGGTTGCACCACTGAACGCATAGGGATAGATGTGCTTGAACACGCTGCTCGACACCTCGAAATTGGTGCGGCTGATGTTTGCCGGGAACTGCACGACGGTGGTGGAGTCGCGTGTGAAAAGGATGTTGCCGATGGCACGGTAATGGGTGTTCTTGGAATTGACAGTGAACGACTTGAGCAAAGAGCAACTGCCAAAGGCTCCCTTTCCTACTGTCTCTACATTGGCGGGGATGGTGCAGGTGGTGAAGGCATCACAACCATAGAACGCCTTGTCGCCGATGTTGACGAGGGTGGTGGGGAGGGTGACATTGGCAAGAGTGGTACAGCCCTCGAAGGCTTCTGCACCGATGGTGGTCACCTTGGTGGGCAAGGCCAGCTTGGCCAGGGAGGAGCAACCCTTGAAAGCATTCTCGGGGATGCTGGTGACGCCGGTGAATTCCACCAACTCTTCGAAGGAAGTGATGTCGGTGTTGCCCTCGAAAATGTTGCCAAGGTCTGTGACGGCTGCTGCCTCATCGTAACCAAGTTTGCCGTCATGGTTGGTGTCCCACTTCTGCACGCAGATGCGCTCTACGTTCTGGTCGGCAAAGATGACGAACGACTTGAAGGTGACGATTTTGCCGAAGTCCTTCCACACAGGAGCTTCTCTGTAAAGGTTGTCGACACCGTTGGGGACGTTCAGCGTTGCGTTGGCAAGGTTGACGCCGTCGAACACGTTCTCTGGCACGTTGAGCGGTGCGGCCCATCCCACCGTCACATTGCTAAGTGAGGTGCAACCGGCAAAGGCTTCCTCGCCGATGGAGGAGATTGCGCTGGTGGAAAGGTTGACGGAGACGAGCTTGGAGGCTCCGTAGAACGCCTCGGGGGCGATGGTTGACACAGCCTTGGGGATGGAAATCTTCGTCAATTTGTTGTTGGCTACAAACTGCACCAAGGTGGAACGGTCGTAGGAGAAGAGCGTCCCGCTGGAACTGGTGTAGGCCGAGTTCTCTTCATCCACAGTGATGGTCTTGAGGTTCTCACATGCCTTGAAGGGTCCCACACCGATGTGTTCCACATCCTTGGGGATGGTGATGGTGGTGAGGTTGTTGCAGAAAGCGAAGGCATTGTCGCCAATCGTAGTGAGACTCTCGGGAAGGATGACAGACGTGACGGTGCTTCCATCGAAAGCGTTGTCATCGATGGTGGTGAGCGAGGTGAAATACTTCAACTCGTTGAAACTGCCGATGTCGGAGTTTTGGAAGATGTTGCCTATGAAAGTGACAGCAGCGGCCTCGTCGGTGGTGAGGTATCCGTCATTGTCTCTGTCGAAGGCATCGACACAGATGTCGCGTGTTCTCTCGTCGGCGAAGGTGATGATCTTGTTGGCATAGTCGACAATGGTGCCTTCCTCGATGAAGGAGAACCAGTCCCAGCCCGTGGATGACTGATAGTCGGCCTTTGTGCCAACGGGCACGAAGAGACGGCCGTTGACCTCTCCTACCGGCACGGTGACGTTGGTGCTGAAGGTTCCAGCGCTGATGTCGAGCGGGGTGTCCCACGACACTTGCACGCGTACGCCCTTGGCAACGCCCTTGAAAGCGTTGGTGCCGATGTAGGACAGGGTGTCGCCCATCATCACGGTGTAGATATTGGAGCAGCCGGAGAAGGCTTCGTTGCCCACCTGGTACACCTTGTTGAGATTGAGGTATTCAATGTTTTTCGCCCCTTGGAAGGCAAAGGGCTTGATTTCCGTGATGCTGGTGGGGATGGTGATGTTCTTCTGGGCTGCCCCCTGTGCAAAGCAATAAAGGATGTTTTTGTCACCCTTGTTGGTGATGTAGGTCTTTCCCGTACTGTGTACATAGTTCTTGTTGCTGCTGTTCACCGTGAAGGTGGCGAGTGAGGAGCAATTGGCGAAAGCGCCGTCGCCAATGGAGGTCACCTTGGAGGGGATGTTGACAGAGGTGATGCTGCTGCATCCGTCGAAAGCATGCTCTTCAATGGTGACAAGGCTGGTGGGAAGGACGAAATTGCCCAATGTGGCACAGCCCGCAAAAGCGGAATGGCCGATGGTGTTGAGTTTTGCGGAGGACGTTGACTGGAAGATGACCGTATCCAACTTCTCGCATCCTACGAAAGCCTCTTGCCCGATGGTGGTGATATTAGGTGCTATGAAAATCTCGGTGAGATTGGAGCATCCCTTGAAGGTGGAAGCGGGGATTTCGGTGATGCCGGAGAAGGAGCGCAGCTCGGTGAAACTCGTTATCTCGCTGTCGCCCATGAAGGCTGCTCCAAGGTCGGTGACGGCCTGTGCCTCACGATAGGTGAGTTCTCCATCGCCATCTGTATCCCAATTGGAGACGCAAATGTCCTTCACATGTGAGTCCTTGAACCACATGTTGAAATCCAGGACGTCTTGGTAATTATAGGTGTTGATGGTGCCGAAATCCATCCACACGTCGGCGTCTTGGTAGGCCGACTTGTATCCTGGAAGGACGACGAGTGTGGCTGCAGGAAGGTCTACACCTTCAAAGACGTTTTCACTGATGCTGATGGGTATGGTCCATTGCACCTTGACTATCTGAAGGTTGTAGCATCCCTGGAAGGCGAAGTCGCCAATGCTCTCCACGGAGTTGGGGATGGAGATTTGTTGCAGGGAGATGCAATCGGAAAATGCATCTTCGTCGATGGAGGTCACTTTGTAATAGATGCCATTGTACTGCACCCGCGACGGGATTTCCGGGTCGACAGGGCCGTCGGAAGCTGCCTTGTAACTTCCCACCGGTGGTGTGGCGGGAATGGCTTGGCTTGAATTCCTATCCCAGCCTATGAGGGCGACGGTGCGCTCAGAACTTGAGGTCACAGTGTATCTCATTCCTTCGTAGGAAAAAGTGACTGCTGAGACCATCGTCACGGCACAGACTGACATGAAAGTTAACAATAATCGTAAATGTTTCATATCAATAGTTTGATTTGTAATTATTCAGTAACATGCCAATAATCTCTTTCTCTCTTACACCTTATTATATATATACGACAAGAGAAAGCGATGCTTGGTTTTTTTTAATCCCGAATTGTGAAACGAAGGTCATCGTTCCGCAATTCGGGATTCAACCCTTAGTCAAGCCTCCTATCCATGGGGGTCTTCTTGGGCATGTAGGGATGGCCGTTGCTTACTTGACAACGACTTTCTTTCCGTTGACGATATAGACACCCTTTTGGGATGCATTGGCCACTTTCACACCAGAGATGGTGTAGATGTCTGCATCTGAAGTTTCCACTGTGGCCTGGTTGATGCCGGTGGTCTCCTCGAAGAGGTAGGCTTCGGCTGCAGCAGCTTCTGGTGCGAAGTATGCCTTGTACTGAGGAATGACCACGTCGGTCTGGCAACGGTAGAAGCCAATGCCCTCGGTCTTGGAAGCCAAAGCATAGATGTTGGCGCCTTCCGACACCTTCAACGTTGCATTTGGTGTGCCGCTAAGGATGCTTTCTGAGACATCCTCTACGTCGCCCTTGGTAGTGGTGAGGCTATAAACACCAGGAGTACCCTTGATGACCAACGGAGTGCTGGCAGGCACTTTCTCCACCGCGGAGAGAGCCATGAAAGTGGTGCCTGTCACACCCACGCCGATGTTGGCCTGGAAGTCTTCGCCCGTGATGGCGGTGAAGTCAAGAGCTGTGGGCCAGCAGAGTGTGGCGTAACCGGTGGAGCCAATCTCAAAGTTGATGCCGAGTTGGTAGTCAAGTGGAACATCCTCGAAAGGAACGCCGATCTGGGTGGTTTCACCACCTCCATCTACCTCCTCGGGATAAGTGAACTTGATACCGTTTACTGACAGATTGAATTCTCCCGTCTGCACCTTGTCGGTAGCTAGCAAACGGATTTTGAAGAGATCCTCTTCGATGTTTTCCCATTCCTCTCCGTCATCTGGGCCATAAGGAATGGCGTACCCGTCCTGGGTGAAAAGGAATCCAAGGCGATAACTGCTTATGCCTGTAGTGTTTTCAGGATCGTCGAAGCTCACGAAATTCTCAGCAAACGTCATATTCTGGTCTGCGAGAGAATTAAGCAACTGTACGTTACTGGTTACTTTTCCTTTTTTCACAAGCCAAGTCGGCTCAACACCTTCGGGCATGTCTATCACCAATTGGAAAGCATTGTAAAAGTATCCTTTCTCAACCGGTCCGTGATAAGTGACGACAACATCCTGCGTCTCACCTGGCTTGAGCGAAATAGTGGAAGGCGACACTGACAGGAACTCTTCCTGTGCAAACGTGGTGCCAGCTGCAAGCAACATGGCGAATCCAAGTAAATACTTTTTCATAATGTAATGAATGAATTATTGATTGTTTATTCTATTTTTATCTATTTAATCATCCACCTTGATGCTTTCCAGCAAGAGGTTGGAGCACGTCATCACATCGACGATGTCCACCACGTTGTTGGAATCGAGGTCGTAGGCGCTGGAGAAAAGCGTTTCCTTGCCCAGCATGTAGTTGACAACGGTCATGACATCCGAGACGGTCACCTCGCTGTCATAGTTGGTGTCGCCCCTGACCACCTTGGAGGTGGCTACATCAAACGAGTCGCTGATCCATTCCACCTTCTTTCCGATAGAACTGACAGCAAACATGTCGACAAGGTCAACCTTCCCACCCTGGAAATCGCTGTCGGCGGTAACCGACACCTTCAGCAGAGGGGCGTCTTCCTTGGAAAGGGCCGTGAGACTGTAGGATGTGGAGACGAAACGGTATTTGTTGCCATCCAATTTGCCAACAAACAGCATTTGTTCCCTGTCCTTCACTCGGGAGGGAAGCGTGCATTGCTCAACATTGACCTTTAGCCCCTCGGGCATGATCAAGTCGATTTGAAACGACACCAGGTTGTCAAGCGTGGTGTTCATGTAGATGTAAAACTCACGTGTCTGGCCGGCACCGATGGTGAAGCCATACGTGTTGATTGACTTGGCCTCGATTACCATGGAGAAGCCAAGCAATGCAAGAAGCAGGGTGATGAATTTCTTTTGCATTTTAAAAATTTTACAACACTTGACGTCAGGTTGCCTTCAATCAATCATTGTAATGGTTATGTATAAGTGTATCAATATTTCTGCGCGTGGCAAGCAGCTTGTAGGGCCCATTTCCTACTACAGATAAAGAAGACTTTGATGCCTCTTTTGACATGCCTATCAATCAATGTGCAAAATTATGGAAAATTTTTCAAAACACCTATTTTTTCTCAAAAACTTTTCGCCATAAGGCGTTTTTTTATCATTTTAGCTAGCTAAAAACCATTTTAGGGATATTTTTATCAAGAAAAACGTTCTAGTTTTCCTAGGAAAACCAGAGTCGCTAGGAAAACTAGAACATGGAAAATCCAGGATAAGCCAGCCCTGCCTATTCCCCAAAGGGGAAGAGGCCGTAGAGCCTTGAATCCACCTGGTCGGTGATGCGCTCGAAATCGGCTGGGTTGCTCTCAAACTTGCAGGTGTCGCCGTCGATGATGATGAGTTGCCCCTTGTAGCCTGCTATCCATTCCTCGTAGCGCTCGTTGAGTCCCTGCAGGTAGTCGATGCGGATGGACTTCTCAAACTCCCTCCCTCGCTTGGAAATCTGAGCCACGAGGTTGGGGATGGTGGAACGGATGTAAATCATCAGGTCGGGGAGTCCAACGAGCGAAATCATCAGGTCGAAAAGGTCGCTGTAGTTGGCGAAGTCGCGGTCGCTCATCATCCCCATGTCGTGGAGATTGGGGGCGAAGATGCGTGCGTCTTCGAAGATGGTGCGGTCTTGTATGATATATTGCTTGGTCTTCGATATTTCCACCACTTCCTTGAAGCGCTTGTTGAGGAAGTAGATTTGCAGATTGAAGGACCATCTCTGCATGTCGGCGTAGAAGTCGTCGAGGTAGGGGTTGTTGTCAACGGGTTCGTAACGTGGCTCCCATCCGTAACGTTTGGCGAGCATCCTGGTCAGCGTGGTCTTGCCGCTGCCAATGTTTCCTGCTACTGCTATATGCATGGTTTTCTGAGTATTATGTTTGTGAGAAAAGGCCGAAGAGGATGGCGTCGATGCGGTCGGTAATCGATGCCAGGTCGGCTTTGCGGTTGAGGAAGTCAAGGTTGTCCACTTCCACGGTGAGCACCTTGCCAGGGTATTTCTGGTAGATGAACTCATCGTAAAGACGGTTGAGGTTTTTCAGGTAGTCGAGCTGCATCTGTTGCTCGTAGCCGCGCCCGCGCTTCTGGATGTTCTCCACAAGGTGGGGGATGGAAGCGCGCAGGTAAATCATCAGGTCGGGCACATGGACGGCGGACATCATCGACTCAAACAGCTCCATATAGCACTTGTAGTCGCGCTCGTCGAGGTTGCCCATTGCGTAGTTGTTGGCTGTGAAGACATGCACACCCTCGAAGATGCTGCGGTCCTGGATCACCGTCTGCTTGGTATGGGCGATGTCGAGCAGGTCCTTGAAGCGCTGCTTGAGGAAATACACCTCCAGGGCGAACGACCACCGAGGTATGTCCTTGTAGTAGTCCTCCAGATAGGGGTTGTGCTCCACTGCCTCAAACTTGGAGAGCCATCCATAGTGTTTGGCGAGGAGTTTGGTGAGTGTGGTCTTGCCACTGCCGATGTTGCCTGCGATGACGATATGCACGTGTGTCCTTTCTTTATTGGAGTTAAAAGGGAGTCAAAAGGAAGTTAAAGAGGAGTTAAAGGGACATGTGTCTACTTTTACGCCTATCTTCGCTTGTCAATGCAAAGATAGTGCAATTTTGTAACAAAGCAAAATATTACGCTGTTTTTTTGGAAAAGAATGTCGGAAATAGAAGCCTCACAAGCAGACTAACTTTAGGAGGCGACGTCGTCGAACGTCGCCAGGGCTCATCCGGGGTGCTCACCTAAGATAAAAAGTCTACGGACTATAAGGACCTTAAGTTTCGGAAGTTCGGTTATATTGATATTCAATTATTTACAGTAGATTCTTAAAAAAACATGGATAACCAAACGATGACACCATCAAAATGCCTCCATTTGTGGGGATTTTTTCTTCGTAAGCATCCCAAATAAGACGTATTTTGTGTATCGTCGAAGCATCGTATCTTTGCCGGCACAAAATACGTTTTACTATGTTCAATCTAAATGAAACGAATCGCTTTATGGTCTACAGTAC
>JAFWSS010000058.1 GCA_017524385.1 Prevotella sp.
TGCTATGGATATGATTTTCTTATAACTCATGGCATTGTCCTTTAGAGTTCGTGATTTGCTTTACGTTGCTTGTAAATCTTCTTCGACTTGGCGAAGGAAGCCCTGTTGGCCCATGCCCCGTCGAAGCGGCCGGAACTTTCCCCATAGAGAGGTTCCGAAATCTGGTGCACGGCACAGAAGGAGGAGGTGACGATGGACGTGGCCCTCAACTTGTTGTTGTTGAACCAATAGTCGCGCGCCATCTTGTTGGAAACCTTGGAACCGGATGCGCTGACCGACACGGAGTGCCCGGTGACATCAGAGACATTCAACTGCCCTCCCCCGCCGGAGAGGATGACTTCCTTGGCCACACCCATCTCATCGGCGCTGAGCGTGGTGTAACGCCCTCCCTCGATGGTGTTGTCGGCATAGACGGAATTGGTCATGAAATGGTATCTCACGAAGTCGCGCAAAGCCTTGATCTTGACATAGGCCAGGGCCTTGTCTGACTCTTCCTGTGCTGTGACGGCATGGTTGTCGTCAAGGTCGGCGTATTTCTCAAAGAGTGCTTGGATGTCGGCCCATTTGGGCAGACCCTGTGCATACGCCCTCTGCATGGCACTGTTGTCGGGTGCGAAAAGGGTGTAGTTGTAGGTGTTGAACATCTTCACGTTGTAGTCGAGGCAGGCCTCGCTGATGCTGGTGGAACCCATCTTGTAGTTGCGGGTGAAGATGGTGTAGGCATCCTGCTGCGACGACCCTGTGGCGGGATTCACCTCGTCGGAGATGCCGGCCCACGCGAGTATTTGGGTGGCGCCGAAACCGGAGCAGGCTTCGAGGAATTCGGAGAACTGGCTGTTCTCGCTGAGAACGGCATAGACGCTCTTGGTGGGCGGCTGCACGACTCGGCTGAGGCGGTAGGCATTGCCGTTCTTCTCATTGTATATCTGCTTGATTTGCGGTGCGGGGAACAGGTTGGGTTGCTCGAGTTGCAAGCCTCCCATCACCCTGCCTCCTACGAAGTTGCCATCTACAAAGACCTCTCCGCCATGCTTGGTCTTGTAGTAGTGGTTGGAACCGATGAGGTCGCCTTCATTGAGCACCAAGGTGTGGTAGTTGAGGATGTCGACAAGCTGTGTCTTCACCTCTGAGATGTTGGCCTGCCTGGCCTCTCCTTCCACCTGTCCTGTCTGCATGTTGTAATAGTAACGGTCGCACTTGAGGAAGGGTTGGTTGGTGGCTGCCTTGTCATAATAGAAATGCAGGAGGTCGGGCTGTATGCGTCCCGTGGCCTGGTTGTTCTCGCGGTGTGCAAGGCTGGCGGGGTCGAGGTAATACAAGTCGAAGGCTGCATCCTCGGGGATGAAGAAGGCGTAGTTGGCGCTCATGGCGAGGAGGTAGTACTTGAAGTCCACACCGAGGTAGTCGCCGTTGGCGACACCATCCTGCACGGCCCAGTTCATCACACGCAGGTCGGGATAGACGGAGGCTGGTGCCATGACGGCTTGGTACTCGTCGGGGGCCACCAGTTCGTTGATGACATAGATGGCTCCGTTGTTGGCGAAGGAGATGTCATATTTTCCGTTTTCCTTCCTGTTGACCATGTCGAGGGTGAGTCCCATGTTCTCGCTGGCGTCGTTGAGGATGGTGGAGAACTTGCTGGGTACGGTGGCGGTGAAGGATGCCTTCATCAGGTTGCGTGTGAAGGCGGTGAGCACCTGCGGGTTTTTCGACTGCAGCGAGTCGAGGTTCTCCATCAAGTTCTCAACGGTATTGGGCCTGTCGCCATAGATGTCGATGAGGTACGCCCCTGCACCTCCCGGAAGGAAATAGTTTTGCACCGCCTTGTCTTCGGGCACGAAGAAGGCACCCACGTCCATGATGCGGATGTCGAGGTTGCCGGCCCTGGCAACGGCCGGATGGTATTCATTCCATCCCGGGTCAAAGCCGAGCACCTGTGAAGAGGAGAGGGTCTGGCGGTTGGGGTCTCTCACCAAAGCCTCACCTCCTTGCGAACGCGAACTGAGGTATCTCACTTGATAGATGGAGTCGATGGTGCTCCTTCCATTGGTGACTGCCCAGTCGTTGTATTGTTGCGTGGTGACGGCATCGAAATAAGGTACGGCGAAATAGTCGAGGATGTGGCTGAAATACCTGGTGTTGTCGTGTTTTTTCAGCACCTGTGCCATATTGCCGGGCGGCACGATGACATCTTCCATCTGATGGATGTATCCGTTCTGGCAGGTGAGGTCACCCTTGACCACCCTGTCGTTGAAGATGTAAGCGGTTTTCGCATCCTCCGGATACGGCGTGCCGGTGAGGATGGCGAAGTCGCTGTTGTCACCCACCACGGTGATGTCGTTGTTGGTCATGAACTCCCTTGTCAGGTGGAGCATCATCTGTGTGGTGTTGTCGGAGACGACATGGATGCCCTTGTCGTAATAGGGTTGCCAATAGACATTGTTCTTTGGCATCTGCTCCCTGCCAGCAATCCACTGGATGGAGTCGATGGTGCTTACGGTGGACTCATGGCGGATGGCCTGCCCTTTCAGCGGCTCGTTGGTACCGTTATAGACATTGGGCAGCATCTCGAGCAGCAACGCGTTGTCGAGCATGGAGGAATACAACAACAGTTTCTTCTGAGCGTCAGAGAGTTGACTGTAACTTGTCACCCCCCAGTCATTGTTCTGGAAGAACCTGGCAAAAGCCTCGTCGTTGGCGGGGAAGACGGTTTTCGACCCGGTCTTGTTGAGCACCTCGGCATACCCAAGGTCGTCGATCAACTTGAGATAGGTGTCAAACGTACCCGTCAACAGTCCATGCTTTCCCGGATTCCGCAATTCCTCCAAGATGCTTCCCCCAAGCCATGTCGGCCTGTTGTCTGCATCCACCTCCACGTCCTTGTCAACGCACGAGGTTACCATTCCCACCAAGGCGAGAGTGATACAGATAAAGAATTTCTTCATAGGTTTGTTATTAGGTAATTCGTTTTAATTTAGATTATTTTTGCAAAATTAATTAAAA
>JAFWSS010000059.1 GCA_017524385.1 Prevotella sp.
ATATTAGAAAAACGTAAGAATAACCTTTGGGTCAAATACCCCACCCCTGCCCCTCCCCTCAAGGGGCGGGGATATGCGCACACCCCCTTTTGCTCACGGGATGCTCACTCGGAGTGCAACATCCCCGCCCCTGTAGGCCCTGTAGGGTCAGGTCTTGTGCCTGACCGCAGAGGGGGTGGTGTCTTTGATTAAAAGTTGATACAACAAATTGGACATCCTATTTGCAACAGCCGGCAGCTAGTTGGAATGTCGCCCGCTGGGTGACGTGTTATGCATCGGTTCTTGAAAAAAAAGGGGGTGAATCATGATGTGTCTCGACTTTTTTTCTTAATTTTGGGCGCGAAATCCAATCCATGCCTTAGGCCGACAGGCCAACAAACGTGTGAAGATGAAAAGACTATTGATTTTTTGTGCCGTCATGGCAGGGCTTGCGTCATGCAACAAGACGGAAAAAGGCGGTGATGGGGAAAAGGCTCCTTCTGCCGTCGTTGAGAAGACACCCGCCGACTCCATACGTATGGACACCAAATATTTCTCCGCCACCTTCCCGCCGGGATGGGAGGTGCGCGAACAAGACGATAGTTTGGCGGACCTCAAAATCCCCGATCCGGACAATCCGGCTCGCTGGGCGGCAAAAGGGATGTTCCGACTGGACATCCTCCCTGGTTATCCATTGACATTGAAGAACGTCGTGGACCAGCAGTTGAAAGGCGATGAGGGCGTCTCCGAGAACACCGACGATATCACTGCCAACGGCATCACGTGGAAGGTTGTCGCCACAAACGCGATAGACCACCCCATCACCCTCTACACCTCTCTTCCCGTACCCGGCATCGCCAAGGTGTATATGGAAAACCTCTCCCTCGATCAGTCAGAGGTGAGAGCCATCCTCGAAAGCATCACGCTCAAGACACCACCGCCACCGCCACCAGCTCAAGAAAAAGACTCCCTGCAGGAGGGCCTGGAAAATCCCATGAAACTCTAGGAAGTCCAAGGGAGCTCTAGGAAAGCCTTAAACCTCCTATTGCATCTTGTTCCTCCTATTACCTTATAAAAATCCTATGATAAAGACCAATTCCTTCAAGGCTTTTGTGCTTGCCGCACGCCCAAAGACGTTGACAGGAGCCTCCGTCCCGGTGATGATTGCTCTCGCGCTAGCCTGGGCCGATGGCGGGATGGAGGCCTTCCGCCCCGTACCAGCCATCTTGTGCATGCTTTTCGCCTTGGTGATGCAGGTGGACGCCAACCTGGTGAATGACTATTTCGATTTCAAGAAAGGCGTTGACGATGAGCAGAGGTTGGGGCCGAAACGCGCCTGCGCACAAGGATGGGTCACCCTTGGAGCCATGCGAAATGCCATCCTCGTCACCACTGTCGTAGCCTGCCTCATCGGACTGCCCCTCGTGGCCTATGGAGGGTGGGAGATGGTGGCCGTAGGTGCTGCCTGTGTGCTCTTTTGCTTCCTCTACACCACACACCTGTCATACCTTGGGTTGGGTGACCTCCTGGTGCTTGTGTTCTTCGGCCTAGTGCCGGTATGCGCCACCTTTTATCTCCAGCGCGACATGTTGACCACGGAGACTGTGATGGCGTCCATCGCCTGCGGACTCGTCATCGACACCTTGTTGGTGGTGAACAACTATCGTGATAGGGACAACGACAGGCGTACGGGCAAGACCACGCTGGTGGTACGCATCGGCCCGAAGGCCAGCGAGTGGCTTTATCTTTTGCTAGGGGTTGTCGCCTGTGCCATGGGTGCCTGTTTCTGGATGGCTGGGAAGCCATGGGCGTTTCTCCTTCCTTTAGGTTACCTTGCGCTTCACGTCAATACTTGGCACAAGATGGTAACCATCAACAAGGGAGAGCGTCTCAACGACATTCTCGGCGAAAATGCCCGCAACATGTTTGTATATGGGCTTCTCACCACAATAGGTCTCATATTGTAATTTTTTCTGGAGTTAAAGAGGAGTTAAAAGGAAGTTAAAGAGGAGTTAAAAGGAAGTTAAAGAGGAGTTAAAAGGAAGTTAAAGAGGAGTTAAAGGGACGTATGTACGCTATTTTTTGGAGTTAAAGGGACGTATGTACGCTATTTTTGGAGTTAAAGGGACGTATGTACGCTATTTTTGGAGTTAAAGGGACGTATGTATATTATAGGTACGATGACTTTATAAAAAAGTTGGAAGCGAGTCTTGCCAAAAAAAATCGAACACGAAGTAACCGAAACAACCAAAGGTTTTCGGTTAATTCGTGCTCGTCATCGACCGTACAAATCGATATAATTCCTCTTTATTCATCCACTACCTCAATGCCGAATGGTTCTTCGCCGTCATGTTCCTGGCTGTAGTAATAGACGAAAGCCAGAATGCCCATCAGAATGGCGAAAATGACAATTTTTGCAGCGCAACTGGCCACTTTCTTGAACAAGAACAGGGCCGAAACGATGACAATGATGCCCACCAAGGTAGAAAGCGTATTTCCAGAATCAAAGAATTCTTGCATAATCTTTTTTGAGTTTAGGTAAGTTACTTGAATAAGTTCTTGAAAGCCGGAGGGATGGGAGCCTCAAACTCCATCCTCTCCCTTGTCACAGGATGATAGAAGCACAAAAGGTATGCATGCAGGCATAAACGGTGTACGGGGTCGTCGCCGTTGCCGTATTTGTTGTCACCGCAGACCGGATGCCCCATGTCGGCGGCATGTACGCGGATTTGGTTCTTGCGTCCAGTTTCCAGTTTGAACTCCACCAAAGAATGCTCTGTGGTTCTTGCAAGCGTGTGGTAATGCGTCACTGCGTATTTGCCTCCATTGTCTACAGGAGAGGAGTAGGTGATGTAAGCCTTGTTGTCTTTCAGCCAGTTGGCTATCGTGCCGCCGTCCCTTTCCATCTCACCCGACAAAACCGCCACGTAGCGACGGTCGTAAACGATGTCGTGCCAGTTGTGCTCAAGGATTTGTTCCGTCTCCATGTCCTTCGCATATACCAGCAGACCGCTAGTGTCGCGGTCGAGACGGTGCACCACATGGGCGTGGCAGCGCTGCCTCGACTTCTCGAAATAGTTGTCGAGCACCGACTTCACGTTCAGCGAGGAGTGGCCGGCTGCCATCGAGAGTATGCCGGCGCTCTTCTCCACCACGATGAGGTATTTGTCCTCATATACAATCCTTACATGGCGGCTCTTGAAAATGTCGTTGCGTTTTGATTTGCTCACAGAGACTTTCATCCCAGGTTTGAGTGGGAAGTCAAACTGAGTGACGCATTTTCCATCCACCTTGATGCCTCGTCCTTGAAGTGTAGCCTTCGTCTTGCTCCGGCTTTGTTTCAAGGTGTCGAGCAAGTACTGCAGCAAAGGAGCCGCCTCCTTCACCACGTAATGGTCGTACTTCGGTTCGTTGTCGTAATTTGATTTTTTCATTTCAATTTGCAAATATAATGCAAATCAAGTGCAATTCAAAGAAAAAACACAGTTTTTTCTTTCATTGCCGAGATGCCGCCTATATTCGCAACAGTCAAATGTCCATTTTTATTTCTCATCTTTCATCTTTCATCTCTTTTTTCATTATCTTTGCATGTCACTAATGGCGTGACACCAAAAAGTAAGTAGGATTTTATGACACTTTCCATCAAACACCCTGAGAACGACAAGGGCATGAACGCCCGCATCAAGCGCTTGCGGCAGCAGAATTTCGACACCCCCACCACGCTGAGCATCGAGCGTGCCTTGATAGAGACCGCCTTTTACAAGGCCAATGCCGGCACGATGCCCATCGCCATGTTGCGCGCACGCAATTTTTATGAACTATGCCAGAAAAAGACCATCTACATAGGTCCCGACGAACTCATCGTGGGTGAGCGCGGGCCGCGGCCGAAAGCCGTGCCCACCTTCCCGGAACTCACCTGCCACACTGTGGAAGACCTCCACACGCTCAACGAGCGACCCTTGCAACCCTATCATATCTGTCAGGAAGACATCGACACCTACGAGCGAGAGGTGATTCCCTACTGGAAAGGCAAGACCCAGCGCGAGCGGATATTCAACCATGTCTCCAAGGAGTGGGAAGAAGCCTATCACGCCGGGGTGTTCACAGAGTTCATGGAGCAGCGCGCCGCAGGACACACCGCCATGGATGGCAAGATGTACCGCGAGGGACTGCTCGACGTGAAGGAACGCATCGAGCGGCGCATCGCCAGCCTAGACTACATCCACGACCCCGAGGCCACCGACAAGCAGCAGGAACTGGAAGCCATGGCCGTTTCGTGCGACGCCGCCATCCTCTTCGCCGAGCGACACGCACTGATGGCTGAGGAGATGGCTGCCAAGGAAACCGACCCGCAGCGCCGGGAAGAACTGTTGAAAATCGCCGACGTGTGCCATCACGTGCCTGCCCATGCCCCAAGAGACCTGTGGGAAGCCATTCAGATGTATTGGTTCGTGCACCTCGGCACCGTCACCGAACTCAACGGCTGGGACTCGATGAACCCCGGCCATCTCGACCAGCACCTCTTACCCTTCTACCAGAAAGGCTTGGAAAACCATACGCTGACGCGTGAGGACGCCAAGGAACTGCTGAGTTGCCTCTGGGTGAAATTCAACAACCAGCCAGCACCACCCAAGGTCGGAGTGACGGCATTGGAGTCGGGCACATACAACGACTTCACCAACATCAACATCGGAGGCGTGGACAGGGAGGGGCGAAGCGCTGCCAACGAACTCTCGACCATCATCCTCGAAATCCAGGAGGAATTACACCAGTTGCAACCCGGACTGAGCATCCACATCGCGCACGACACCCCCGACGACTTCCTCATCGAAGGCATCAAGGTCATCAGGCAGGGGCACGGCTATCCCTCCGTCTTCAACACCGACGCCTATGTGCAAGAGATGGTGAGGGCGGGGAAGACGGTGGAGGACGCCCGGGAAGGTGGGTGCTCCGGCTGCATCGAGGTGGGAGCCTTTGGAAAGGAAGCCTACCTGCTCACTGGATACCTCAACACCCCCAAGATTCTTGAAATCACCCTCAATGATGGCATGGACCCGGAAACGGGGAAACGGTTAGGCCTCCAGACAGGAGACCCCGTGTCGTTCGAGTCCTTCGAGCAACTCTATGCGGCGTGGAGGCGGCAGATGGAGCATTTCGTCAATATGAAATTCGCAGTGAACAACTACATCGAGCGCATGTTCTCACTCTACGCGCCTGCCACCTTCCTCAGCCTTTTCATCGACGACTGCATAGAGAAAGGCAAGGACTACTACAGCGGTGGGGCACGTTACAACACCACATATATACAATGTACGGGACTGGGCACCCTCACCGACAGTTTTTCCGCCTTGAAAAAACATGTGTTTGACGAGAAGAGATACACCATGAGGCAGATGCTCGATGCCTTGCGCGGCAATTTCAAGGGAGAGGAGAAGATGCGACAGTATATCCGCAACCACACTCCCTTCTTCGGCAACGACGACAGCGAGGCCGACACCATCGCCGTGCGCATCTACGACGACCTGGTGAAAGCCATAGAGGGAAGGCCCAACACCCGTGGCGGACAGACACACCTCAACATGCTCAGCACCACCTGCCACAACTATTTCGGACAGGTCTGCGGGGCCACACCCAACGGGAGACTCGCACATTTCGCCATCAGCGACGGTACATCGCCTGCCCATGGCGCCGACACCCACGGCCCCACTGCCGTGGTGAAGTCATTGGGCAAACTCGACCAGACGAAGAGCGGAGGGACGTTGCTCAACGTACGCTTCGTGCCAAGCCTGCTCAAAAGGGAGGAAGACATGCGCAAACTCGCTTGTCTCATACGCACCTATTTCAAGTTCGGAGGGCATCACATACAATTCAACATCGTCGACAACGCCACCCTGCGCGACGCACAACAGCATCCAGAAGACTATCGCGACCTCCTCGTGCGAGTAGCCGGCTACTCCGACTATTTCAACGACATGACCGAGCAGCTGCAAAACGAGATCATCGCAAGGACGGAGAATGATTTGGTAGAATGAAGAAGTTTTTTAGGAGTTAGAGGAGTTAAGAAGTTAGAGACATTGGTTCTGCGAATGGCATATTACTCATGGAGTAATGTCTTTAACTTCTTTAACTTCAATAACTTCTTTAACTTCAATAACTTCTTTAATTTCAATAACTTCTTTAACTTCTTTAATTTCAATAACTTCTAAAAATCATAAAGATAGAAAATTTCCTTTTCGACATCAAGCGTTACGCCATCAACGATGGACCAGGGATACGCACCACGATATTCCTCAAGGGATGCCCTCTGAGGTGTGTCTGGTGCCATAACCCCGAGAGTTGGTCGCCACGGCAGCAATTGCTCTACAAGCAAGGCAAATGCATGGGCTGCGGCACCTGTGTGCAGGTATGTCCGCAACACGCCTTGCAGGTAGGCAGCGACGGCATCGTCTTGTCTCCCGATGCATGCACCCTCTGTGGGCGCTGCACCGAGGAATGTCCCACGACAGCCTTGGAACTTTGCGGAAGGGAATGGCAAATGGACAAGTTGATGGCAGAGTTGGAGAAGGAGCGCGACGTGATGGAAGACAGCGGTGGAGGCGTCACCCTCTGCGGAGGAGAACCCCTGATGCATCCCGGGTACACGATGCAGTTGTTGGAAGAACTGGGGCGGCGCGGGTTCCATCGCACCGTCGACACCTCGCTGCATGCCTCACCCGCTGTTGTGCAACGAGTGTCGGCCGCCTGCGAGTTGATGCTCGTCGACCTGAAGGTGATGGACCCGGAGAAACACCTCCGCTATTGCGGTGTTGACAACACGTTGATATTGAAGAACATCAGGTGGCTGGCAGAGCACCGACCCTGTGCCTTTTCCATACGCATACCTTTGATAGAACATGTGAACGCCGACGAGGACAACATGGAGCAAACGGCAAGATTCATCACCTCGCTTCCAGGCGAACTCCCCACCGTGCACCTGTTGCCTTACCACGACGTGGGCAAGGACAAGCACCGCAGGATGGGTTCCACCTACAATCCCGAGCACCTCGCCATGGGAGTGCCCAGCGAGGAATTGCAGCAAAGATGCGCCAATCTGCTCTCACAATGGGGATTGAGCGTGGTCATTGGTGGATGAACACGGGAGAACACCCCCAAAAATGCAACCTGTAGGCAATAAACCAAGCCACATCAACGTTATTCTATCGTATATATACAAAAAAAGACATCAATGATAGAATACATCAGGGGCGAACTGACAGACATCACCCCAGCCATGGCTGTTGTCGAAGCGGCCGGAGTGGGTTATGCGCTGTCCATTTCGCTCAATACTTTTACGGCCATACAGAATAAGAAAGAGGTGAGACTCTATGTACATGAGGCCATCGTTACTGGAGGAAGAGACGACTCCTTCACGCTCTATGGGTTCTTCTCCAGGGAAGAGCGCGAACTTTACCGTCAACTCATCACCGTCTCGGGCGTAGGTGCCAACACCGCACGCATGATACTCTCTTCCTTTACGCCGGCGGAACTATGCAACGCCATCGCAAGCGGCGACGAGAGAGCCATCAAAGGTGTCAAGGGCATCGGACTGAAGACTGCACAACGCATCATCGTTGACCTCAAGGACAAGATAGCCAATGCTGACCTCATGCAACAGGCCGCCAGCGAGGCTGGAAAACCGATGGACAACATCAACAAGGAAGTGAGAAACGAGGCCGTCAGCGCACTCACCATGCTCGGCTTCTCGCCCGCACCCTCCGCCAAGGTGGTGGGGGAGATTCTCAAAAAGCAACCCGACCTCCCCGTGGAGCAGGTCATTAAACAGGCACTCAAACTCATCAAATAAAAGGGATGACCGGTCAGACCTTAAGGACTTTAAGGACCTTAAGTCACTTTTGACCAAGAAAGCCCTCAAAAATGTCGAGAATATGAAACCCAACTTGCGGATCATAGGATTCATCATCTTCTTGTGCGCCATCACCGTGATGGCGGGCAACCGGTGGGCCTTGCCGCAAGACGACCCGACACGAAGGCAGCAGAACAACCGTTCACCCCAGGACGACCCCACAAGGGCAAGGAACAACCGGAACAACCGGGCCAACAACCGGAGCAACAACCGGAACAACAACGATGCGCCCAGGGACAACGACCGCAACAAAGGCAACAACGCCGGTGCCGACAGAAAAGGCGTCAACGATTCCATCAAGGCACAACCCATCCTCTATGAGGATGAGGAAATCCCCGACTCACTCCTCCACCCACGCTGGAGAATCCAGCGCACACAGCCCATCTTCGACGAAGACCTCATGCAAGGCTCCGCCGACCTGCAGAGACCGGAGAACATGAAGCAGACGGTGGAATACAACGACACCATCGAGCGATACATCATCGGAAACAAGGTGGCGGGAACATATGTCTTCGCCCCCACCATGATGACTTTCGACGAATATTTCAAGTGGAGTGAGAGAAAGATGCTTTACGACTTCTTCCGCTCCAAGAACGAGGAAGCCTTGCAAACCCAGGGGAAGGAAAAGTTTGACTTCCTCGACATGCACTTCGACCTGGGACCAGCGGAGAAAATCTTCGGTCCTGGAGGTGTGCGCATCAAGACACAGGGAACGGCGGAACTGAAGTTCGGAGCAACTTTCAAGAACATCGACAACCCCTCGCTGCCCATACGCAACCGCAAGACAACCACGATGGACTTCGACGAGAAAATCAACCTCAACGTCAACGGCAAGGTGGGTGACAAGGTGAACATGAACATCAACTACAACACCGATGCCACCTTCGACTTCGACGCACAGAGCATGAAGTTGAAGTATGACGGCAAGGAAGATGAGATGATCAAACTCGTAGAGGGTGGCAATGTGTCGTTCCCGGGCAACTCCTCGCTCATCACGGGCGCAAGTTCACTCTTCGGACTGCGCACCGACTTCCAATTCGGAAAACTCAAGTTGCAAACCGTCATCTCGCAGAAGAAATCCTCCTCGTCCAGCGTGTCATCCAAAGGAGGCGTGCAACTCACACCCTTCGAAATCGACGCCGCCAACTATGAAGAGAACAGGCACTTCTTCCTCTCACACTATTTCAGGGGGAAGTATGACGGAGCGATGAAAATGCTTCCCAACCTCACCACAGGAATCACCATCAACCGAATGGAAATCTGGGTGACCAACAAAACCGGCAACAACAACAACACCAGGAACATCATCGCACTGCCGCTACTAGGAGAAGGAGGCAAAGACACACCGCCATCAAACAACGCCAACTCGCTATACTCGCAGTTGACCACCACCATGGCAGACGCGAGAGACATCTCACAGACTTCATCTGTGCTCGATGCGCAGTTCGTGGGTGGCGTCGATTATGAGAAACTCGAGCAAGCAAGGTTGCTCAACTCCTCCGAATACACCGTAAACAACGCCTTGGGATATGTCTCACTCAAGACAACGCTCCAGACCGACCAGGTGCTCGCCGTCGCCTACGAATATACCTATGGAGGCGTCACATACCAAGTGGGAGAATTTGCCAGCGATGTCACTGACGTGAACAAATGCCTCTTCGTCAAGTCGCTCAAGAACACCAGCAACAACCCCCAGCAGGCCAACTGGGACCTGATGATGAAAAACGTCTATTACCTCGCATCATCAGTGGAGAAGGACAAGTTCAGGCTTGACATCAAGTTCCAAAGCGACACTGCCGGCGTTTATCTCACCTACATCCCGGAACCACAGGTAAAGGACCAGACCATCATCAAAGACATCGACGCCGACCGACTTGACAACAACATGAAGGCACACCCCAACGGATATTTCGACTATGTGGCTGGATACACCGTCACCAACGGGCGCGTCTTCCTACCAAAGGCGGAACCCTTCGGAGAGTATCTCTACAAATTCCTCGTCGGCAAGGGTGTGGACCCCGCAACGGCACAGAAATACAGCTATACCGAACTCTATGACTCCACCAAGACCGTGGCCAAGCAGATAGCAGAGAAGGACAAGTACATCCTCACCGGTCATTTCAGGGGCTCGTCGGCCAATGTCATCTCACTCGGCGCATACAACGTGCCGCAAGGGTCGGTCGAGGTCACTGCAAACGGTGTGAAACTCACGGAAGGCTCAGACTACACCGTGGACTATTCCGCCGGAGAGGTCACCATCATCAACCAGAGCATCCTGGACGCACAGCCCGACATCAAGGCGTCATGTGAGAGCAACACCGACTACGGGCAGTCGAGGAAAACTATGTTCGGACTCAACTGGGAGTACGACTTCAGCAAGAACTTCCAACTCAGCGGTACCTTCAGGCATCTCTCAGAGCAGTCGCTCACCACAAAGGTGCCCATGGGGGCGGAACCCCTCAACAACACCGTATGGGGTGTCAACCTCAACTGGAAGAAAGAGTCGCAGTGGCTCACCAACATGCTCGACAAAATCCCGTTGCTCCATGTCACACAACCGTCCAACATATCCCTCTCGGCTGAGTTTGCACAACTCATAGCAGGACAGGCACACGGCACGCAAGACAACGCCTCCTATCTCGACGATTTCGAGAACACGAAGAACACCATCGATGTCTCAGCACCCACAACCTGGATCATCTCAAGCTGCCCCACCATGTTTGGTGAATACAAGGACAAGACAGGAGTCACCAGCAGTTACAACAGAAGCCTTCTGGCATGGTACAACATCGACCCGCTCTTCACCAGGAGAAGTTCGTCGCTCACACCGGGACACATCAAGAGCGACCTTGACCAACTATCCAACCATTATGTCCGCGAGGTGTATGTCCGCGAGCTCTATCCCAACAGGGACCAAAGCTCCTACAGCGGCGCCACGTCGACCCTCCCCGTGCTCAACCTCGCCTATTATCCCGAGGAAAGGGGACCCTACAACTTCAACACCGAACTCAATGCCATGGGACGCTTTGACAACCCGCAAACTAAGTGGGGTGGCATGATGAGGAAGTTGGACACCAACGACTTCGAAACAGCCAACATCGAGTATATCGAGTTCTGGCTCCTCGACCCGTTCATCTACACCAACGGGAAAGAGGATGCCGCGGAGTATGGAGGCGACTTCTACATCAACCTCGGAGAGGTGAGCGAGGACATCCTCCGCGACGGAAAGAAATTCCACGAGAGCGGAATGCCTGTCGACGGATCCAACAGTTTCGCTTTCACCCAGTGGGGAAAGGTGCCAACCACCACAACCTACACCTATGCCTTCGCCGTATCGGGAAGAAACCAGCAGGACGTGGGATACAACGGACTCACCGACCAGGAAGAGCAAACCTTCGACGGATACCAGGAATTCCTCAACAACTTGAGGGGCAAGGTGTCGCAGGAGGTGTGGGACAGCATCTATGCCGACCCCGCCAACGACGACTACCACTATTTCCGTGGAAGCGACTACGACCAGGCGCAGGCCTCCATCCTACAGCGATACAAGCGCATCAACAACCCGCAAGGCAACACACCCGACTCCGATATGAGGAGCGAGAGTTACGACACCTCCTACAAGACCACCCCCGACGTGGAGGATATCAACCAGGACAACACCCTCAACGAGTATGAGAAATACTACCAGTACCACGTCTCCATCAGGCCCGAAGACCTCGTCGTGGGACACAACTTCATCGTCGACAGCAGGGTGGGAAGCGGAACACTGAGAAACGGGGAGAGATACGATGTCACATGGTATCAGTTCAGAATACCACTCGACAGGTACGAGCAGAAGGTGGGTTCCATCAGCGACTTCACATCTGTCAGGTTCATGCGCATGTTCCTCACCAACTTCAAGAAGCCCATCGTCATGAGATTCGGAAGCCTCGACCTCGTCAGGGGAGAGTGGAGGGTTTATACGCAGAACCTCACCAACGGCGCATCCAACTCCGGCTACATGTCGGTCAGCGCCGTCAACATCGAGGAGAACAACGACAAGACACCGGTCAACTACATACTGCCGCCGGGCATCTCGCGTGTGCAGGACCCCACCCAGCCACAACTCGTCGAGAGCAACGAGCAGGCACTCGACATCGTGGTCAACGACCTCGGCACAGGAGAGTCGAAATGTGTCTATAAGAACACCACCCTCGACCTCAGACAATACAAGCGCTTGCAGATGTTCGTGCATGCCAATACGTTGAACCAGAACACCACCAACCTCGCCGACGACCAGTTGGCTGTCTTCATACGCCTCGGAAGCGACTACAAGAGCAACTACTACGAATACGAGGTGCCTCTCAAACTCACTCCCGCCGGCCACTATGACAAATACTCAGCCAATGACAAGAGAGTGGTGTGGCCGGAGGAGAACATGGTCGACATACCACTCGACGCCCTCACCGCCATCAAGAAGGAGCGCAACAGGGCAAAGGCTGAGGGTACGGCTTCCTACAACCAACCCTTCCATGCATACGACGAGGACAAACCCGCCAACAAAATCACCGTCATGGGAAACCCGTCGCTAGGAGAGGTGAAAACCATGATCATCGGAGTGAGGAACCTCGCAGGAGAGGTCAAGTCGGGAGAGGTGTGGGTCAACGAACTCCGTCTCAAGGAATACAACAACGAAGGTGGATGGGCTGCACAGGGCAACCTCAATGTGCAACTCTCTGACTTCGGCTCCATCAACGTCACCGGTCGATACACCTCCGAGGGATTCGGAGGACTGGAGGACGGCGTCGCAGCACGCTCCAAGGACAATATGCAGAACTACACCGTCACCACTCAACTTGAACTCGGCAAGTTCTTCCCCGACAAAGCCAAGGTGTCGGCACCTCTCTACTATTCCTACTCCAACCAGACGACCAGGCCGAAGTACAACCCTCTCGACACCGACATGGAACTGGACGACGCACTCGAGGCGATGGACAAGCACGAAAAAGACTCCATCGAATCCATCGTCGTCAAGAAAGTCACATCATCCAGCTTCTCTCTCTCCAACGTCAGGGTGGGCATCGCCACCAAAGGACACCCCATGCCATACGACCCTGCCAACTTCTCCTTCTCATACAGCCACCAGCACACAAGGACCACCGGAGAGACCATCGTCTATGAGGACGACTCACAGTGGAACGGATCATTGTCTTACTCCTGGTCGCCCGTATACAAGGCATGGGAACCTTTCAAGAAAATCAAGTCGAAGTCGAAATGGCTCGAGTTCCCTAAGAAACTCGGTTTCAACTACCTGCCACAGAACATCACCTTCAACTCTGACATCAAGCGCATATACTATGAACTGCAGGAGCGCGACATGGAAAGCTTGGAGGATTCGCAACTGCCACTGTCGTTCAGCGAGCAATTCCTATGGAACAGGGACTTCTCCATCAGGTGGGACTTCACAAAGAACCTGCACCTGAACTTCTCCAGCGGCACACACGCAGAGATAGAGGAACCCTACACTCCCGTCAACAAAGACCTCTATCCCGACCATTACACCGCTTGGAAAGACTCTGTGTGGGCTTCCATCAAGAACATGGGAGCACCACTCGACTATGCACAGAACTTCAAGGCTTCATACCATGTGCCACTCAACCTCATCCCCATCTTCGACTGGGTGACTTCGGATGTCACCTACGACGCCAATTACTCCTGGGTGAGAGGTACGCAGTTGGAAGACGGCACCACTCTTGGCAACACCATCACCAACAACCGGACCTTCAACATCAACGGCACCTTCAACATGCAAAAACTCTACGACCATGTGCCGTTCCTCAAGAAAGCCAACGAACGTTTCTCGAAGAGCAGCAACACCAATGCCAAGAAAACCACCAAGACTTCGTCGAAGGAGGCCAAGAAACCGAAGGATGACAATAAGAAGGATGACAGCAAGGAAGATGGCAAGGAGGCCGACGACAAGTCGAAGGCACAGTTGCCCAAGAACAAGAACACCTTTGAGAAGGAAATCACCATCAAGGCCGACACGTCACTCGTGGTCTCACACGGGAAGAAGAGCAAGAGGCTCATCGTCACTGCCAAGAACAAGGACGGCAAAACAGTCCCTGTGAAATACAAGGTGGTGGATGACAACAAAATCAAGGTCATCAACAAGACCGATTCAGCCGTCACCCTGAAAATCTCTGTCACTCCCAAGCAACCCTTGGACGACAAGGTGTGGTACAAGACGGCACAAGTCATAGCAAGAGGACTCATGATGGTGAGGAACATCAATTTCACCTATAGGGACCAAAGGGCAATGTCGCTGCCTGGATTCATGCCTACCATAGGTTCGGCTTTCGGACAGAGGAGGGGCGACATACTCAGTCCGGGACTCGACTTCGCCTTCGGCTTCACCGATGAGGACTACATCGAAAAGGCGAGACGCAACAACTGGCTGCTATGCGTCGACAACGTGGCGACACCGTCCACCACCAATGCGACAAAAGACCTGCAACTCAAGATGACCCTCGAACCGGCACGCGACTTCAAGATCGACTTGAATGCCAGCAGGACGGAAACAGATGCCAGAAGCATACAATACATGTATGTGGGCAATCCCACGACGAGAAGCGGACAGTTCACCATCACAACCATCTCGCTCAGGTCGGCTCTTGAAGGCATGGGAAGCGCCAGCAACGGATACCATTCGCCCTCATTCGTCAAGTTCTGCAATTCGCTGCCTGGTTTCCGAGACAGGGTGGAGGCGCAGTATGCCGGTTCAACCTATCCCGTAGGAACCCCCATGGCCGGGCAGGCTTTCAATCCCGAGGTGAGCACCGTGGGACTATATAGTTCCGATGTCCTCATACCGGCATTCATTTCCACCTACACCAACATCGGCGGGAAGTCGCTCGACCTCTTCCCCTCGTTGGCCAGGATGCTGCCCAACTGGACCATCCGATACAGCGGACTGAGCAAATTGGCTCCCTTCAGGGACCTTTTCAAGAGCGTCAACATCAACCATGCCTACAAGAGCGTCTTCGCCGTCGGTTCGTATGCCAGTTTCAGCACATGGCTGGAGTATATGGACGGGCTTGGCTTCATCACCGACGCAACCACGGGTCTGCCTACGCCCAACAGCATGTTCAACATCTCCACCGTCAGCATCAACGAGTCGTTCTCGCCACTTATCGGCGTCGATGTCACACTCAACAACAACCTCACCTGCAAGTTGGAGTACAGAGACACTCGTGTGCTCACGCTTAGCACCACCAGCGTGCAAATCAACGAAACCACGAGCAAGGACCTTGTGCTTGGTTTCGGATACAAGATCAACGACTTCAAATTCTTCAGCCTCTTTGGCGGTGGGTCCAGGAAAGTGAAAGGCAAGAAAGGGAATAACGATTCTGAAGACAATAACAACAACAGGAACCAAAACACGTCGAGGAACTCCAAGCAGTTCAACCACGACCTCAATCTCAGGTGTGACGTGTCTTACAAGAAGCAGGCCAACATCACCCGCGACATCGCCTCGATGACCAGTCAGGCCAGCAGTGGAAGCACGGCGTTCAAGTTCTCTTTCAACGCCGACTACACCATATCGAAGTTGATGACGATGACGTTCTATTTCGACTCGCAGACCAACACTCCTTTGCTCACCAGCAGCAGTTATCCCACCACCACGCGCGACTTTGGTCTCAGCCTGAAGTTCTCGCTGACAAGATGATTTTGAGTATCAAGTTGGTTAATTGTTATGATGCATTATTGGCATTTATAACGTATTGAGAATCAGTGGGAACAAATGTGCTTTGATTGTAAGCGTGCCATTTACCATCCCACGTTCCATAGGTTAATGGATGGAAAATGATAACACGCCACCATTGATTTACGTCTGGATCATTTCCATTGATAACATAACCTAAATGAGCATCATTCATGTCAAAATACACATAACCGTCTACTGCAGTACCCGGATTACTTGACATACCCCCTCCTGCATACTGATCAGGATTATCACCGCCAATTTGTAAACCTGTAATATTGTTGGTTTCATAGTACACATTTCCTGACATGTTGCTACCATCAGGAGATATGGCTACATTTTCAGATGCTACTTTATACATATTATAACCATTTGTTTCGCATATTGCACAAAAATCATTGGCAACAAAGCGTTCCACCACTAATATAGGTTTAGCATATGGCTTCTTGGTCTGAAAATGAGTTCGTGTGTTCATTAGCTCGTACTGTTGTTAACTTATGGGCTACAAAAATAGTGAAAAATCTATTTCTTTCCAATTATCATTTACAACAGCATATGTTATTAACATTTTTTGCACTTTCCTGTCGGGGAAGTTGGGCATGTTCAGCGAATAAGTAGGTGTTCAAAAATAGATAATAACTTGAGTTCGGGATAAGCATCAAGGTTCATTTTTTTTACTGAAGGCTTGTTTTGTAAATATATTTCAGCGTTGAAATGGAATCTGGTCGCTCCATACGAGTTATTCCATCGTCTTTCCCCTATAATCCCATGCTTTGAGGGAAACATATTCTCTCACGAGTCTTTGGGCATCCCAAAATATCAGCATGCTGTAATCAATAATGTAGTATGGATTAGTTATCAGAGTGTCCATTTTCAAACACCTTGAGTGTCCGAAAATGGACACTCTATTTTGTGCTATTGTTGATTATCAGTGAGTTATGAGTTTGGTATGGAAATTGTATAAAATATGGGCAAAGAGAAACTCAAGTAAATAATAACAATGGAAATAGTAATCAAATTAACTGGGATCAACAAAGTCTATCGTACCGACGAGGTGGAAACACAGGCGTTGGAGAATGTGAACCTCGAAGTGCAGAAGGGCGAGTTCCTGAGCATCATGGGCCCCTCGGGCTGCGGCAAGTCGACGCTGCTCAACATCATGGGCTTGCTCGACGAACCCACGAGCGGCGAGATTGCGCTGTGCGGGACGAAAATAGACCCGAAACTCTCCGACAACCGCTTGGCCGAATTGAGGAACAAGACATTAGGCTTTGTCTTCCAGTCGTTCCATCTCATCCCCACGCTCAACGTGCTCGACAACGTGATGCTGCCGCTCATTTATAGGGGTGTGCGCAGCAGCGAGCGGACGAGACTGGCGAAGGAGGTCCTTGAGCGCGTGGGCCTCTCCCATCGTATGCGCCACCGCCCCACACAACTCTCCGGCGGACAGTGCCAGCGCGTGGCCATCGCCCGTGCCGTCATCGGCAACCCAGAAATTCTGTTGGCCGACGAGCCGACTGGTAACCTCGACTCGAAGATGGGTGCCGAAATCATGGCATTGCTCCACAAACTTAACAGCGAGGACGGCCGCACCATCGTCATGGTGACGCACAACGAGCAGCAGGCCCAAAAGACCGACCGCATCATCAAATTCCTCGACGGACGACAAATCATGTGATTTTTTGAGATAACGATTAATCAAAAAGATGAATAAATTCATGCTTCTTCTGCGTCACGCCGTGGCGCTCATCCGCGAAGACAAACTCTTCTCCGCCATCTACATCGCGGGAACGGCGGTGGCCATCGCCTCCGCCATGGTCATTGCCATCTTCCTGAACATCAGGTTGGCGGATATCCCGCCGGAGACGAACCGCAGCCGCACGCTCTATCCCTTGTACGGCTTCTACACCAAGTCGCTGGCTGAAAATGGCCGCGAGTTCGACATGCGCTTCTCCACGGCCGCCCTCGACTCGTGCTTCCGGCAGCTGAAATGCATTGAGGCCGCCACAGGCATCAGGTCTGCCTACTTGAGCATCACCGACGAGGGCAGGCAGTTTGTGACGGGTGTCTATGCCCTCTGCACCGACCCCAGCTTCTTCCACCTCTACGACCTGACGTTCCTCAGTGGGCGTCCCTTCTCCGAGAAGGAGTTTCGTCAGGGCGAGCGCGTGTGCATCGTCACCGACAAGTTGGCCAAGAGGCTCGACGGTGCCACGCATGTCAGCATTGCAGGTAGCAAGGGGCAGTTCCCGTTTCGCGTCGTCGGTGTGGTCAAAGCGGTGAGCACGCTTATGGAGGATGCCACTGCCGACATCTACATCCCCTATACGGTGGAAGTCAACAAAGATGACAACCCCGACCAGAACCTCGACCAAATCAGTTACTCCGGCCAACTCGACGTGCGCCTTCTGCTGCGCAAGGGCAGCAGCCGCAAGGACTTCCTCGACGAGATTGAGCCGCTGTGCAAGAATTACAATGCAGCCAACAACGTTCGGCTTGGCAAGGATTGGGGAAAGTGGAAGATAGATGCCGATACCCACTTCTTCAAGAGATTGAACTTCTTCAGACATACCGGCGACCAGGACTTCTCCATGAAGGCCAAGGAACTGATGCCGCCTGCGTTGTTGATATTGCTTTTCCTGTTGCTCCCCGCCGTCAACTTGAGCGGCTTGGTTTCCAACCGTATGGAGGCCCGCCGTGCCGAGATGGGCATCCGCAAGGCTTTCGGCGCCAAGCGGCGCACACTGCTGAACGAGGTCATCCATGAGAATCTCGTGCTGACACTCCTCGGCGGCATCGCTGGCTGGCTGCTGTCGTGGCTCTTCATCGCGGCCGTCAGCAACACAGATATAGTCCATGAGATGTTTGGTGGCTTCAGCCAGGTGGGCAATGAGCCAAGCCTTGACTTCCGGATGTTCTTCACGCCAACGCTCTTCTTCGTGGCCTTCGCATGCTGCGCCGTGCTCAACCTCATGGCTGCGCTCATCCCCGCTTGGCACTCGCTGCGCAAACCCATCGTAGAATCGCTAAATCAGAAAAGATGAACCAGACAATAAAGAACTTTTGGGCCAACCGTCGTCAGAATGCTTGGATTGTGGTGGAGATAGCCCTCGTCACCATCCTCAGTTTCTACTTCCTTGACTATTTCGTCGTAGCCTATTACGACACACACTTCTGCCGCCCCGCAGACGATTTCGAGCGCGACCACTTAGTGGTGGGGCAGGTGGGCGTGTCGTCCCAGGCAGCCTCTCCCGATTCCATTGGTGAGGTCTCTTTGGCCAACCTCCATGCCCTGCGAGACAAGGTTCGCGCCCTGCCAGAGGTGCAGTATGCCGGACTGGTTGCAGACTTCGTGGGCGAAGGTTATTCGTACCGCCTCTCCACCTTTCGCGCAGAGGCCGATACAACGCGCTGGTGCGGTGTCAACTCGATGCGCTTCCTGCTTGGCGAGCAATTCTTCGAGACACAGGGACTGACGCCTGTCGAGGGCAGTCCGTCGGCGGAAAAGCTTTCCAACGAGTGTCCTGCCGACGGTGCCGTCATCACCCGCTCAATGGCCCTGGCACTCTTCGGCACCGATCAGGCCGTGGGCCGCCGCATCGTGGAGACCGACTACGACGGGGATGCCGTGCAGCATGGCCCAGCAAACAAGATTGTTGCCCGCTATACGGTCTTCGGTGTGGTCGAGGACTTCCGTCTGAGGTCCCGCGAACGCTACGCCTACGCCATCCTCACACGGGTGACAGCTCTCTCAAACAATACGCCGAAGATGCTCATCCGTCTGCGCTCCGGCGAGGATGCGGATGAGTTTGTCATCCGGCTGAATTCGGCAGAAAGGCAGTTGGAACTGATGACGGGTGAATACGGCCTCGCCGCTGCCCGCACCTACACTGAATATAGAGAGCAAATATCGAACTATGACTCCGAAAGCATGCTCTTCAGCATCATGGGCACATTCATCGCCCTGCTACTTCTGAACGTCGTCATTGGCACACTCGGCACCTTTTGGCTGCAAATCCGGAAGCGCACCGAAGATATCGGCATCATGCGCAGTTTTGGAGCCAAGCGCGGCAATGTGTTCTGGATGCTATGGCGCGAGGCCGCCCTGCTAACGTTTGTCGCCTGTGTTATCGGATGGGTTATCTGGTTCCAGTTTGCCATGAACATCGGTCTTGCCCAGGGCTTTACCATGACGGGTACGGGTCAAGAGACCGACTGGGTGAACACTTTCTGGTTGCATTATCTCGTCATCTGCGCCATCCAGTATGTCCTTCTTTTGATAATCGTCACCCTCGGAATGGTCGTCCCCACCTTCCGTGCCATGTACAAACGTCCCGTAGAAGCACTTCGACATGAATAGACATTGGTTCAGACGAATTTGCAATTCACATTGGCTCAGACGAATTTGCAATTCGGCTGCACTGAGTATAAGCATTTGCAATGCGCTATCCGCCTTTGCTCAGACCGACACGCTCCACCTCACTCTCGACGAGTGCATCACAATGGCGCGTCGCCAGAGCGTGGATGCCGCCGTGGCTTTGGGCGAACTGCGCTCGGCCTACTGGCAGTGGCGCAGTTACCGTGCCGACCTGCTGCCGGAGGTGTCGCTGTCGGGAACATTGCCGAGCTACAACAAACGCTACAGCAGTTATCAACAGGCCGACGGCGGACTATCGTTCGTACGCAACGACTACCTGGGATTGGACGGTTCGCTGAACATCAAGCAAAAACTATGGCCCACGGGCGGCACGCTCAGCGTGGAGTCCTCGCTCGACTATCTGCACCAGACGGGAAGCGGCACGGGCAGCAGCAATCAGTTGATGTCACTCCCCGTGGCCATCACACTCTCGCAGCCCCTCTTTGGAACAAATCACCTGAAATGGAACCGCCGCATCGAACCCCTGCGCTACCGTGAGGCGCAGGCACGTTTCCTCTCCGAGACGGAACAGGTGGCCATGCAGGCCATCAGCCTCTACTTCGGCTTGCTGCTGGCTGGCGAACAGGTGAACATCGCCCGCCAGAACCTGCAGACTGCCGAGAAACTCTATGAGGTGGCGCAGGCCAAGCGCCGCATGGGTTCCATCAGCGAGAACGATGTGCTGCAAATGCGCCTCGATGTGCTCACCGCCCGTAGCGCATTGACAAACAGCGAGAGCACACGTCAGGCCAGCCAGTTTGCCCTACGCTCGTTTCTCGATGTGGAGGCCGACATCATGCCCGCCGTGCCTGAAGACATTCCGCAGTTGCGCCTCGTCTATGATGATGTGCTGGGTCACGCCTTGCGCAATAACGCCCTTGCCACCAACATGCGCCGCCTACAACTCGAGGCCGACCATGCTGTGGCATCTGCCCGCGCCAACCGCCA
>JAFWSS010000060.1 GCA_017524385.1 Prevotella sp.
CGCATCTCCCCTCCCCTCGCAGGGGAGGGGTTGGGGTGGGGTGAATAAGTCTTGAAAAACAACAAGTTACAGACCCCACCCCTGCCCCTCCCCTTGAGGGGAGGGGATAACTAACACCGATATTTGCTCAAACAGGACTTTTTAAAGTAGGCTCAAAATTGAAGATTGAAAATTGATTCTAGCAAAACCTTGATTTAAAACGCGCTCGACTCTGCCGCTTGGCTTGCCCAAGAAATTTCATTAACTCAACTTTCGCAAGTAAGGGAAAATAAAGCGTGGAGAGTGTTTTTTAAAAGTATGGGGTAATCGTTTCCTCCAAAAATAACGGCATAAGTGGGCATTTGAGCTTCGCTCGATTGTCGGCTACGCCTCGGCAGACTCCAAGTAAGCTTGACTTTGCACTCGACTTGCACTACAATTGTCCCTTTAACTCCTCTTTAACTCCCCTTTAACTCCTCTTTAACTCCAGAAAGTTGAGCGAATTATTGCTCATATATGGTGGGGTCGTCGATGCCAGCTTCTTTGAGGGCAGCCTTGCGCTCGCGGCAGGTGGCGCATTGGCCGCAGTGGTGCTCCCCGCCCTTGTAGCAGGAGTAGGTGAGTGCATAATTGATGCCCAGGCGCTTCCCTATGCGGGCGATGTCGGTCTTGCTGATGCCGGTGTATGGGGCGAGCACCTCCACACCGGCATAGGTGCCGGCCTTCATGGCCTCCGACATGGGCTTGACAAACTCTTCCCTGCAGTCGGGGTAGATGTCGTGGTCGCCGAAATGGTTGGCCATCATCACACGGGTGAGGCCTCGGCTTTCGGCCATGCCACATGCGATGGCGAGCATGATGCCGTTGCGGAAGGGCACCACGGTGGAGAGCATGTTCTCCTCTGCATAATCGCCCACGGGGATGGCGTCGGCCCCATCGAGGAGCGACGACTTGAAATACTTGCCCATGAAGTCGAGGGGGATGATGAGATGCTCTATTCCGAGTTCGCGACAGTGAAGTGCAGCAAAGGCAGCCTCGCGCTTGTTGTGATTGCTTCCATAGTCGAAGGTGACGGCCAGGGCGATGCGCTCATGCTGGTCGTGGAGTAGGGTGACGGAATCCATTCCGCCGGAAAGGATGATTACAGCATCTTTTTTCATGATGGGTGGTTTCTTTGTCTGAATAGTTCACAAAGGTAGGCCTTCTTTTCCTATTTCCCAAATTTTGGGCTTTTTTTCTTTCAAGGATGGAGCAGGGTAGGATAGGAGCAAACAGGAGGTAATAGGGTTGGAATGGGATGATGAAAATGGTGGGGAAGGGGTGTCTTTTCTTGTTGTTAACAAACGTTAACATTCGCATTTGCTTCGTTCTATGTTTTTTTCCTAAATTTGGAGCCCGTTATTTAGCAGTCTAGTGTCACTTAATAAAAATCGAATATCAACAGCTATGAAATCAAGAATCCTCATTGCTTGGTTGATGCTGATGGCCTTTGTTTCGGTCGTTCACGCCCAAGAGGGGTATGCCGTGCTTGAAGATGGCATCCTCACGCTTTATTATGACAGTCAGCGAAGCACTCGCACAGGTGCCACTTTCAACTTGGAGAGCAATGGCGTGCCGGGCTGGATGCTTCGCCGTAACGAGGTGAGGTCAGTGGTGTTCGACATGTCCTTCCAAGATGCCAGGCCCACCACGTGTGCCTACTGGTTCTGCGCGATGCCCAATTTGGTCTCCATCGCCAATATGGTTTTTCTCAACACGTCGGAAGTCACAGACATGACATCCATGTTCTCATCAAGCAGCCAGATAAGCAGCCTTTACCTGGGTGGATTCGATACGTCGAAAGTCACCTCGATGCTGAGTATGTTCCAAGGTTGCACCAATCTGAGCGAAATAGAAGGCTTGGAGAAATTCAACACGGGGAATGTCACCAGCATGAGTTCCATGTTTAGAGACTGCTCCAGTTTGACCAGCCTCGATGTGAGCAGCTTCAACACGGAGAAAGCCACCTCCATGCTCTATATGTTCAGTGGATGCACCAGTCTCAGGACCCTTGACTTGAGCAGCTTCACCTTCTCTTCATATAATACCCCCAGCCATTTTTTGGAAGGTTGCTCCTCCTTGAAGGCGCTCACCATTCCCGCCACCGCCACCAAATTCGATAACAATTCCTGCACGGGTGTGGGTACGGAATCGAAGCCTTGTATGCTCTTCAATCCTTCTGGTGCGACCTTGGAGAAGACCGAGGAGGGCGATGGATGGTTTGTGTGGAAAGGTGGTTATTTCAAAGATGTGCAATCTGAGCCCTACGCCCTTTATGATGGTTCCACGCTATCATTCCATTACGACGACCAGAGGTATTTGCGTCCAGGCGTCTCCTATGACGTCATGGATGATTTTCCTGAATGGCTCAACGACTGGGGGTTGGTGAACAACACGACGGCCGTGGTGTTCGACCCATCGTTCCAGGCTGCCAGGCCCATCTCCTGCTCCTATTGGTTCTGCGCGATGTCACAGTTGGGCTCCATCACGGGACTGGAATATCTCAACACGTCGCAAGTCACAGACATGTCTTCCATGTTTTCTGGTGCCTCCCTGCTGTCGAGTGTTGACGTGAGTCATTTCGACACGTCGAACGTCACCTCTATGCTGAGCATGTTCCAAGATTGCACCAACCTGACCAGCATTGCCGGATTGGAGAATTTCAACACGGAGAATGTCACCAGCATGAGTTCCATGTTTAGAGACTGCTCCAGTTTGACCAGCGTCGACGTGAGCCATTTCAACACGGAGAAAGCCATATCCATAGCCTTCGTCTTCAACAATTGTTCCAGCCTTTCCAGCCTTGACCTTGGCAGTTTCACCTTCACCCAGGATAGCTACACCGAAGGGTTGATGATGGGTTGCACTTCCTTGACATCGCTCACCATCCCTGCCACTGCCGGAAATCTCGACTCCGATGCTTGCAGCGGCGTGGGGACGCAGGACGCGCCTTGCACCCTTTTCATTCCTCATGGCTTCACCCCGGAGAAGACCGACGAGGGCGATGGATGGTTTGAGTGGAAGAGCGGTTGTTTCACGATTGGTTACAAGGCGCAGCCTTATGCCTTTTTTAGAAACGGCACCCTCACCTTCTACTGCGACACAGAGAGATATACGCGTACGGGCTACACCTTTGATTTGAACACGAATGAAATACCGGGATGGCATAAGTACAACAACTATTTGACGGCCGTGGTGTTCGACCCCTCCTTCGCCAACGCCACCCCCACCTCATGTTATTATTGGTTTTATGATTTGCCCAATCTTCTCTCCATCACCGGCATGGAGTATCTCAACACGTCGAATGTCGTCACCATGGCAGGCATGTTCTCGAAATGTTCGAGTTTGAGCAGTATTGATGTAAGCTATTTCGACACGTCCAAGGTCAAAAACATGAACTATATGTTCAGGGAATGCACCAGTCTGAACCGTCTCGATTTGAGTAATTTCAACACGGAGAATGTCAAGACCATGACCGGTATGTTCCATTCTTGCACCAAGTTGGCCTTCGTCGACGTGAGCCATTTCAACACGGAGAATGTCACGGACATGCAATACATGTTCTATTATTGCAGCAAGCTGACCAGCCTCGACGTGAGCCATTTCAACACGAAGAAAGTGCAATCGATGCAAAAAATGTTTTATAAATGTATATTCCTTCCCAGCCTCGACATCAGTGGCTTCACCATCACACAGGATTGCAATACGACGGAGATGTTGAGTGGCTGCAATAGAGTGGAAACGCTTTACATCCCCATAGCCGCAAACACCAATTTTAGCAGTGACGCATGTTTGGGTGTGGGCAGCACATCATCACCTTGCTTGCTCATCCATCCTGCCGACTTCACGCCACCGAGTGGCCCATCTACATTCAGTTGGAAGGGCGGCTATTTCACCAGTAAGGGAGAACCTTATGCCGTGCTCAACGGGACGACACTGACTTTCTACTGCGACAAGCTTAAGAGAAATCGCGAGGGCACTGTCTATGCCTTGAATGAGGGGAGCACCTCCCCGGGATGGTATGACAACAGGGCCAACGTGTTCCAAGTGGTGTTCAACGCCTCGTTCCAGTATGCCTTCCCCCTCTCGTGCAATAGCTGGTTCTCCGGCATGAGAAACTTGACTTCCATTTCGGGGATGGAATATCTCAAGACCTCTTTGGTGAGTGACATGGGGGCTATGTTCAACAGTTGCGTCATGTTGACCGACCTTGACTTGAGCGGTTTCAATACGCGCAATGTCACCAACATGGAGTCTCTTTTCAATAATTGCTCTGGCTTGACCGCCCTCGATGTGAGCCATTTCAACACGGAGAAAGTCACCACCATGGATTACCTCTTCGCGGGCTGCAAGAGCTTGACCGAACTTGACTTGAGCAATTTCGATACGGAAAATGTCACCAACATGCAGAGCCTTTTCGCCGGCTGCACCGGCTTGACCAGCCTCGACGTGAGCCATTTCAAAACCGACAACGTGGACAACATGGCCGCCATGTTCTCCCTTTGTTCCAGCTTGACCAGCCTCGATGTGAGCCACTTCAACACGGAGAAAGCCACCGCCATGTATGGGATGTTCAATGAATGTTCCGGTTTGGAAAGTCTGGACATCTCCAACTTTGTCATTCCCGATTCCACCTTGTATTTTGGCTATTCCAATATGCAGATGTTCCAAAAATGCACCAATCTGAAGACTCTCGCCATCCCGGTTTCGGCAAGCAATCTTAAGAATGATGCCTGCATGGGTGTTGGAACGGAGGGTTCACCTTGCGAGCTCGTCTATCCCGACAATTTCTCGCTGGACAAGACAGGAGAGGGAGATGGATGGTTCAGGTGGAAGAGCGGCTATTTCAAGGACGCTGTCCGTTTCCTGTTAGGTGATGTCAACCACGATGGCGCAGTGAACGTGACTGATGTGACGCTCCTTGTCAATTATTTGCTGGGCTACCCCCAACCAATATTCTTCATAGAGAATGCCGACGTCAATGAAGACCATGGCATCAACATCACCGATGTTACCAGTTTGGTCAACATCGTGCTAAACGTTCAAAGTTCAACCCAAGGATTCTAAGGACCCAAAGGATCCTAAAGGTGATGATGGAATGATATGAATTACAACACACACACACTATCGAACGGCTTGCGGGTCATCCACCTGCAAGATGCCTCGCCCGTGGTGTTCTGCGGCTATGGCGTGAATGCCGGAGCACGCGACGAGGCACCCGGCGAGGAGGGCCTGGCCCATTTCTGCGAACATGTCAGTTTCAAGGGCACCAAGCGGAGGCGACCCCTCCAGGTGCTCAACTGCCTGGAGCGCGTGGGCGGCGACCTCAACGCGTTCACCAACAAGGAGGACACCGTGTATTATGCCGCCCTGTTGAGAGAGCACCTGCCCAAGGCTGTCGACTTGCTCACCGACATCACCCTCCATAGCACCTATCCCCAAAGCGAGATTGACAAGGAGGTGGTGGTGATAGCCGATGAGATAGAGAGCTATAACGACTCGCCGGCCGAACTCATCTACGACGAGTTTGAGAACATCGTGTTCGAAGGCCATCCCCTCGGTCACAACATCTTAGGCGACGCAGAGCGTGTGAGGGCTTTCACCACCGCCGATGCACTGCGCTTCACGCAGCGGTTCTACCGCCCGTCCAACATGGTGTTCTTCGCCTATGGAGACATCTCCTTCTCGCGGCTGGTCAAACTGTTGGAGAAGGCCACCAGCGACTTCCCCGCTGCCGCTCCCGAACTGCCCGACCTCGAGGAGGCGCAGGCAGTGCTGCCCGACTACCACCCTGGCGTTATCGAACAGCAGCGCGCCACCCATCAGGCGCATGTCATGATGGGCAACCGCTCCTATGGCATACACAGCGACAAGCGCATCGCACTCTACTTGCTCAACAACATCCTCGGCGGACCGGGGATGAACGCAAGGCTCAACCTCTCGCTGAGGGAGCGCAACGGACTGGTGTACACCGTGGAGAGTTCCATGGCGAGTTACAGCGACACGGGGGCGTGGAGCGTCTATTTCGGCTGCGACCACCACCACGTGGAGAAATGCATACGACTGGTGAAACGTGAACTCACCAAGATGATGGACAGCCCGATGTCTGACACACGGTTGGCTGCCGCCAAGAGACAGTTGAAGGGACAGATAGGCATCGCGTGCGACGCCAGGGAGAGTTTCGCCCTGAGTTTCGGCAAGAGTTTCCTGCATTACGGATGGGAGCGCGACGTGGAGCGCCTCTTTCAAAACATCGACGCCGTCTCACCAAAACTCATCCAGGAAGTGGCTCAAGAAATCCTCAACCCCGAATCGCTCATCACGCTCAAGTTCTTGTGAGCCGGTTGGGGTTGTCCCGAATTGGCGAATTATCGAATTCTCATCTCAAATGTTCAGCCGGAACCAACGGTCGACGTGCGAAGCGGAAGTCAATTGCAATCCGGCTGCACTGAATATCAGGATTTGTAATCCGCTAAAATCGTTGTTTACAAGGCCTTATTCTGCTTTAATCGGATTGTGGATCACTAGAACCGTCCCCATGATCCAGGGGTTGTCTCGAATTGGCGAATTATCGAATTCTCATCTCAAATGTTCAGATGTTCAGCCGAAACCAACGGTCCAAAGAACCGTCCTCAAATGTTCAGCCGGAACCAACGGTCGACGTGCGAAGCGGAAGTCAATTGCAATCTGGCTGCACTGAATATTTGGATTTGCAATCCGCTAAAATCGTTGTTTACAAGGCCTTACTCTGCTTTAATCGGATTGTGGAACACGAGAACCGTCCCCGTGATCCATGCGAGAACCGTCCCCATGATCCACTGGAAATTTTAGAGGAAAAACACGCTCTCGTTGCCCTCGTTCATCAGCAGGTCGAGGATGCTCAGGTTGGGGAGGAAGCCGTGTTTCTGTTCGAACACCTGGTAGTATCGGCGTGGTGTGAATGAGGCGTCAGGCATCGGATGCTTCGGACGGATGACATCGCGGAAATCATCCACCACAGGGAACCCCTCAGAAAACTCTGAAGACACCATGGACTCTAATCCCCCATTGCTCCCATTAACCCCATTGCTCCCATTAACCTCATTGCTCCCATTAACCCCATTAATCCCATCACTCCCATTGCCTCCACAGCTCCCATAGCTCACCGTGTGCTTGACATTGGGACGAATGTCGAGCAGTTCGCACATCTTCTCCATGATGGCCTCGTTGAAGTCGACCAGGAACTCCCACCGCTTTTCGAAAAACGGTGCGAGGTCGTCGGCATAGAACTCAAAGAAGGGCGACTCGCCGTAGGCGCTGCGGATGGCATTCCAGTGGAGGCGGCGCCAGTCGCCGTGGTCGCTGATACGCATGTCGCGCGTGAGTGGCGACGCGCCGTCGTGGGCGACGGGCACGGTGAGCGTCAGTGGTCCGTGGGTGGCTGCAATGACACACCGGTTGCGGTAGGTCTGTTTGATGAAACTGTCGTGACGCTCCAGCCACACCGTGTCGTAACGATGCAACTTCTGATACCACTGCACGGGACCGAAATAGGTGGTGGAAAGCAAACACGAATTATCCATTAATAGTCCACGAATTGTCCATTAATTGTCCATTAATTCTAACGCCTATCTGCTCGGCAACGAATGTGACGCTTGCCAAAGCAAGAATCTCCCCTTTAACTCCCGAAAGTAGAACATACGTCCCTTTAACTCCTCTTTAACTCCCTTTTAACTCCTCTTTAACTCCCGAAAGTAGGGCATATGTCCCTTTAACTCCCGAAAGTAGGACATATGTCCCTTTAACTCCTCTTTAACTCCCTTTTAACTCCTCTTTAACTCCCGAAAGTAGGGCATACATCCCTTTAACTCCCTTTTAACTCCTCTTTAACTCCCGAAAGTAGGACATACTCCTCTTTAACTCCCGAAAGTACTTATTCCTTGTATTTGTCGAGCCCCTCTTTCAGGAACTTGAGGTACTCGTCGACATCCTCCTTGTAGCTGAAGGAGCGGGCGAGGGGGTTGCCGTCGTTGTCCACCAGGACGTAGAGCGGCTGGGTGAGGTAGCCGAACTTCATCTCCTCCAGGTAGCTCCACTTGTCGCCCACGGTGCGCAGGGTGCGCTTCTTGCCGTTGTACTCCACCTCGACGGGTTCCTTGAGCGGTGTCTTGTCGTCGACGAAGAGGGAGATGAGCACGTAGTCCTTGTTCAGGCGGTCGGCCACCGTGGGGTCGGTCCACACGGCAATCTCCATCTTGCGGCAGTTGACGCAGCCGAAACCGGTGAAGTCGAGCATCACGGGCTTGCCCTTCGCCTTGGCTACGGCCATGCCCTCCTCGTAGTTGGTGTAGGCGGCGCGCACCTCCTTGGTGTTGAGGTTGAAGTCCTGGGTGTAGAGGGGTGGGGCGAAGGCGCTGACGGCGCGGCAGGGTGCACCCCACAGGCCGGGGAGCATGTATACGGAGAAGGCGATGGACGCCAGGCCAAGCATGATGCACAACACGGGCATCGCCTTGCGCTCCTCGCCGTCGCTCTGGAACCTCAGCACCCCGATGAGGTAGAGGCCCATGAGCAAGAAGATGGCTATCCACAGGGAGAGGAACACCTCGCGGTCGAGCAGGCGCCACCCGTAGGCCAGGTCGGCCACGGAGAAGAATTTCAGCGCGAAGGCGAGTTCGATGAATCCCAGCACCACCTTGATGGTGTTCATCCACGAGCCCGACTTGGGTGCTTGCTTCAGCCAGGTGGGGAAGAGGGCGAAGAGAGTGAACGGCAATGCCAATGCGATGGCGAAGCCGAGCATTCCGATGGCCGGTCCGAGCCAGTTGCCTGAGGTGGTGCTCTCCACGAGTAGCAGTCCCACGATGGGTCCTGTGCATGAGAAGCTGACGAGCGTCAGTGTGAAGGCCATGAGGAAGATGGAGAGCAGTCCGCTGGTTGACGATGCCTTGCTGTCCACCTTGTTGGTCCAGGAGGAGGGCAGGGTGAGTTCGAACCATCCGAAGAAGGACAGGGCGAAGACGACGAGCAAGAGGCAGAAGAAGATGTTGAACACGGCGTTGGTGGCTAGGTTGTTGAGCATGTCGGCGCCGAAGATGGCGGTGACGAGTAGTCCCAGGGCGAGGTAGATGACGATGATGGAGATGCCATAGGTGATGGCATCGCGCAATCCTTTCCTCTTGTCCTTGTTGCGCTTGAGGAAGAAGCTGACGGTCATGGGGATGATGGGCCACACGCAGGGGGTGAAAACGGCGAGGAGTCCGTAGAGCAGTCCCATGAGGAAGATGTAGAGCCACGAGCGGTCGGAGATGTTGCCGCCGTTGAGGGTCTTCAGTTCATCCACGGAGGGTTGCCACCACTTGTCGGCGGAGGAGGCGACGAGGGCGCTATCCACGATGGTGGCCGTCACGGCCGAGGTGTCGGCGGTCTCCGCCACGGTGGCTTTCGCGGTGTCTGCCGTGACGGTTTCTGCTGCGGCGAGAGCGGCTGCCGGGGTGAGTTCGGCTGCTGCTGACTGCTCCTTGGCGGCAGCCTCTTCTTTCTTCTTAGGGTCGGGGGCAGGGGCTTCCTCAGGGTCTTTGCCGGTGTAGTCGAACTCCACCGATGAGGGTGGCATGCACATCTGGTCGTTGCACGCCCCGTATTCCAGGTAGCCTTTCACGTGGTAGGTCTTGCCCGTCACCTTGTATTTCTGGATGAAGGTGACGTTGTTCTCGAAGTAGCGCACCTTCATCTCGAAAATCTTGTCATCCTCGGTGATTTCCTTGCCTTGCTTCACCAGGCCGCCCATGGGTGTGACGCCCTCGGCCACTTCGGTGTGCATCACGGCCGACTGTGGGCCTCCTGCCGGAAGGTCGGTGGAATAGACGTGCCAGCCCTTGTCGATTTTCGCGGTGAACACCACGTCGACCTCGGTGGGCGACACCTGTTTCTGCTGCACGGTGAAGTTCACTGGCGCCTGGGCGTGGCAGAACGTGGCGGCCATGGCCAGCCACAAGGCGGCGACGAGCCACCTTGAAATGCTTGGAGCGGGATTTTTTCTCATGTATGTCTTGCGTTTCTTGTTTTTTAAAAACATTATTCCACCGTGGCTTTCTTGCCGGTCATGATGTCGAGCACGTAGCGGTCGGTGATGTCCATGCCACGGCTGCCGATGGCCGTCAGGTTGTGGATGCTGCGGTCCACGTCTTCGTCGATGATGCCCTCCACCGAGGTCACCGACTTGTTCTGGATGGCGAGCATGGCGCTCATCACGGCGGTGCTCACGGCGGTGGTGAGTTTCAGGGCGCAACTGGGCTTGGCTCCGTCGCAGATCATGCCCGTCAGGTTGGCGATCATGTTCTTCACCGAGGAGCACACCTGGTCGAATGACCCGCCCATCAGATAGGTGATGCCCGTGCTGCTCCCCGTGCTAGCCACCACGCAGCCGCAGAGGGCGGAGAGCGGTCCGAGGCTCTGCTTGATGTAGATGGCGGTGAGGTTGCTCAGCGTCAGGGCGCGGATGAGCTCCTCCTCGGTGTTGTGGTTCTCCTGGGCGAACACCACCACGGGCATGGTGGTGCAGATGCCTTGGTTGCCGCTGCCGCTGTTGCTCATCACGGGAATCATCGCCCCGGCCATGCGTGCGTCGCAGGCGCAGCTGGTGACGGAAAGTATTTTTGAGAAGATGCTCTCGCCCATGATACCCTTGCCCAGCGGGCTGCACAGCGTCTTGCCCAACTGGTGGCCGTAGTTCTCGCGCAACCCGTCGGCGGCGGCACGCTCGTTGAGACGCTTCGCCTCGAGGATGAAGCGGATGGTGTCGAGGTCGCTGGTGACGGCGAAGTCGTAGACCTTGCGCATAGTGAGGCACACGCCGCACTCGTCGTCTTCCGCTGCGATGTTTTGTGAACGTTTGTCGAGCTGCACGTCGGCGTCGCGACGGAGATAGACGAAAGAGGTGTGGTGACCCTTGATGACGGCCTCGCCTTCATGGTCGTTGCCTCGGCAGAGGGCGCGGATGTAGAGTTTGTCGGGGTCGTCCTCCTCCAGGCGTATGGTGATGCGCCCTTCGTCGACAAACTTCCGCCCTCGAGCGACGGCGGCACTGTCGCTGTCCTTCAACACTTCCAACTGGTACTCGGAGCGGCCCACGAGGGCGCCGAGCGCCACGGCGATGGGAAGGCCTATCATCCCCGTGCCGGGGATGCCCACGCCCATCGCGTTCTTCAGGATGTTGGCACTCAGACTCAACTCCACCGTCTCCGGCTCGTAACCGAGCAACTCGCGAGCGCGGGCCACGCACAACGCCACGGCGATGGGTTCGGTGCATCCCACGGCGGGCACCACCTGCCGGCGCATCAAGGCCACAATGGCCTGTGTTTCTTCTCTTGACAACATGTCTGTTACATTTTTATGCAAAATTAGCAATTATTCATCGGAAAGAAACACTTTTCGACAGAAAAAGTTGCCTTGTTGAAAAAAATACGCTAACTTTGCAGCCGAATCATTGAACTACGCAACAAAAGGAATTGGATTCCGACACAAGAAGATGTCGGAATTCATCATTTTTTTTGCATCCAAAAATAAGGATTAACTTTAAAAAAAGCAGATACCATTATGACCTACATGTCGCAAGAAGGCTATGACAAATTGATAGCCGAACTACAACGACTGGAGTCCGTCGAGCGACCGAAAGCATCGGCTGCCATCGCCGAGGCACGTGACAAAGGGGACCTCAGCGAGAATTCTGAGTATGATGCCGCCAAGGAGGCGCAGGGACACCTGGAGGACAAGATCAACAGGCTGAAACTGGCCATCGCGGAGGCGAAGATCGTGGACACGTCGCGTCTGAGCGCCGATGTCGTGCAAATCCTTTCCAAGGTGGAGATGACCAACCTCACCACCAAGGCTAAAATGACCTACACCATCGTCAGTGAGAACGAGGCCAACCTGGCCGAGGGGAAAATATCCATCAAGACCCCCATCGCACAAGGACTGCTCAACAAGAAGGTGGGCGACGAGGTGGACATCAAGATTCCGCGCGGAACCATTCGCCTGAGAATCGACAACATCTCCATTTGAAAATTTGAGAGGGGAGTTAAAAGGGAGTTAAAGGGAAGTTAAAAGGGAGTTAAAGGGACGTATGTACCGCAAATCTGCCATTTGGCTTCTACTACGACATTCTCTAATTCTTGGACGAGCCAAGCGGCAAAGCCAAGCGCGTGATATACAAAATCCCCAAAGGGAACAACGTATGGGACAACCATTCTCAAATTCTATAATTCGTGATATAAAAAATTCAAGATCATGACTATTTTCTCCAAAATCGCAGCAGGGGAAATCCCCAGCTACAAATGCGCTGAAAGCGACAAGTTCTACGCTTTCCTCGACATCAACCCGCTCGTGAAAGGACACACGCTGGTCATCCCCAAGCGCGAGGTGGACTACATCTTCGACCTTGAGGATGATGAACTGGCTGAAATGCAGGTGTTTGCCAAAAAGGTGGCCATCGCCATCAAGAAGGCCTTCCCGTGTGTCAAGGTGGGACAAGCCGTCCTGGGACTAGAGGTGCCTCACGCCCACATCCATCTCATTCCGATGCAGAGCGAGAAGGACATGCTCTTCTCCAATCCCAAGCTGAAACTTTCCAATGAGGAATTCAGCGAGATAGCAGCGAAAATCAGGGAGGAGTTCAAATAAACTCCTCGCCTAATTTCAGCTGCACTTCGTTGACAAATTTTCTAATCTGTGCTGATGAGTCTTCTTTCTTGCAGACCATCAGCACATTTTCGTTTTCCACGATGATGTAGCCATCCAGTCCGCTGAAGACGCCGAGACGGCCTTTGGGCAACTTGATGATGTTGTCGTGGCATTCGTCGAGCATCACCTCGCTGTCGAGCACCACGTTGTCGCCTGGCACACGGCTCTCGGCCTCGTAGATGGAATGCCATGTGCCAAGGTCGGCCCAGCCGAAGTCGCACTGCATCACAAACGCATCGTCGCTGTGCTCCAACACGCCGTAGTCAATGGAGAGGTTGGGGAACAACGGGAAATAGTCCCACACCAGGCGCGCCTCCTCGTTGATGCGCTCGTTGACGTGGCCGTCGATTTCCAACTGGCGGAAGAGGGCGGGCATGATCTGCTTGCAATGGGCAAGGAGGTGGCGGGCGCTGGAGACGAAGATGCCGGTGTTCCACAGAAACTCGCCACTCTCCATGAACAGCTTGGCGAAGTCACGCTCGGGCTTCTCTGAGAACGACTTCACGGTGAACATCCGCTCGTCGGAGCAGGTGTCGCAGGGGTCGCCCATCTGGACGTAGCCGTAGCCGGGTTCGGGACGTGAGGGGCGGACACCCATGGCGATGATGCCGTCGTGTGAGGACACGAAGTCGAGTGCCGTGGTGACATTGCTCACGAAGGCCTCCTGGCGGAGCACCGCCTGGTCCGACGGGGTGAGCACCACGCGGGCGTCGGGGCAGCGTTGCAGGATGTGGTAGCACGCCAAGGTCACGCTGGGCGCCGTGTTGCGGTTCACCGGCACGCCAAGGAAGTTCTCTTCCGGCACCAGTGGCAGTTGCTCGCGTGTCATCGCGGCGAAATCGTCGTTGGTGGTCACATAGATGTTCTCGGGGGGTATGAGTTCGGCGACACGGTCATAGGTCTGCTGCAAGAGCGTGCGACCTACGCCGAAAAGGTCTACAAACTGCTTGGGGTGGTCGTAGCGGCTGCAGGGCCACAGTCGGCGGCCTCTGCCACCCGCCAGGATCACGCAGAAATTCTTCGAATCTTTTGGCATGGATAGCATAGATTTAAAATACGCGACATTTATTTATCCTTAAAACGGGAAAAACAGCGTTTTAGTGTTTTTACTCGCATTAAAAAACCACTAAAAAACGCTAAATATTACCCTCACACCCGTTTCCTTGCCCCATAAGAACAACTTTTTGGCGATTTTTTGCGTAAAAATTTGTCATTTCCAATTTTATGTGTACCTTTGCACCGCAAAAAGCCCAGATGGCGGAATCGGTAGACGCGCTGGTCTCAAACACCAGTGGGGCAACCCGTGCCGGTTCGACCCCGGCTCTGGGTACTTTTTAAAACCGCAGAAAATCGCTAAAGACTTGAAATCAAGCTCTTTAGCGATTTTTTATTTTGGGGATTTTCCCCACATTTTCCCCACCGAGAGCAGGGGAGGGGCAAATTAGGGGTCTATCATCAATGGCAATAAGACGACTATTAAATCGTCTGTTATCAAATAATCCTCATCTATGTTTTTGTTTCTGAAATATAGAGAAATCTTGAACTCTTTAATCTCCTCGTTGTTTTCAAACAATTCCCTGCATAGGTAAAAATATTCGTCCGTTGACATAAGCGTCCTCCATTTCTTTTTTTCATGGCCATAGGAAATCACATAGGATGAGAGGGAATCGATAGGAATGGGTGATTCTATGGAAACAACATCATAGAGGTATATTGTGTCCGACAACTCTTCTTCCAAATCAGAGAATGAGACCATGCCTCCCCTGGTGGACAAATGGTTGTTCTTCAAGTAATAATCTTTCACCGAGCGAGCTTTATAGTTCTTAAAGGCTTTGGCGGCGAATACCCTGACTTCTTTTGTCCGGGTGTTCATGGCTTTAATGGCCTGTTTTTCATCAGACCAAAAGATTTGCTCATTCTCAGAAAAGGTGTCACCTTGATGACACAGAACTGTTCCGATTTTCACGGAGTTAGTGTTCATTTGCAGTATTTTGTAATCATCGGCATGGAGTTGCAGATAAGCACAAAACAACAATAAAACGGTTAAAATGGCATTTTTTTTCATATCTTCATTCTTTTGTAATCAATGATAGTCTTTTGTATGGAAAAATACAATGAGGGAATGAGAACGCTGATGGACCGGTCAAAGAACAAATATAACGCTGATACTACCAGCGACATCACGAAGGCATAGCCTATGAATGAAATCAGAAAGAGTAGCACTTTGGATTTCGTATTTCTGATGATTGGAATTCGCTTGATGATAGACTCTTTGTTGAATAATGAAAGTGAAATCATAAAGAACATTACAGCCAAGAAAAACATCAAGCCATACGACACTAGATGCTCGTCTTCCAGCAAAGAGCGAAGAGCATGATAGGTGATGATGGAACCTGGCTTAAGGCCTGAATACGTATCATGCACGTCCTCTACCATATCCCCAATAAATACCAACTTGTCTTTAGTCAGTGTTGCCAGTTCATTTTTGGAGTAATTCGTCAAAATGTCATTCCCAAGGTTGTAATACGTTTTGTTTCCTTTTTCATCATATTCAGGGAATCCGTCTGTTGGGAATCGAAGGAAAAGACTATTTTTGCAAAGCTTTCCATTACAAGAATAAAACAGCCCGTGCTTCTTGATTGTTTTACCGGTTAATTCGTGATATACATATAATGGCAATGAGGGCTGGCCGCTATGAATGAACTTGTATCTTGCAAAATTGGTGGCAACAATGGTGGAAGCATAATCGTTGATTGCGGCTTTTCCTAATAAGGTAGAGTCTGCAAGTTCTATGTCTTTGTGATTGGCAAAAACCACCCTGTCCATATCTTTTATCTTAGCAAAAAGGGCTGAATCAACACCGCTATAAAATCCCTTTTCAAATCTCACATCAAGGATGACATAACGATATCTGTTGGTTTCTGTCAATAGATTGAGTAGTTCAAGTAACTTTGTCCTATCGGTGATATCTACATTCCCTACTGGCATTCCTAACTCATCATTCTTTTCAATGAGTTGTTTGTCATAGGCCACATTGATAAACAAGGCATCTTTGTAGTCTATTTGTTCAGACAGACCAACCTTCTCCTTTACTAATTCCATCCATGCATATTGGTTCAAATCCTCACCAGTAAATAGCGACTGGTTATTGAGGACATAGGATAAAAACAGCAATATGATGGTATTGCAAAGGGATAGCAAAAAAATCTTGTGACCATTTCTCTTTAGTCCCTTCTTTTTCTTTGAAGATGATGCACTTTTCTCCATTTGAAATATGATTACTTGCTAATCCAATATAATGAATCCCGCCCAGTAGTGGGGATAGTTGTATTTGTTCTCTCCTTTCTCGTCCTTGTATTCGCGCAGATGCTTCTGCGCTGTATGTAGTGCTTCGTGTTTGTCCATCCCGTCGCACAGGTTCTTGTAGAACTGTGTCATCATCATCTGTGTGGCGTTGTCGTCCACCTTCCACAGGCTCATGACGATGGTACCGGCACCCGCCTTCTTGAACCCACGCTGTAGGCCGAACACGCCCTCTCCCTGGGCGATGTCTCCCATCCCTGTCTCGCATGCGGACAGCACCACTAAGTCAAGCCCTCTGAGGTCGAGTTTGGAAATCTCTTGTGCTGTCAGGATGCCGTCGTCTTCTTCCATGGATATATCATCGTTTTGCAGAGCATTATTCGCACCTGCGAATGCCATTCCGCTGCGCGTGAGTGCCTTGTCCTCCAACTCGACGGCTCCGAGTCTGTCGTTGTCCATTGTGAGTTGTTTTCGTGCATCCATCATCTTTTTCTCTTTTTCTGTGTAGTAGAACCCATGTGTGGCGATGTGCAGGATGTTGGGTGCGTGTGCCGAGAGAGCTTGGACGGAGGCTTCCGTGGCATCCGCTCCAGTAATAACTTGGCGATGTTTATCTTCGAAGGAAGTTTTGATATTTTCAACTTCTGTAAGCGTA
>JAFWSS010000061.1 GCA_017524385.1 Prevotella sp.
ACAATTTATAATTTATAATTGGCAAACACTTTTATAATTTATAATTTACAATTTATAATTTATAATTGGCAAACACTTTTATAATAAATAATTAAAAATTTATAATTTATAATTGGCAAACACTTTTATAATTTATAATTTATAATTGGCAAACACTTTTATAATTTATAATTAATAATTTACAATTAATAATTTTAGGTGTCCTATTTGTAACCTGTTCTTTCATAAAGATTCCGTTTCGCTTTCTATGACAAGAGGTCTTGTCCAACAGTCGGTGCGCATATCCCCTCACCTGTAGGGTCAGGTCTTGTGCCTGACCGCAAAAGGACCGGGGTGGGGTCTTTGATTAAAAGTTGATACAACAAATTGGACATCTTATTTACAATTTATAATTTGATGTTGTTGTTTAGTTTCGTCGTTTTTATAATGGAAGTAATGAGCTTGATCAACTCCACACAGTCGGAATGGATGCTGTCATACATTTCTGGAGTAATGTAGTCCGTTTCTTTCATCAACTCCAACCAATAATCTGTTTCGTTCGCTTCTTTAAGCGAAGTGTGAAGTTTGGCAATGAAATCAGCCGTACTTTGTCCATTCATCCCTTCATAAAGGTTCGCCCCTATGCTGGTTCCACATCTGAGGCATTGTTTGCTCAACACAAACTCACGTTTTTCCTTTGACAACCATTGGTACATCCGAATAACTCGGATTGCAAATGCCTTACTTTTATCAACTACGACATTTTGCCTCACCATAATTATAAATTATAAATTATTAATTATTAATTGTCCAAGTGCTTGTACCAATTGTTGCCGCGGACATGCGATATTGATGCGTATGAACCCTTCTCCGGCCTTTTCACCATACATCGTGCCGCTGTTGACCAGCACCTTGCCTTTCTCCAGAAGATGGCGCGTGGCTTCGTCGGAGGTGATGCCAAGGGCGCTGATGTCGAGCCAGACGAGGTAGGTGCCTTCCAGGCGTGTCACCCGTGCCTGGGGCAGGTGACGTGCGATGTGGTCCTTGAGTACGAGGTAGTTTTCATACAGGTAGGTGCAGAGTTGGTCTATCCAGTATTCGCATTGGTTGTATGCGGCGATGGTGGCAGCCACGCCGAAGGGGTTGACGTCACACACCTCGTTGATGTTGATGGCTCGGTCGATGCGTTGACGTGTCTCAGCATCGTTGCTGATGATGTTGGCAATCTGCAATCCCGCCGTGTTGAACGACTTCGAGGGAGAGTTGAGGGTGATGGAATTGTCGAGGCAGGCTTGGGACACGGAGGCAAAGGGAATGTAGCGATGGCCGGGCATCACCAGTTCGCAGTGTATCTCGTCTGCCACCACCTTCACACCATTACGCAGGCAGATGTCGTTCACGCGCTCCATCTCCTCTGCCGTCCAGAGGCGCCCGGCGGGGTTGTGGGGGTTGCAGAAGACGAGTAGTTTGACCTTGGGGTCGGCGGCCTTTTGCTCCAAGTCGTCGAAGTCGATGTGATAGGTGTCATCTTCATAAACGAGCTGATTCTCCACCAATTGGCAGTCGTTGTTGCGGATGGAGGAGAAGAAACAGTTGTAGACAGGTGTCTGCAAGATTACCTTGTCGCCAGGGGCGGTGAGAGCCTTGATGGTGGCGGAGAGTGCCGGTACGACGCCCGAGGTGTAGAGCATCCACTCACGGCAGATGCGCCAACCGTGTCGGCGTTGGAACCATGAGACGACGGCCTCATAATAGGCATCCGGCACTTGCGTGTAGCCAAACACGCCGTGCTCCACACGCTGGTGGAGGGCATCGATGATGGGCTGCGCCACACGGAAGTCCATGTCGGCCACCCACATGGGGATGGCGTCGCGGGCTTCCTCGCAGTCCCATTTCACACAACCGCTTCCCCGGCGGTTGACGGGTATGTCGAAATCGTGTCGCATGAATCAGGAGTTTCAAGTTTTACATTCACTCTGTTTTTTAGGAGTTAAAGAGGAGTTAAAGGGGAGTTAAAGAGGAGTTAAAGGGACATATGTTCATTTTCAAGGGAGTTAAAGGGGAGTTAAAAGGAGAAGAGGAGTTAAAGAGGAGTTAAAGGGGAGTTAAAAGGGAGTTAAAGGGACATTTGTTCACTTCGTTTGGAGTTAAAGAGGAGTTAAAGGGGAGTTAAAAGGGAGTTAAAGGGACATTTGTTCTCTTTAGGACCATTTTGGGAAACAATGATGTTATCCATACTTCTTTAAAACCTTATTCACACCTCTATTTACAAATATGTGATTGCTGACTCAAGTGTTTCTGATGATGATTTTGCAGTCGGCGGGACCTTTGATGTTCTCGTCGAGGATGACCTCGCCGATGCTGTCGGCGACGATGATGCCGCTGGCAGGGTTCTTCACACTCTCGATGTGCCCGCGGATGTCGGCGCGGACGGTGGAATACTCGAAGGCACGGTCGCAGGCCGGGTCGAAGGTGCAGTTTTCCAAGACCAGGTCTTGAGCGTAGCACAAGGGTTGCTCGCCTCCTATGTGACAATTCACCAACCGCAGGTTCTTAGAATGCCACCCCAGGTATTCCCCATCGAGGAAAGAGTCGTAGATGGTGATGTCCTCCACTTCCCAGAAGGCATCTTTCGTGACGATGTGTGCGTTGTGTATCTCCACATCCTTCACGTATTGGAACACGTATTTGCTGTCGCTTTCAAGGTTGTCGACACGTATGCGTCGACTGCCCATGAAGGGATAGGTGCCGTCGTGGAGTTTCACGTTGTGAAGCACCAACCCGTCGATATTCCAGAATGTCTCGTCGGCATCGTTGATGACCACGTCGCGAAGCTCGAGGTTGCGCATCTCACGGAAGAACTTGGGTCCGTCGATGACACAGTCGGACATCCGCATGTCGTTGGAGTACCAGATGGCGGAGCGGGAACCGGGGGCGAAATAACAATGGGTGATGACACTGCGGTCGACATGCCACAAGGGGTATTTGCCTTCGAAATGGCAGTGGTCACACTCGATGTCGCTGCATTCCTTGATGCCCGACTCTCCCTCGGTGATGTTGACATGTTCCAACCGGAGTCCGTGGGACTCGAAAAGAGGGCGCTCGCCTCCAAAGGATTGATTTCTGATGATTCGCATATTCGGGTGCGTTTTTTCCTATACATTTGCAAATGTAGTGAAAAAAAAGGATATGCTAATTATATTATTCCTTTTTTTCGTAATTCCAAGATAAAAAGAGCTATTCTTGCGTTTTTCCAATATGACGTTTTCTGCGATCTAGGTGTGGACACGGTCTTTTGGCATTGAAGTTACAGACCCCACCCCTGACCCCTTGCGGTCAGGCACAAGACCTGACCCTACAGGGGCGGGGATGTTGCACTCCGAGTGAGCATACCGGGGTGTGGACACGGTCTTTTGGCATATGTTGTTCATCAAATTTCAACCGCACCTTCGAAAAAATCCTTATCTGACAGGCTTGTAATTTCCAATTTTTACCTAAATTTGTAGCGTTGTCTTCAAGAACACAATTTTTGTATGTTTGTATCAAAGATTTCCTTATGGGGCGCGGCCATAGTGGCGTGCATCGTGTTGGTGGCGATGATGGCATTAGCCTTCTTCGACAAGCAGATGCTACGGCGCATGTTGGTGATATTCGGAGCGACGGTGGCACAGATGGCCGTCGTCGTGGCCGTGGTGTGGGTGGTCTATCAGACATATGCCTGGTGGGCCTATCTGCTCTGGTTTCTGCTGGTATTGTTTCTGTCGATTTGTTGGTGCCTGTTTCCGCTACAGGCCATGTGGCGGAAGATGTTGCGGCCCGTCGCGCGGCGATGCTCGTAGGCAGCATCGTTGTGGGAGGCAGTACGATGCTGATGCTGCCCATCAGTGTCTTCCTGTCCATCTATTCGGTGCTGATGGCCTGTATGACGGCTTCGCTTATGCAGACCATGATGAGACACCAGCGCAACCAGCAAAAGCCGGAGGTGCTGCGTGAGGACATGTTTCATCAGGTAAGGAATCTGGCCCAGCCCTTGGTGATGGTCGTGCCGATGCTCTATGCCGGTATGCTGCTGGGAGGTGTCCCGGCCCTCGAAGGCCTGCTCGTCACCTTGTTGCTGATAGCAGCCTCCTTCGTAGCCAATATTTTGGCGGGCGTGATAGCGCTTAGGATGATCAAGAAGAACAAGGCTTTCATTAATGGATGAACAATGAGAGACTTTGCTGCCATAGACTTTGAGACGGCCAACAATGCACGCAGTTCGGTTTGCTCTGTTGGTCTTGTCATCGTGCGTGATTACGAGATTGTAGATTCTTTCTATTCTCTCATCCAGCCGGAACCCAACTACTATAACTATTGGTGCTCGCGGGTGCATGGGTTGACACGCGAGGACACCGAGGAGGCTCCTGTGTTTCCGAAGGTATGGGCGAAAATCGAGCCTCTCATTGAAGGCCTTCCGCTTGTCGCCCACAACAAACCCTTCGACGAGAGTTGTTTGAAAGCGGTGTTCCGGGTCTATCAGATGGATTATCCCGACTACGAGTTTTACGACACGCTCCGCGTATCACGGCGAGTGCTCCCCTATCTGGAGAATCACCAACTACATACGGTGGCTGCCGCCTGTGGCTACCGTTTGGTGCATCATCACCACGCTCTTGCCGACGCAGAGGCTTGTGCGTGGATTGCAAGAGAAATACTTTAGCCCCAAATGATGGATTGGAGCCATGCAGACAGGATTTGTCGTGCGTGTATCAAAATCTCCGTCCCCCTGATACGGGAAAACGTATCAAAATCTCCGTCCCCCTGATACGTATCAAAATCTCCGTCCCCCTGATACGACGCGTCCCCCTGATACGACGCTGATACGCTGACCGATAGTCGATGAGGGTGTGCCAAGATGAAAAAATTGACACACCCTCATCTAGAGTATAGGCTTAGCGATTCTCTTTTTCCTAAGGGAAGAACGAGATCCGTTCTTCAGAATGCAACATGTTATTTTCTTTCCTTGATTACAATTTTCCTTCCGTTCTTACCCTGCCGGTTGTCTTTGGCCGTGCGGCAGATGTAGATACCCGGTGTTGTGGGTTTAGTGGTACCCAGATAAATGCCTTGCAGGGAGTACCATGCCGATGGGCTGCCATCAATGTCTTCCACACTACTGATGCCAAGTGCGTCGCTGATGTCGATGACGAAGGGTTCCCACGGCGTACCGATGTTGCCGTCACTGCTATAGACGAGGTCGGCCGACAAGGTTATTATGCTGCCATCAATATAAACTTGCAGTTGCATAGGCTGTCCGCTGCCCTCGCCGGCAATGAGCAGGTAGTAGAGCGGCAGCTCATGCTCATCATCCATAGTGGCAACAGCTGCACCGCGGCACTCTCCATCGACGAAGGCGGCAACTTCGGCATCGGCGACAGGCATGTCACCGTTGGTGAACAGAACGACCATCGTCATGTTGTCAGGATAATCGGTGGGAGGAACGGGGGTGAACACAGATGTCTGGTTTGCCCTTCTGCTATTCGCTTTCGGGGAATGAGCAGCCTGACTGCTGAGACTTCCGGAAGGATAGACAAACGTCTTTGTCAGGGTGTCGGTGCTCATGTAGAGGTAGCCCTTTCCGCTCTCCAAGGCATCGAGGTCACCCTCCCATCCGTAGCGGCTGTAATAGGCGAAGGCTGTCTGAGACTTCACCTGGTCGCCAACCTTCGGATTGGCACCGGCGAGAGCTTCTCCGATAGACATCGTGGTCGCGGGTGTGAATGGCAGCCAGTTCCAGCCCTTTTTCAGCGTGTCGGGAGTCTCTTCGAGTTTTATCTGCCGGCCTTGGATGACAATGTAGGGTGGCAAGTCTTTGCTCTGTTCGAGCCTTGTGAGCAATAACTTGTACATGGTGTTGACTTTCACCTGCTTCAGGGTTCCTGCCCAATAGGTGCCGTTGCTGTAGGACGTGCCCGTGTCATGGTCTTTCAGGCGTGCCTCCCACGATGTCACATCCTTGAAGACAGTGGCAACCTTTGGATTGGAAGGCTCCACGCCCAATGAAATCCAGTTCCAGCCTTTTCTGAGAGCAAGATGCTGCTCCACGAGGTCGGTCTTGGTGAAGATGAGTGGTGCGTCGAAAGTGCCGTAGTTTTTCGTTGGGTCGAAGGTGAGTGTGTCGGTCACCGTGCCATCGGGCATTGTGATACTGACATTGGGATAGGCGATGCCCGTCGTGGCATCCCACAGGCGGAAGGTCACGGCACGGCCCCTGTCAAGGTCGGCAGGCATCCCGTTGACCTGCTGCATGGCGGTGCCGTAAATGCTCATGGCCACGTAGGCCGCACCACGCATCAGCTTGGGTGAGGCGACACCCCGGCACTCGTCGTCGATAAAGGCGGCCAAGATGCTTTCGCTGTTACTCATCAGTATGCCGTTAATGTAAATCTGACCCACAATGCTCATATTGTTCTCGTAGGCATTCGGATCAACGCTCCAGTTGGGGGCCTCTCCCCTGACCTTCATTACAATGCGCAGAGGTTCCAGAATCCCGTTGTTGCCTTGCAGGCCAATGGTGATGTCGTAGTTGCCCACGGCCACCAAGGGGTTCACCTGGAATCGCAGTGTCTTTGTCTTCTGCGGCGCAATGTCATCGGTATTGTAGCTGTTGATGAGGGTGAGCCATTGCGGCATATTATATAATGTGTAGTACTCGGTGTGTCCGCCACGGTTCTCGATGTTCACGTCGAAAGTATAGTCATCGCCATAGCGCTTGATGACGTTCACCGAGTCCTTCGTCCACTTCAGGGTGTTCAAGTAGCAATAGGCTTGCCAGCGGATGGGCAGCGACTCGTTGCCATGCATGTCGTGAATCTTGTCGACGGTGATGTTGAGCACGGTGCCCTCTATATCGCGGGCGGTGATGCCGGTTTCTTCATCCAACCGGACGACAATCTTGCGGTCCGAAGCCACATGACGTGCGATGAGACGGCTCTCTTCGGGTGCATTCTTCAGCGGGGGACCGTAGGGCTTCAACAACGACGGGTCGGCGGTAACGGCATGTCCCGGAATGGTATTGGCCGGTGCCATGTCTTCGAGCGTTCCGACGTATGTCAGAACACCGTTGACCGTTTCCCTCTTTTCGAAGGGATAGTAGGCCACGAGTCCGCGCGAATAGATGTCGGTCGTGTCGATGCAGTTGTACATATTAGCGAGCAGACGGTCTTCCGTCAATGATGCATGCCAGATGCGCAGTTCGTCAATGCTACCGTTATTGTTTATTCCAAGCTTCATCTGTGAACCTTCCAGCGGGGGCATATCCACCTCAGCAATGACCGCCGTGCGCTGTCCGTTGTAATAGAAACTGGCAGCTTGTCCGCGTACGACATTCAAGGCCATGTGGTGCCATGCGTTGTGTAGTGGGAAATCGTTGTGGCTTGCAACCACCTGCGATTTCTTGCCATAGTCAAGCACAAGGTTCATGTCATCATCATAGCGTAGGCAGATTTTGTTGGATTCGTTGCTGCCCGTCTCGAAGAGGGTGGCAGTCAGAGAGCTTGTATTTGCCCAAAGCTCTATGGCGTAGCTATCGCCGACCGACGTGTTGATGCGGGAGATGTCGGCTGTCAGTCCACCTGACGAAGATGTATCAAAGCTGTAGTTTACGTTGGAGAGTTCCCAACGGTCGGTCACTTCGAAGTCATGAGTGTGGCGTGAGTCGGCAGCCACCGAACCGTGTCCTTCGTTCATGGGCCAATAGTTGGCAAGTCCATAGGTGTATTGGTCTTTCGAGATATACTTTGTCGCCCCTGCCTCGTAGACATCGCGGTAGATGTCGTACAAGGCCAGGTCGTGGACGGCCGCCGTAACACCACCGCCAAGGTAGAAGGCGTGGTCGCCGGAATGGAGGAAGGATTCCAATGACGAGAACGTGACAGGCTGGTGGTCGAAGAGCAGTACCGACTCGGTATCATACTGCCCGAGTGCCGAGAAGGTCATGTCGCTGGCCTTGTAGCTGGCAGCGATATACGTCCAAGTATCCTTTGGCAGAACAGCTGTGCTGATGTAAGAATTTCCGCCAACCAAAATGACAAAGTGCCCGCTGCTGTCAATACTCATTGTCGTATTGGCGAGCCCCTCTCCCCATCGGAGGATATGGCCTCCCTGAGTCCACTTCACCCAGAATTCGATGGAGAAGTCGCCGTTGAGGAATACGGGATTTTTCGTATGAGCTGTTACACCGAAGGGGATGAGCTGCAGTGCCACATCGTGTTGGATAGGCTGGTTGTTCAGCTTGGCGGTGACGATGATGTTCTTATCAGAGACATAGCCGGGCACGATGTCCTCGTTGAACTCCACAATGATGTCATCGCCATAGCGCAAGATGCCGTCTGTGGGTGCAGGAGTGGTGAGGTTGCGTGGCCGCACGTTGTCCTTCACCACGGTTATCTCGCTGCTGTACACGCTGATGTCCTCGGTGCCATACATCGTGGTGGTGTAGGCACGGAAGGTGTAGTTGCCTTGTGGGTAGAGGTTGTCATCTTTCATGTTGAAGCGCAGGAGCAGGTCGCCCGTGGCGGGCAGCACCTGGTCGTGAAGCTTGGTGGAGTCGGCGCGGTTGACGAAGAAATTCAGCGTGTCGGGCCTCGTCCAGGTGGTGGAACCCTCGTAACGGTATTCCACGCCCAGCTTCTTCATACCCTTGAACTGACGGTCGAAACCAGTGACTTTCAGCTCCAGGTCGCCCTTGTTGCGGTCCAGCGTCTCGATGTTGAGCACCGGGTCAGTGATGGCGAGGTTGATGGGCGATGACGAAGGTTTGAAGTGTACGTTGAACGTCACTTTATCGTTAATCTTGATAGGCTGGAATTGAGACATGAGCCATATTTCCAAGTCAGTATAGTCGAGCACGCTCTGGTCGGTCTGCCGCACTGTAATGACCTTCTTCACCGTTTCTCCTGCTGGAATGAATATAGAGCGCCCGTTGGCAGGCACGCCGTCCATGAGGACTTCCAGGCCCATCTGGTTAGCCTTTTCCTGCACCATGATGTTATAGCTGAAGTCGAAGCCCTGAGTGGTCGAGCTAAGGTTGGTGAGGTGCAGCGTGAGCTGTCCGGGTTGTCCCGCCGGCACATCACTCAGCGTGACGTGCTTGGCACTGTTGTCGCCGTTGCCGTCGAGACTGATGCGGATGTTGGGGCGCTCCATCTGCTCGGTGCCGTTGGAGAGAATGTGCATTCCCTCCTCAAAGTATTTCGTTTTCTCCTCGCCCTCGTAGGGGTTGTAACTTTGCCCGCCAAGGATGCTGAAGATGTCGCCCCATCCGCTGGGTGACTTGTAGATATTGACAGAGAAGTCGGTTCCCTTGTTCCCATCGCTGAAGGCATATTCGAGTTCTGCCCAGTCCTTGTAGTTCTCGTCCGGGTCACTCTCCGAGGTGGCCATCGACCATCCGTTTTCAGTGTCCCACATGGCAACAACATTAAATGCCACTCCTCCAATGACAGATTGGCTGGTTCCTCCGAACTTGACTATACCTCCAAGGTTGTGAGAGTAGTTGTGCTTCTTCTGGAAAGTGGTGTCGGTGCGGTTGGCGTAGGTGTAGTTGTTGCCGCCATCGAACGAGATATTCCTGACGAAATACTTGGGGTCGTTCATGGCGATGACTTTGTCCTCTTCATTATCACTCAACAATTTCTTCCAGCTTTTTATCTGGTTGGTACACCATAGGACGCTGTCTTGGATAAATGTCCCATTCCAGTTCGCGGGCGCCAGTTGACGATAAGTCGTGGTATCTGTGCCCAAGGCTTCGTCGTCGGGCTTCAACCATGTCACGTAGACGCAGTGGTTGCTGGTGTTCTTGTATTTGAGGGCTTCTTCCTTAGTTGGGAGAAAGGTCATCAGGTTTCGGCGGGTCTCCTCCCACTTGGGAATCATCACCTCTTCCAACTCGTAGGTGGAGTACATGAACATGGTTCGAACACTGTCGCCCATCGACATGGTGTTGCGCAGGTCGAGACGAACCGGGTAGCCTCCGCCGTCGCGGAAGAAGCCAAGCTTGCGCGCGTCGCCGATAATGATGTTGGTGGACGCACCAATAAAGACATCGCCCGGGCTGCCCACGTATGGGGCCTTGGTACCGGAGGAGACGGCCTCGGTGACGGTTGTCGACCATGTCTGGTCGGTTTGGTTGTTGCGTTGCACTCTATAGGTAAAGCCTGCAGTGGTGTTGGTCAGGGTGGTCGTCTTCGAGGAAACGGCAGCAATGCCCACTCCCACCTCGGTCTCGAGGTATACGCCCCATGAGTTGTCTAGAGTGAATTTCTCGTTTCCATAGAAGCCTTGTGAGGAACTACGGAATTTGGTCTCGGTATGTCCCGTCTTCCAGGTTGTCTTCGATGTGGCACCAGGCGGGTCGCGCAGCACCATGGTTACTAAGTCAGGACCGAGGGTGACAAAGTTGGTTCCCGTGGTCAGTGAACCGAGCACGATGGCGTTCACCCCATCGTATGTATAGGTGCGGTTGTTGCGCTCCATTTCCATGCTCAGTTGGCGGGTATAGGGAGCCGCGATATTGGGCAGTCCGGTCATGAATGTAAACTCGTTAGTGCCGCGCGCATCGAGTATCAGTTGGTCTTGCTTCAGATCGTAGATGTCGCCCGGCTGCAGACCCAGCGACTCGTTGTCGACACGTGCCACCACCATCTGCTCGCTGCTCATCTCGTTGCTGACGGTCACCACCTGTCCGTTGAGGGGGATAGTATCGGCCACTGCGGGTAAAGCAGGCTCTGGGTCGTGGTTCACGTAAACCTCATAGCCCCATACCCTCATCTTCACCTTGTCGCCGCCGTCGTAGATGGGGTAGCCGTAGGTGTAGGTAGGCTTACCGCTTTCATTGATGGTCCAGATGTTGTCAATGGGGGTAGTGCCGAAATCGTCGCTGAAGTCCTCGAACGCCTTACGCCCGAACACGCCCTTTGGTGCATCGCCTTCACCGTTGACAGACATTTGGATGAGTTCTAATTGCGGATCGGCGAAGTAGGTCTTCACCATCTTCGTGTTGTAGGTGTAGGATTGCTTCTGTTCTTTCCCGTCATCAAAGATTTCAGTGATTGAGTCAGTTTGTTCCTGAGAAACGGATGTCAAGTCTATCTCTGGCAGCGTGCCGAAGTCGATGCCGCTCTTGACGTTTATGCTCTTCACCTTGTATTTCAGCGGAGGCAGCAGCGCCGAGAACTCTCCAGTGAGCGAGTCGGTGCGTATGGTGATGTACTTCGCATCGTAGTCGGTGCCCGTATAGGCTTGGCTGCTGATGCTCGTGGTGTCACTCTGCCATGTGCGGACAGTGAGGGCATTGCTGATGTGGTCGTCCTGACAGTTCAGCGAGAACGACTCATTGTTGAGTGCCAGCTGTATGGTGGCAATGCCTATGTTGTTCTTCGACAAGTTGAAGCCCACGGCCAGTGTGTCGTTGCTCAGACCGCCGCCCACACGACCTACGAAGTTCACCAGCGTGGAGTCAGCAAAGTCGTACTGCACGGGGCAGTCGAAGTGGAACGTTCCCGCAGTGGGCCAGCGTCCGCCCGCCACCATCGTATGTCCGCCCAACTTGGCTTCTATGAAGTGTTGACCAATGGGTACGGAGATGTTGTATTTGCCATCACTTTCGCTCTGCACCACCTGGCCATCCTTGTTCTGCAACAGACCGTCGACATATATCTGCACACCCTCGACGGGCACATTGGTACCTGCATAGTAGATATGTCCGCTCATGGGGAACGACGACACGTCCTCGAAGTTGGCGGTGTGGACGAGCGCATTCTTACCCACGAAGAGAAGCGTCTTGGCGGGGTTGAACTCATGGATGCCAAAGAGAGGCACCACCGAATAGGTCGTTCCCTCGCCGGTGAACGGTATGCCCTGGATGACGTAGTTGCCGTCAGCATTGGTCTTGGCCTTCAGCTTCAGCGCAGTGGGCGTGAGGGTGGAGGGCTGGGCATTGCTGCCCACGAGACCGTGGTGCTTGTGGTAGTTGGTGCCGTCGCGCGAGTAGTCGAACAACTGTGTGCGCAGACCTTCGTCAAAGGTCCAATAGGTCTCCAGTCCGCTCTCGTCGCCCACCAGCAGGTGGTCGAAGTTCTCCAGGATGTCGGCCTCGCTGAGGCACCTTGTCCACAGGCGGAACTCATCTGCCAAACCCTTGAAACGTCCCAGGCGGAACTCTTCAGCATTGGTCAGGGTTAATGAGCCGTCAGCCATCGTCAGAGTGGTTTTTTGCACATTGGGCTCGCTGCTGTTGGCATCCTTTGTCAGCACATAGCAGGTCAGAGTCTTGCCGTTTCGGGTCAGTGCTACGTGATTATAGACATTCTGCTGGAGCACGATGCCATCGAAGGTCTGGCCGTTGAAGGTCAGACCGCCACTGGCTGTCATGCCCAAGCCGATGCCGTTGCCGAAGTCCACAACCGTGCTTTCGTTGAACAACTCCGGGTAGAGCCACATCTGCACGGAGAACTCGCCGGTGGCGAACTTTTCATCAGCGTAGTTCTTGCCCGAGGATTGCTGGTTGCCTCCAACAGGGTATTGCCACGTCACTGCACCGCTCACGTCGGTGAAGTACATGGAGTGGAACTGCTCCAACTGGTCACCCTCGGAGCTGGTCATGGTCATCACCACATCGACACCCTGCACCGCCGTACCTGTAGAGCCGTAGGCTATGCGGCCCGTCACGGTGCCGGTGCTCTTGGCGAAGCCTATGCTGGTCACTTCGTTGCTGAGGACAGAGCCGTCGTCGCATTTGTCCTCCACGGTGATGCGGTAGTCGTAGTAAACGCCGGGCAGTGCCGTCTCGTCGGTATAGAACAGATAGTCTTCGTTGCTCGACAGGCGGGTCAGCACCTCCCATGCCTCCTCCTGTTGTTCGGCACGGCGTCGCTCCACGATGTAGGTCTTGGCATAGAGGGAGCCTTGCTGGTCCACATGCCACGACAACTTCACCGCTCCCTCATAGCTCCCCTTCGAGGCATCGAGCGAGTAGAACTTTGTAGCCTCGCCGATGGCCTTCGGGTTGATGGTCATGGTGTTGAGCACAGCGTCGCCAATGACACCCTCTATGCGGTAGGGCTTGGGGGCGCAGGCGTTCAGCGGCTCCTCGGTATAGGGCACGCCCGTCTCCGGGTCAACCTTGTTCTGTCGGTTGCTGTGCTGGTCAGTGGTTCGGTGCTCCCATTGCAGCAAGTCCTGCATGTCATCGGGTGTGAGTGTGTAGATGGGGTCCTCCTCGCCATCGACATAGATACGGAACTTGTGGCCGAAGCCTTTGGGATAGGCATCGGAGGTCCATGTAAACACGATGCGGTCGGACTGCTGTTCCACCTTCAGGTTGCGCACGGGCACTTCACGCGTGGTGTTGACAGTCACCGTGGCCTTCGTGTCGTCGCGCTGCGTCGTCAAGCCCCAGAAGTTCGAGACATAGTACACGTCGTAGGTCGGCGACGACTCGTTGGCGAAGCCGTCATCGGCGTAGGTGTGTACGCTGGGAGCGAGTTCGGCTATCTTCGTGCCGTCACGATAGACCACCCACTTGAAATTGGTGT
>JAFWSS010000062.1 GCA_017524385.1 Prevotella sp.
AAAATTACCACTGTGAAAACTACGATTCAATTTCTCCACCTTTTCTTATCCCGAACTCAGGTTATTATGCAAAATTACAAAGTTGTTTTCAGTTCGTCAAAAGATTGGTCAACAAATTCTTTTTTCTATCTCAATTTAGTCAGTTTGAGGAAGGTGGCAAGTGTCTCGGTGTCCAATCCTTTCAATTCTTCCATGATTTCTTCTCTCTTCTTATCTTTCTCAGCGTCTCTGAGGAGTTTTGAGTTGTAAACTATCATGGTGGCCATGTTGTAGCGAGACAGAATCAGAGAGTTACGAGGCTCGTAGCTCTCTTTTATTTTTTCCTACGATACAAAAACGATACAAAATCGAGGGTTTGGCGAGGTGTCACTTGATGCCTGATTTGCAGAACCATTCCACTGTGCGGTCGTCCCACCACTCCCTTGAATGCGGGAAGGCATTTCCCGGTAGGGATGGAGCTGGTGTCCCGTCGCCCACTACCATCCCGGCAGTCTCTACTCGTATTTCGTCCCATAGTCCGGCTTCGATGAACGACGAAAGCGTGCGTCGGCCGCCTTCCACCAACAGTGACAGCCATTGTTTGTCACGGCATTCTGCAAGGACCTCCTCGATGCCGTAGTCGTGGCAAAGCACCCTCTTAACAGGGTCGCGCCCGCTCCACAACCGCACGTTGAGCCTCGGGTGCTCTCGCTCCTCCGTCACACGCCCAACAAGGATGACGTCGCATTCGGAACGCAGTTGGTGGACGAGCATTTTTGTGAAAGGGGAGGAGATGGGCAGGGCTTTCCCATGGTCGTCGAGGAAACCATCGGCGGTCTGCGCCCATTTTAATATAATGTAAGGTCGCTGATGTTGGTGGAAGGTGAAGAAGCGGCGGTTGAGCCACATGCACTCCTTCTCAAGCACACCCGTTGTCACGTCGATGCCTGCCTCGCGCAGGATGGCGATGCCGCGTCCTTGCACCTTGGCGAAGGGGTCTACGCATCCCACGACAACGCGCCGCACACCTTTCCTTACGATAAGGTTGGCGCAAGGCGGTGTCCTGCCTTGGTGGGCGCAGGGTTCCAAACTGACATAAATGGTGGCTTCAGACAGCAGATGCTCATCATTAGGAGCCACCGAGGCAAAGGCGTTGACCTCTGCATGGGCCTCGCCGCATCTGACATGGTATCCTTCGCCGATGACACGTCCCCGTGCCACGATGACAGCCCCCACCATGGGGTTGGGCCTTGCCTCCTGCATGCCACACGAAGCCAGTTGGAGGCAGCGCCGCATATACATCTCATCCATGCTCTCCTATAGTTTTTATAATGTGTGACGGAATAACGGAATAACGTGATATCGGAATAACGTGATAACGAAAGAACAAAACAACAAAACCCACGTGAAATGACGATTTTCCACTAACCTTGCTCCAATTCCTGGAATGCAGCAATCAGTCGCGCGTTGTCCTCATGGTTGCGCACGGCGATTCGCATGTATTGCTTGCCGTCAAAGCCCTGTTTGTCGGAACAGTCGCGAACAAGGATGTTATAACGCTTCAGCATGGAAAGTACCAGTTGGTTGGCATTCTTCGGTGGAAGGATTTCGCAGAGGAAATAGTTGGCCTGGGAGGGCATGACACGCAAGAAACTGATGCTTTTCAATTTGCGTTCGAAATCCTCGCGCTCGGCGATGAACTTCTCACAAGCCCTCTTGTAATCCTTCTCATATTTGTTGAATATCTGCATGAAGTACTCGGCGAAGGAGTTGATGTTCCAGATGCTCACCATCTTCTTCATCTTCTGGATGAGTGCGGTGTCGGCAGAGCAGAGGATGCCAAGGCGGATGCCGGGAACGCCATAGCTTTTCGAGATGCTCTTCATCACCACCATCAGCGGATAGGCTTCAAGGATGCTGTCATGCAACAACGTGTTGTTTTCAAAGCCGTTGGTGAAATCGACAAAACTCTCATCTACTATCAAGCGGATGTTTTGTTGCTGGCACCAAGCTGCCAAGGAGAGCACCTCGTCGATGGGAATGAAGTTGCCAGAGGGGTTGTCGGGGTTGATCAGCAGGATGTTGTCGGCATGGTGCTCGCCGAAGAAGTCCATCAAGTCTTTCGCGTTGTAGCGATAGTCCTTGTTCCTTGGAATGAAGGTGACCAGGGTGTCCTTGTCACGTCGGTTGGGATATTCCTCGAAAGTGGGGCGCGTGACGCCCAATGTGCCAGGCAGCATCTCCATCAAGGCCTTGATCAGTTCCGCTGCACCATTGCCCGGTATGACATGTTCCTCCTTTATCCCCCAGCACTTGCTTGCTATCAGGCTGTTCACTTTCATACCGGAGGGGTATTCCGAGAGGAGGATGCGGAATTGCGCCTCCATTTCATCCACGATGCGGCTTTCGTTGAAATAGGGATTCACCAAGTAACAATAATCCAGCATCTTGGGGAATCGCCAGAAACCGCCATAACGACCATAGTACTTGCGCAACACATCCTTCTCGTCGGCGAACAACGCCTCTGCGATGTCGAGGTCTTGCTTGTCGTCTATCTCATACCATTTCTCGTTGGTGATGGGCAGTGCTTTCAGGTCGTGGCTGTTGAGGAATGAGATGATGCGCAGCACGTTCTCGTAATATTCGTTGTTGCCCACCGCCTTGGTGTAGGCTTCAAGGAAAGGCACATACTTCTTTTTGGAGAATTCTCGCGAGAACTTGTAGATGTTCACCGTCTTGTAGTAATGTGACGTGTCCTTGTAACGGAATGCTTCCTTGGGCACGAAATTCAGGATGTTGTAGTCTTCATCCACGCACACCATCGTCCCGTCCATCCATGGCTCATACTTGGCCACCAATGCCAGGTTGGGGTGGGGGTTGTCGAGCAGCAGATGAAACATCCTGTCGTCGAAGATGAGGTCGCTCTCTGTCAGCAACGTGTCGTCTTCGAGCAACTTCTCCTTGGCAAGTGCGAGGGAGTAGATGTTGTTGGTCTTGTCATAGACAGGGTTTTCCACATACTCTATCTTCATGCCATATTGCTCGTCGCCCAGATGCTGTCTCACATGCTCCCCTTGGTATCCTATGACGACGATGACGCGGTTCAGCGAAAGTTCGGACAATTGTCTCATCACGCGGTCTATCAATGGCGTTCCATTGACGGGGACCATGCATTTGGTGTTGTTCTTGGTGTATTCGCCAAGCCGTTTGCCCATTCCGGCGGCAAGGATGATTGCTTGCATATCTCTAGTGTCTTTGTTGAAATTGATGTGAATGAAGCCTGTTTGCTTCATATGTGAAGTTGCAAAGTTAATGATAATTTTTCAATACAAGGGAGTACGTCTCAAAAAAACGCACCAAACCTTAGCCATTTCACAATTATTGCTTACTTTTGCATCGCTGTTTTACATCCATGCATGACATACCAGTTATCTGAAAAGAAAAGATGGACGAAAAAAATAAACAAGTATTAGGGCGTGTTTGGAATCCCGAAGGTTCCATCTTGCGTAGAGACCAATTGGAATTGTTTCGAATACTGAAAGTCCTCGCAAAGATATGCGAGGAAAACCATATCCCATGGTGGCTGGGGTCGGGCTCCATGCTTGGAGCAGCCAGGCACAAGGGTTTCATCCCATGGGACGACGACATGGACATCGTGCTGCTCCGAAAGGACTATAAGCGTCTGGAGAAAATCCTGTGCAAACTTGAAAACGACGAGTTTGTCTATCACAGCATGGATACCGATGTCGATTATGTCAACTATTATGGAAAGTTCAGGAAACGCCATGGCGTCATCAGGTCGAAGAGCAAGCGATATGATTACTACAAATGGAAAGGCATTGGCATCGATGTCTTCTCCATAGAGAAAACCACCTTTTTCTCCGCTTACTGGGCTGCGAAAATCTATGGGAAGCTGGAGCCTCTCACACTTGACATACATCAGTCATGGCTTCGCAAGACCATGATCAGGTGCATTGAAGGCATATGCTCCTATGTCGTATTCCCTGTCCTGCGACTGATAAGTCTTTACAATCCGAAGAATGAATACCACTACACTTTGGGCACTGGCTTTCCCAAGAGCAGGTTTTATTTGAAATACATCTTCCCGCTCGCCACCACTGAGTTCGAAGGAGAGCAGATGCCGGTTCCCAAGGACATGGACGCCTGTCTGACGAGAATGTATGGTGACTGGCGCACCCTGCCGTCTGAGGACTCCATCAAGAAACGCATACACTGTCAGGAATACGTCGAAGAGATTTTCGGGAAGGAGGATTGACCCCGCCCCTTCATATACTCATCTGCTTTTGCAGACAAACGATAGATGCCATATGGAGTCACAAGAGCATGAAGATGCCATGAGCGCCACCTACCAGCAATTGTGGCGGCGCCTCACGCCTCTTTACGACGACGGAGAGGCGAAAGCCATAGTACGCACCATCTTGGAGGAGCGCTTCGCACTGCCCCTTGCCGACATCCTCTGCTACGGGACGGAGCGCATGGAGGCCGGCGAGCGAGCAATGCTCGAACAGATGATGCTTCGCTTGAGCAAGTCGGAACCCGTGCAATATGTGTTGGGCGAGGCCACTTTCATGGGCCGCCGATTGCATGTGGAACAAGGGGTGCTCATATCCCGCCCGGAGACAGAGACCCTATGCCTATGGGTGGAGGAGAAGTGGAAAGGCGGCACACCCGCCATACTCGACATCGGATGCGGCAGCGGATGCATCGCCGTCACTCTCGCACTCGACATCACAGGTGCGCAAGTGACGGCTTTCGACATCTCGCAGACTGCCTTGGAGGTGACACGACGCAACGCGACGACACTCGGTGCCAACGTGACGGTTGTGGAGAAAGACATTCTCAAGGCAGCGGAAGAGACAGATGCGGAACAGTCTTTTGATGTCATCGTATCCAATCCGCCCTACATCTGCCAGCACGAGGCAATGGAGATGCATCCCAACGTGCTGCAGCACGAACCCGGCATCGCCCTCTTCGTGCCCGACAACGACCCGCTGCTCTTCTACAGGGCCATCGCACGATATGCCTGTCGGACACTGAGGCACGGAGGACAACTGTTCTTGGAGTGCAATCCCGACCACCTCGCCGACACCGTCCATATGCTGGAGGATGCTGGATTCCGCGATGTGGAAACCCGCGACGACCCCTTTGGCAAACCTCGTTTCGCAAAGGCTTTGGTGAAAGATTGAAGATTGAAAATTGAAGATTGAAGATTGAAAATTGAAGATTGAATTTTTGGAGCAGCGAGAGCAGAGTCAAGCTTGCTTGGACTCTGCCGAGTCGCGACAAAAATCAGCGAAGCTAAGATTGAAAATTGGCCTGCAGCCGATAGGTGGTGTGCGCATCTCCCCCCGAAGCCCGCCCGAAACAGATCCGCCCGAAACAGACAATCCAAACGTTCTCAAAACCCTGTCAATGAAAGAGAAAAAGACACTGACCGAACAGGAGGCGATGCTCCGCCTCACCACTCTCTGCGCCCAAGGTGAGCACTGCTCTTGGGAAATGACGGAAAAGATGCGTCGTTGGGGACTCTCAGAGGACGCCCAGGCTCGCATCATGGAGCATTTGGTGAAAGAGCATTATGTCGACGACAACCGTTATTGTCGCTGCTTCGTCCACGATAAGATCAAGTACAACAAGTGGGGGAGGCGCAAGGTGGAGCAAGCATTGATGGCAAAGCGTGTGAGCAGCGACATCTTCCGGCCTGTGCTCGACGAGGTGGACGACGAGGAGTATCTCCGCATTCTTCGCCCTTTGTTGCAATCCAAGCGTCGCCAGTTGAAGGCGCTCACTGAATATGAGGCCAACGGACGGCTGATTCGCTTCGCACTGGGAAGGGGGTTCACCATGGACATCATACGCCAGTGTCTCGACACCGACGGGTATGAGACGGAGGAAGACGACGATGGCGACAATTAGTTTCTGGAGCCGGCTCATCGACCTAGTATCGCCACGACCCTGCATGGTGTGCGGCGCACGTCTGGCCATCGAGGAAGAGGTGGTCTGCGCATCCTGCAACCTGCACCTGCCGCGCACGGGATTCGCCGCCAACGCCTATGACAACCCGATGGCGCAGCGCTTCTGGGCAAGGATTCCCATCGAACGCGCCGCCGGACTGTTCTACTATGAGGCGGGGTCGGAGGTGAGCCACATCATCCACGCCATCAAATACAACAACCACCCCGAGGCGGGCACAGCCATGGGAAGGATGGTGGCGGAGGAATTCGCTACTTTCGGCTTCTTCGAGGGGATTGATGCCATCATACCCGTCCCACTCACCAAGAAACGTCAACGGCAGAGGGGCTACAACCAAAGTATGGAAATCGCTCGCGGCGTGGCGATGGTCACCGGACTGCCCATCATCACCGATGCCGTGGAGCGTGTCTCTTTCAGTGAGAGCCAGACGAGGAAAAGCCTTCGTGAGAGGATGGAGAATGTGGAGAACGCATTCCGTGCAACGGGAAAGGGCGACCTCGACGGCAAGCACTTGCTTGTTGTCGACGACATCGTCACTTCCGGTGCCACCGTCTGCGCCTGTGTCGACGCCCTGAAAAAAACAGCACACATCAAGGTGAGCGTCTTCTCACTGGGCGTGGTGAAATGATTTTCTCTCGTTTTTTTAATGATGGCTTGAAAAATTCCTTGTTTTAAGACATTTTTTGTATTTTTGCATGAGTTTTGCATGATAAATCCTCATATATGAAAGTTGAGAGGCTTTACAAAAACATCACGTCTTGATGCTGAGACAATTAAACAACAAAAACAATCCTATCATGAACATTTGCATTGTAGGTGGAGGCCACATAGGCACGACCCTGACTTGTTACATCAAACATACCCATCCTGAGTTTCATGTGTCATTATTTACTCGCAGGCCAGAGAAATTTGCGAGTCAAATCAAATGCAACGACATAGAGCAGCAAATCTCATATACGGTCTCTCCTGATGTCATCAGCAACCAGGCCGACATTGCCGCCCATGACGCAGACATCGTTTTCATTGCGCTGCCCCATTTTGCCGTTGAGAAAGCCTTCAAGGACATTGCACCACATGTAGGAAAGAATTGTCTGGTTGGAGTCTTGCCTGGCGGAGGTGGCTGCGAATTCTTTTTCCGTCATTATTTCGATGATGACAAGACGTTGTTTGGATTCCAGAGGGTGCCATTCACGGCAAAACTGAAAGAGTATGGGAAAGAGACGAATCTCAAGAGTTGGAAACCATTCAGTGTCGTCGGCACCTTGCAAAGCAAAAGAATCAATGACGTTTGTCGAAGAATCGAGGAATGTGGATTGAAGACTAAAGTGGCAACCAACTATTTGGAAGTGGCACTCACACCCACCAACCCCATCCTTCATACTTCAAGGACGTATGAATTGTTCAGGAATCACGACAGGCAGCATCCTTTCCACACACGCTTCAAATTCTATGTGGGATGGACCGACTTCACATCCGAAGTAATGACTTCAATGGACAAGGAACTTCATTCCTTGCTTGACGCCATCACCGAAATGGACACCTCCGCCATTCGTCCCCTCTCGGAACATTACGAATCACCGACCATCGAGGCCATGACCAAGAAAATCAACAGCATCCCCACTTTCCAATCCGTATATGCCCCATTGAAAGAAATGGATGGTGCTTGGTATGCAGACACCACGACCAGGATGTTCACGGAAGATTTCCCATGGGGATTGGCCGTCATCCGTTCATATTTCGACTATTTCGACATCGAGGCTCCCACCATGGACATGGTGCTCTCCTGGTATGCTGATTACATGGGATTGGATTGGTTTGAGGATGGGAAGTTCGTCGGAAAGGGGTTGAAAGATACCGGCGCCATACAGAATTATGGCATCAAGAACAAGGAGGAGCTGCTTGCGGTTTATCAGTAGCTAAAGCGGAAGTGTTTTTCCGTGCTGTGGTCACCCTTTTGAATACGCTTTCTGAGGTACACTTTTTAGACAAATCACTATCGCACGGCAAAGTACAAACGATATGCCATAGGCATTAGGTAGAAAAAAGGAGCGGCAACACCGCTCCTTTTTTATGCTGTTGTGAATGGAAGAATCATCAGAGTTTGTTGATTTCGTCTAAAGAGAGTCCTGTGGCTTGGTGCACGATGTTGATGTCGGTGCCCAAAGAGAGAAGATTTTTGGCTACTTCAACTTTTTCTTCTTCCCTTCCTTCTGCTTTTCCCTTTGCAATGCCTTCTTCAAGCCCTTCTGCCCTTCCTTCTGCTTTTCCTTTGACGAAGCCTTTTCGAATACCTTTTTGTTCCGCCGAGTTGACCACGTTGAAGAGGTCGCGATAGACCTTTAGGCTCTCCTCGTAGTCGAAAAGTTCGTTTTTGGAGAACCTTGCTATCTCTGCCTGTTCGAAAAGCCGTGTGAACACCCGTTCTTGGAGGGCGGCGGGACGCTCCATCAGCTTTGACAGGTTGCGCAGCACATAGAGCCATTTGTCCATCATGGTCTCAAGCTGGTCCTCCGTCTTGTTGAACTTCGGCATTTCGAGATAGACGAAGGTGAGCTTGTCGTAAAAGACGTGTTTGTCCTCCACGTCCATCAGTTTGACTTCGTGGTGCATACAGTCGGGGGCGTATTCGTCATCGGGGAAGACGAAATCGAGGATGCCCACGGTATACACGCCCTTGAGCTTGAAGTCCCAGTTGCTGCCTTGCTGAGCCTGATCGCGGATGGGGAAGGTGGCATAGAATACGCTTCTGTCCTTGAAATAGTCCTGCTCAGCTTTCTGCATCTCGACGATGAAGTACTCTCCGGCGGTGTTCTGGCAGTACACGTCGAAGACGGCTTTCCTGTCCATTATGCCGCTTCCCAATTGTTCGGTGTTGCGGTATCTGATGTCTGTGATTTCCTCTTGGTTGTGCAAGAGTGAGTTGAGGAAGCTGATGAGCAGTTCCTTGTTCATCTCAGTGCCGAAGAGTCTTTTGAACCCGAAGTCGGTGAAGGGGTTGATATATCTTCCTCCCATGGTCTTTCTTATTTTTTGCAAAGTTAATGAAAAAGATTGGCAATTGCAAATTTTGTGGGGAATGTTTTAGCTTGGTTTTTGATATGTAGGACTCTCCACCTTTTCACATATTGTTCATTTGTTTCTTTTATTTCACCGAACCTCCAAGCACGATGTTGACGATGATTGAGACATCGGTGATGGTGATGATGCCGTCACCATTCATATCAGCGTTCTCGACGTAGAACACCGACGGGATGTTGCCCAATGCATAGTCTTGATAAGTTTTGGGTAAATGAAAACAACTAATCAAAAGAATAGGTTATGAATTTTGAAGATTTTGGATTTTCGCCGTTTTCGCAAGAGGTTGGTGCGCACTTAGGGGTCGACGCCTCCGAGCGTCGCATAAAGAGCAAGAGGTCGGTGCGCACATACAGAGCAAGAGGTTGGTGCGCACTTAGGGGTCGACGCCTCTGAGCGTCGCATATGGAGCAAGAGGTCAGTGCGCATATACAGAGCAAGAGGTTGGTGCGCACTTAGGGGTCGACGCCTCCGAGCGTCGCATATGGAGCAAGAGGTC
>JAFWSS010000063.1 GCA_017524385.1 Prevotella sp.
ACTGGCAGAAGAGTTGATTGCCCGTGGCGGCAACGTCAACTTCATCAAGTGGGAGGCTGGCAGCGTGCTGCCTGAAACAGGACGTGCCATGGAGCATATGGCATCGTTCGACTACGGCTACCAGATTGCCGCCGTCAGGGATTGGCTGTTCAGGCAGAGCAAGAAGTAAAGTCCTATATTGCAAACCGACAAACGGGATTTGGCAACAGCAACAAATAGTACTATAATCTATGAAAAAGTAAAGATTACTATCCTCAAAACGATGCTGAATGAGGACTTGGCAAAAGAATATGGCATATTCATATTTTCAATGGCGTGGTTGATGAAGTCGATGCAAAAGTATTGGTCGCCGACACTGGGGATGAGATAGCCGCCCTCACGGAGTTTGGCACGGAGGGATTCATCGGGAGTGGTGTCGAAGATCTGTTGAAGTTGGGCCACGGTCTTGCTGACATTGGGGCCAGGTGATGTTTGAATGGTTACCCTTTCTGGCTGGTTGTATTTCCCAATCTTGCAGAGGATGTCCCGTTCCTCTTCCGTGGTGGGGCTGAAGGATTGGAGCCATGCGCGTCGGTCGTTGGAGCGCAGCGTGCGAAGAATGTGTTCGGGCAAGCGATGGGAGATGCCACCATAGAGGATGCTGACATTCAACAGGCGCGAGCCGAATTGGCGATGGAGCAGTCGGTTGAGTTCCTTGGTGGTGAGGTCGGTATCATCCTCCAACATCTGGTAGATGAAGGCATCCATTCGCTTGAAGCGAAAAGTCAATGTATCAATGACAATTGTAACACACCAATTAACAAGAGAAACGCACACTCCTAAAAGTGTGCGTTTCTCTGTGCGTAAACATTGTAACCTATCGAAAATCAATGTTATTTGCGGAAAGTGAGGGATTCAAACCCCCGATACCCGCAATGGGTATACCGGATTTCGAGTCCAGCGCATTCGATCACTCTGCCAACTTTCCTTAAAGCGGTGCAAAATTATGCAATAAAATTGGATTTGCCAAATTTTTCGTTGTTTTTTTCAAAAAAAGAGTTATATTTGCAACCGAGATGAGTCAACCGTTAGCAGAAAGAATGCGCCCCCGCACACTCGATGAATACATCGGGCAAAAACACCTGGTGGGCGAAGGAGCCGTCCTGCGCAAGATGATCGACGCGGGACGCATCAGTTCGTTTATCCTATGGGGACCTCCGGGTGTGGGCAAAACCACACTCGCGCAAATCATCGCCCACAAGTTGGAAACCCCGTTTTTCACCCTCAGCGCAGTGAGCAGCGGAGTGAAAGACGTGCGCGACGTCATCGAACGAGCGCAGAAAGGTCGTTTCTTCAACGCCCCCTCCCCCATCCTCTTCATCGACGAGATACACCGTTTCAGCAAGAGCCAGCAAGACTCTCTGCTTGGTGCTGTGGAAAAAGGCGTGGTGACACTCATCGGCGCCACCACGGAGAACCCCTCTTTCGAAGTCATCCGCCCCCTACTCTCCCGATGCCAGCTCTACGTGCTCAAGCCATTGGAGAAGCCCGACCTTCAGGCCCTCCTCGAAAGAGCCCTCACCACCGACGTTGTCCTAAGCAAGCGTCGTGTCAAACTGGAACAAGCAGGGGCTTTGATGCGCTATAGCGGAGGTGACGCCCGCAAACTGCTCAACATCCTGGAACTGGTGGTGGAAGCCTCCGACCCGTCGGAAGAGTTGGTGGTCACCGACACCTTGGTGGAAGACCGCCTGCAGCAGAACCCGCTTGCCTATGACAAGGACGGCGAGATGCACTACGACATCATCTCAGCCTTCATCAAGAGCATCCGCGGCAGCGACCCCGACGCCGCCCTCTACTGGATGGCGAGGATGATAGAGGGAGGTGAAGACCCGCAGTTCATCGCCCGTCGCCTTGTCATCAGCGCCGCCGAGGACATCGGTTTGGCCAACCCCAACGCACTGCTGCTGGCCAACGCGGCCTTCGACGCCGTGATGAAAATCGGATGGCCAGAAGGGCGCATCCCGCTCGCCGAAGCCACGGTCTATCTGGCAACAAGCCCGAAGAGCAACTCCGCCTACCTGGGCATCGGGGCGGCCCTCCAACTGGTGAAGAAGACCGGCAACCAACCCGTGCCGCTCCACCTGCGCAACGCCCCCACCCAACTGATGGCCGAGCTGGGCTACAGCGATGGGTATAAATACGCCCACGACTACCCCGGCCACTTCGTCGTGCAACAGTTCATGCCCGACGCCCTCACCGCCGAGCGCCTTTGGCACGCCCAGCACTCCCCTTCCGAAGAGAAACTTTACCAAAACATGCTCCGCTGCTGGGGCGACAAATACAAGGAATAACCATGAGAATCGTTATTTTGGACGGATACAGCGTCAATCCCGGCGACCTGTCCTGGGACGCACTCAGAGCAACAGGCGACGTGGAGGTGTATGACCGCACATCGCCAGAAGAGGTGGTGTCACGTGCCGAAAAGGCAGAAATCGTGCTCACCAACAAGGTGGTGCTCGACAAACCTACGCTCGACCGCCTGCCCTTGCTCCGCTACATCGGGGTACTCGCCACAGGATACAACGTGGTGCACCTTGAAGAGACCCGTCGGCGTGGCATCGTCGTGACCAACATCCCTGCATACAGCACCGACAGCGTGGCACAGATGACCTTCGCCCACATCCTCAACATCACCAACCGCGTGGAACATTACGCTCAGGAGAACGCCCATGGGCGATGGAGCAACAACGCAGACTTCTGCTACTGGGACTCCCCCGTGCATGAATTGTCGGGCAAGACACTGGGCATTGTGGGACTGGGCAACATCGGCAAGCGCGTGGCAAGAATCGCCGCCGACTTTGGCATGGACGTGTTCGCCTTGACCAGCAAGGAGCCCGCCGCCCTACCCCAAGGCGTGCAGAAGACCACGATGGAGGGATTGCTCGCCGCCTCGGACATCCTCACACTGCACTGCCCGCTCACGGAAAGCACACGACACCTGATACGGGCTGAGACCATCTCGAAAATGAAACACGGTGCCATCATCATCAACACAGGGCGAGGACCCCTCGTCGACGAGCACGACGTGGCGGAGGCGCTACGCAACGGGCATCTGGCAGCATACGGCGCCGACGTGCTCGACACGGAGCCACCGTCATGCGACAACCCACTGCTCTCCGCCCCCAACGCCTACATCACCCCGCACATCGCATGGGCAACGGTAGAGGCTCGCAAACGACTGATCAGCATCGCCACAGACAACGTGGAGGCCTTCCTCAATAATGAGCCACAAAACGTGGTGTGAGACATCACCCGAACCCGGACACCTGTACAAAAGAATAGAGGAAAAGAATTTTATTTCAGATGGCATGTGCCTTATCTGATTCGTAAATATCTATTGGGGCTACAACCTCTTGGTCGAGGCTGATACCTCGTTGTATGAGTTTTTTCTTCAGCCCGATGATATGATAGGACGAAACTTTCCTATATTTGCACAACTCCACACCAAATTGCTTTTGGTAAATGTGATGAATCAGTTCTGAACAATAAAACAGATTGTTGTCCGATTTGAAAGACGTGTCATAACGACGGCCAAGCAAGTGTTGGTACTTCACCTTGACGGGTTTGTCGAATACTCGTTTTGCCCACCATCGTTTTCCATTGCCACGGTTGATGAATTCCTGCAAGGGTGTTAGTTTCAACTTGCCTGCAGCTTCCAGCACATACAATCCATCTCCTTTTTCGATGATGATGCCACAATGGCTCAACGCCGACATCGTGGCATACTGTATGAGAGGAGACTGTTCCGACTTCGACGTATGGAATATAAGGTCGCCCTCCTTCAATTTGTTTTCAGATGTCTGCCCTGAGCAGTATTTGATGCCAAGAAACAACACCAAAATGACTAAAAGCACTCCAAAAACCTTCTTCTTTTTCTTTTTCATTTCAGATATGTTTAAACGCCTACATTATCCAATTCCTTAACAGGGTTGACAAAGAAGAGATTCATTCCAGAATCCCAACGCCAGTCGCCTTGCGGGATGACAGACGGGATGCTGTAATGCAAGTGAGGAGGTTTTCCTGCTGCATTGCCTGTGTCACCTACCTTGCCGATTACAGACTTTTTTGTGATGATGGCACCGACATGGGTATCAATCTCACTCATATGAGCATAATAGTGGAAGCGCATTTTCGAACTGAACACCAAAACGATGTTGCCGCCCGTGCCATCAGTATGCATCGCAGCCACGACCACCCCACCAACGGCAGGGTGAACCACCGTTCCTTTTGGAGCAAAGATGTCAACGCCACGATGTTTGTGGTCACCCCAGGGATGCCAGAAGGATTGAGGATTGTAACTATTCTTGCCACCCCCTTCCACGGGGTTTTGAATCTTGGAGGGCAACAGCATGTTCAAAGTAATAAAAGCCATGATCCCCCACATGATTCTTTTCAGCCATTTCTTTCGATTCTTTTTCATATCATCTCAAATTTATCATTGCAAAGATACCATTCCATAAAAAAAGACTATCGACTTTTCCCGATGGTTGTATGAACCGCCTGTTTTATTGTATGGGCAAGGCAATATTATCTTCAACTGATGGAGGCAAAAAGTGTGTAACCATATCATCGCCGAAGGCAAATGGCAGGAATATACGCTTTGGAAGTGGAAGTTTGTCGCATATGAAGATTATTATTTCTGAAACGTCGAAACACTGGTGTCCAAACGTCGAAAGTGATTTGGAAACGCCCTTCATTTCATATTACCTTTGCATTGTCAAAAGACAAAAACGAAATCAGATAAAATCGAATTATTAACAATTAAAACGCAAAGTATATGAAAAAGATGATGATCGCCCTCGTGGCAATGGTGATGATGGTAATGAGTGTAAACGCTCAGAGTTACAGCAACTATAATTCGACAACGTTCGAACGTATGAGCAGCTATCTGGAACTAAGAGTCGACCAGGTAGAACCTATGAGAACAGCGATGGCACAGTTCAGCACTTCGATGGAGGCTTTCTATCAGTTGAAGGATGCTTCCAAAGGCGGAGAGGCATGGGAGAAAATCCAGGCACGTCACAAGGCTACTGTGAAAAAGATTCTCAACGAACAGCAGTATGACAAGTACGTGAAGATGTTCGACCTGACTGTCAAAAACACAGGTGAACGCATCATGGAGCAACAGACTGCCAGCAGATGATAACTATTTAATTATCTCACCAGGTTAAATTATCTCTTCCGCGTAGAGATTATGCGGAAGAGATTTTGTCATTTCATTAATATTGTTTATCTTTGAAGGCGATGAAGAGAATACAGGCTAAAGACATATGGCTGCTCGTGGCACAATTGATATTGTTGTCGCTTATTGTGCTGTCGCCGGGACTTGTCAGCTGTGGAAGACATGCTGCCAAAAGAACATTTCCTGCGTATTCATCGCTCCTACATCATTGCAGTTGACAAAATTCAGAAAGTAGACCGCAACGACTGTGTTCACATCGGAAAGGAGATCATACACATACCCGACGGCTACTTGCAGACCTTCCGGCAGTTCCTGGAAACCCGCATTATCAAGCATTAAAGCTTCATACTCATAGACTCGCGTTCATGCCTTAGACAGCAAGATAGAGGGCTCCAACAATGCCAGCGGAAAGAATGATGATCTCGGCAACGGGACTGGCGACTTCGTGGACAGATATCAACCTATCCCCAACTATTCAATTTCAAATATCAGGGTGGAGTATTAGAATCTTACGAAAATTCATATTTAACTTCCACCTCGTTGCCGTAGATGTCGGTGGTGTCGATGAATCGCATACCAACCTTCATTGCATGATAGACAAACTCTTCCGCCTATGCTGTGGAGTACCTTTCCAACACCTCTATGACAGGCGGCAACAAGCAGATAAGTACGGAGATATAGGCATCTTGTAACCGCTATTGAGTATCACGGTCTTCGTTTCGAAATTAAAAGGATGAAATACAAAATGCCCTTATCATTCTGTTGTCAGGTATCCGATATGCAGATTGCCATTTTTGAGCAGTTGTCTCAAGTGTGCTCAGAGAGATGAAGGTGTAACCTACTTTCCCGAATAGATTTATCACAATTTTTCCAGCACCTGTGCCAGTTTTTCAAGTGCGCGTGGATCGACCTCCAAGTCTATCAGATTGCCGTTGCGGTCGAAAAGTTTGTAGGTGGGCCAGCCATGGACATTGAGATAATTCTCGACAGCAGTCTGCTGGTCTTCGGGCAGGTTGTAATGCACCACGTTTTCGCCAGAGACATTGTACTGCTTGATAACGTTTTTACATCCCTCATCACTGCTGCGGTTGGCAAGATAAAGATATACGAGGTCATAGTCCTTCAGCCGTTCGTATTCCTCCTGGCTGTGCGAGAGTGCTTCCCTGCAGGGGGCGCACCATGTGCCCCAGATGTCGAGCAAAATGATTTTACCCTTGTATGGTTCCATTATCTTACGGAGAATCTTCTCGCCGTCGCTCATGTTTGCTACGTCTTCGTTCGGTTTCAATGTCGTCAGTTTCGACATATCCATGTTTTGTATGGCAATCATTTTTTCATTCACTCCCCTGATAAAGTTCAAGGCACAGGGCATCTGTATATGCTGTTCGACATATTCCATCAGGCCTGGGTTGAGCGGTTGTTGGCCCGCCTCAATCTGAACGTACAGGTTTCGTGCGATATAGATGTCGCGCAATGTGCTGTTGGAGCCGACGGAATCGAGTAGTGCAAGATTTTGACGGAGAGTGTATGTCGCCATTTCCTTCTGAAACGGTTCGCCAATGCGCTCAAACAACGCATATACTTTCTTCACAGTTTCGTTTTCGTTGAAGGCGTTGACAAGCGTCTGGATGGTTTCGCCGTCATGGGCATTCTGCAGATTGGTTTCCAGCTCTTTCAGCATGGGAAGGTAGGCTTTTAATGCCTCGTTTTCCTCATTCGACAATGTCACCACCCCTTGCTGCTCCAACTGTCGGACAACCCTTACCGTCTCATCGGCAGAATTCCTGATATGTTTGCTAGTGATTTGGTCAATATAGTCGCGCATGAACCAGGAAAATTCACGGTGAAGCGTGTAAGGCTTGATGGATTTTTGCCAAAGTTCCTTGCCCACGAATTCCATATACTCTTGTGGCAAATCGTAGTTAGGAAAGACAAAACGGGCTTGCATCAACACATATGCCTGTGCTGTCTGGAAACAGCCTTTCTGATAGTCGATGTATCGCTGCGAGAGGGTCGGATGCAGCACGATGCACTCCTGAAGTTTTGCCATGTAGGCAGCACGCGAACTGTCGGTGCGGGCTTTGAAGTCCATCGCTGTCACCTTGCCCTCGTCCACATCTTCGATGGGGTCGTAGTAATATTCATGAGGATATGCCAGCAGTTCGTTTTGCAGCCTTGCGTCATCACCCATCCATAACTTCTGGCCAGTCTTGAAGTCGTTGAGGAAGAAGTAGGTCTTGCCAGGCTCCACCACGGTGCCCTCTCTAGTCCTGCCCCAGTCGAGGAACACCTCCGACGTGTTGAGCAGCGGCATCCTAAGGGTGAAGCGTCCGAGGGAATCCATTGCGGTGTAGGCACTCTCCTGTTTGACGTTGATGATGTTCGTTACCATCACACTAACCTCACGGCCATTTCTCTTCCACGCCTCCTCTGGAATGTCCTTCAACCAGCCGATGATTGTCACGCTGTCTGTAGCATTGTAGCCATTGTCGACAAAACCTGTACGCATGTCCTTTGTAGGATATTCGGGCAAGGCGGTGCCTGTTATCAGGCTGCAGGCGATAGGCTTTTCGCTGTCAATGGTGATGGTGCGCTTTCCCTTTTTCATCTTGCCCACTTTGATATTTCTTCCGTCATCAAGGGTCAGCAGATAGACATCCTTCCTTTCCTCCTGTTTGACGATGTCCAAGACTTTGCTGTCGTATATTACGTGTCTTGGTGTGAATCCTATCATCCAGTCGCCAGTTGCCTCGTTTCGCCAATAAGTGTCGGCAATGCCCACGGGTTGGTTTTTCGCATCGCGAACGTTGGCTATGTTCCACGCACCAGGCTCAGCCACATCAATTATCCATGTGTTCGCCGGTATGGGTTCGAAAATCAGTGAGCAATCCACTTTGCCGTCCGCCGGGACTGTATATGGTTCGTTCAGAGAAATCACCTTCGCACCCTTCACGGCATATTCCTTCCCATCAGCCCGTAGTATGGTATTCGAGGCGACGGGTATCTTCTCCCCTGCCGCTTGTGCCGGCAGGTCGATATGTAAAGACACCTCTGTGCGGTCGTTGTAAATCTCCACTTTAGTAACATAGATGATGGGCGTGTTGGCATATCCCGTCACAATTTCATTCCACACCTTTGTCTGTGCCCATCCCGTCATAGCAACAAGGGCAAAAAGAAGGACTATAATAGTTTTTTTGTTCATCTCAGTTTTTTTGTTTGTAAGTTCTTTGGATATATAACAGAGTTTTTTCACTGTTGGTCTATCTATCAGCATTTTTCACTTTACAATTTTTCATTTTTTGATTCTTTCATTAAGGATGTCGCAAAGTTGCTCGCATTTCATCGAAAGGCCGGTGACATATATTTCATATGGCTTGCCGGGGTGCAGGTTCTCCGGATATCTGACGCGGCTTTTACGACTATCAATGATTTCCTCCTTAGGCGCCCAATTCTCTGAGCCCTGTTTATAGTTTACTTCAATCACATCATGACCGTTGTATTTGAACGTGCCAAAAGACTCCACATCTTCGAAGCGGACTTCCCAAGCCTCGTCGGAGTTCACCTTCACTGCCTCATCGGTGATTTCCAGTTTGGGACGCCTCCATATATACCTGATAATGGTGCAAAAGGCAAAGATGCCGAACATCACAATCAGAATCATCGGACCAGCCTTGTAGGCGTCATCTTTGTACTGGAACATGTAAACACCCCAAACTATGAATGTAAGGCTCAGCGCAAGCCCGAGATCGTATTTCCAAAAGGATTTATAAACTTTGATATCTTCCATTTCGTGTTGCATGATATAATATATTGCAAGTGGATAATAACGGTTTATTCATCTCTAAATTCAAGTATGTCGCCAGGTTGGCAATCCAGTTCGCGGCAGATGGCTTCAAGAGTGGTGAATCTTATGGCCTTCGCCTTTCCCGTCTTCAATATTGACAGGTTTGCCTGTGTCAGTCCCACACGTTCCGACAATTCACCAAGCGATATCTTTCGCTTTGCCATCTCCACATCGAGGTTGACTATAATCTTTCCCATAGACAATCAAATGGTTAAGTCATTTTCCTCCTTCAATTTCAGTCCGATGGCAAACACCTCAGCAACAATCAGGCAGAAGAGGCTGAAGATAAAGTCATCCATCGACTGATTGTAGACTTTGTCAGCGGGGACATGAGCCAGCAGGTCATAGACAGCAAAGACTACTACTGGTATCAACATGCCCCAGCCCGTCCAGCGCAAGAGAGGTACGTTATCCCAGACAAACACCTTGTCGCGGTTGACATTAAGAATGAATCGCACAAAGGCAATGAACGAGCGTATCAGAAGGAAGATGCAAACTAACGCCAGCAGCGTCGTAAAAAGGCCGCTTGCGAAGTCAAAACCGCCAGTCGCATTTGCCGTTCTGCCATTGTCCCAACCTTGTTTGAAAGCCTGTGCGCCTTCGCTGAAGTTGAAGACGATGCCTATGATTATTTTAGCCGCCATCAGCACCAACATAAGAACACAAAATATATTCAGTTTCTTTTTCATACTTTTGTTTGTTGTACTAATTTCCGCATAGCGTAAAAGCTAAAGCCCTTCGGCTCATGCGGTGTTGTTAATAATTATTTTTCTTCTTCCGTTATAAGTTTGTAAAGGGGGCACGGCCACCCGCGTCGGGCGAGCCGTTAACTCCCCT
>JAFWSS010000064.1 GCA_017524385.1 Prevotella sp.
AGCAGCGAGAGCAGAGTCAAGCTTGCTTGAACTCTGCCAAGTCGCGACAAAAATCAGCGAAGATAAAATTGAAAATTGGCCGAAGTTGCTCTCTCGGCAGACTCCAAGCAGGCGTGGTCTGCTCTCGCTTAATCGCATCTTTGAAGACATTTCAAACTTAACAGATTGCTTCAATGACAAACAATGGTATCAGGGTATTACCTTTTTTCTTTTTATTGACTTCCTGCCAACATTCAGGCAGCGAGCAAAATCAATGGAGCCTGGTTTTGTCGGCTTTATTGCTGTGTCATTACCTTGGCGACTTTTGTCTCACCACCAAATCGATGATACGGGCGAAGTCGAGCGGAAAGGAATATTTCCCTATTCTTCTTCACGCCGGTGTGCATGCCATACTGATGGCGCTGGCACTGGCACTGTTTGGCGTGTCGCTTCAAGGTTGCATGGTGGCCTTCCTCATCGAGTTGGGTTCACATTTCCTCATCGACACAGGCAAGAGCAAACTATCCGCCACGTATGAAGTGCTGAGAGACAACACGCATAAACCTTACTGGACGGTTTATGGTTTCGACCAACTGCTGCACATCCTTGTAGTAGTGGTCATCACTGTCTTTTGTCTATAGGAAAGAAAGGATGTGTTAGTGAGGTTATAGGAGAGGCCAGGAAAGCTAGGAAAACTAGAAATTCTGGAGCGCTTCTATCAGCTCTTCCGTGGAGCAGCAGACACTGTGGAAGAGTTTGTACATCAGTTCTGGTTCCTGGCGCTCGGGAATGAGAAGGAATACCGGTTTTCCCTGCCCTGCGAACCACCCCGCCTCGGTATGTGCCGACCTGCCGCAAGGGAGCAACAAGACACAGGCATCACAAGCGCGCATCGCCTCGATGTCGTTGGCAAACTGCTTTTCGGCTTTGGGATGTGTGAGTTGGTCACGATATTCTTCCGGCGACCACTCCATCCAGTCCTCGCCGACATCCGACCACCTGAAGCCGTTGCCTCCACTGGGTGGGTTGCGGAAGTCATAGACATCGTGATCGGCCTTTCTCAAGGCGGTTACCACATCGGGGAAATAAATGTTTCTCCAACTGCTTGCAACATAGATTTTCATAGGTCGGAGTTAAAAGGGGAGTTAAAGGGGAGTTAAAGGGGAGTTAAAGGGACGTATGTACACTCTTTTAGGGAGTTAAAGGGGAGTTAAAGGGACGTATGTTCACGTGGTGAATTATTTCCGCAGCTCACAAGACTATTGTCGCTAACTTCGTGCGCAGCGATAACTTCTTTAACTTCTATAACTTCTCATCCTTTTCAAACAATCAGAACTTCACCTTGTAGGCGAGTCCTACGTAATGGCGGTTGGGTTCGAAGTCGGAGTCGTCGTGCACGGTCTGATAACCATAGAAGAGGCTGAACTCATTCTGTTTGTTGATTTTATAGTCAGCACCGACCAAGAAACGCATCTTTTCCAGTTTCCAAGCGTTGAATGCCTCGGCACTGACATAGGGAGTGATGGGAAATCCCTTGGTCTTGTATTCGGCCATCAAGCGGCTTCTGAGCACGTTCTTGCCCTTTCCATTATAGACGTGCTCCTCGCCGTCCCATCCTTGCTCATAGTAGCTCCACCGCTCATCGACCGTATATTCCGGCCGATAGGTGTATTGCCACCTTTCACGCAGCGACAGTTCCACCTTTCCTATCTTGTGACTTCCTGTGAGGGAGACGTCGAAACGGTGCCTCGTCCCCCAGTACTGGCCGCATTTCTTTGGGTCGCCAACGTTGACGATTCCTCTTTGCACTTTTCCATCATCACTGTCGAAATAGGAGATGCGCTCGTTGTTGTCATAAAGGAAGGTGTATCTTGCAGCCGCCTTGAGCCAGGGCAGGAGTTTGTAACTTGCCCCTACGGTAGCCGACCATCTGTCGACGGTCTTCACGTCGTCGCGGGTGCGCATCTCCACCTCTGCGCCCAAGGAGAGTTTCTTGTCTATCTTCTTCGTGCCTTCGACGGAAAGCATCGTGCCAAAGTCGTCGCTTTGGGCCATTGCTGCCATCGGCAGGAGAGCGACGGCCAACATTGTCATCATTTTCTTCATAACGGTCCTCCTTTTGTCTGGGGTGATATGTTTTTGGATGCCTGTTTTCTCACGCGCCGGCAAGCCGGCACCTAGGGGAAACGGGCGAGTTTTTACAAGTCATTCATTTCCGAATTGCGCAGTTTCACCTTTCCATCTACAGAATTGGTGCCCGAATTGTTGGCATTGCGATAATATACTTTCAGCACTGCCATGTCGCGTAGCATGTCTATGCCTCCCACTTCCACCTTGATAATTTCGAGTCCCGTCCTCTCCTTGAGGTCGGCGATGAGGTCCTCTTTCCTTTCGGGTTTGATGAGTTCGATGCGGTCATACTGGATGAGTTTGCATGGCTCCACCTTGAGGAAGTGTTCGCACATCCACACGACGAGTACGATGAGCACGTTGGTGGCAATCAGTTCCATATATGGCATGGTGGATGCGAGTGCGTTGACCACCGAGAGGCAGAGCACGATGAAGAGGTATGTCATCTCCCTGACGGGCATGGCATCCGTCCTGTATCTCATGATGCTGAAGATGCCAAACATACCGATGCCGACACCGATGCCGGTTTTCCCTTTCATATCCTCCAAGACGAAGATCATGAAGAAGACGATGAAGAAGATGGAAACACCAATGAGGATGAAGGTGAAGTAGAAGTCACGCCTTCTGCTCTTTGGGTAATAGAGCATATGGACGATAAACCAGTTGACCACCATGCAGATGGCGAATCTCACCATCATGAAAAGGTACTCTCCTGAGACGAAACTGAGAATTTCTTTCATTGACTGATTATGTTATGATTTTTGATTTTTACGATGAGGGTCGGATTAATCGGAATAGTCGGAATAATCGAAGTAATCGGATTATTCGGCTGTGGCTGCGATTTTCCTGATGTCCACGAGTTTGGGTTTGAACCTGTTCACCTTGAGGTGATGGTTGGTGAGCGCCGACCCCATGCAGTATTTGCTGAAGCCGTGAGGGAACACCCTGAGTACACGGAGCATTTCGAGCACGGGAGAGTAGCAAAGTCCGTCGCGCTTGAGTTCCACGATGACGAGTGGTGCCATTGCCCTGTCCTTCCCCGTGACGAGGTTGTGGAACTGCAGGTTGGTGTCGATGGTGAGCCGCTCCGTCCTTGCCTTGTTGACCAATGTGATGCGGTCGAAATCGTTGTGTATGGCAGGCATTAGTGTGCCGGCATCATATCTGAGATGCTTAGCAAGGAACTTCAGTTTTTCCTCGTCGAAATCCATCCCTTCCACCTGCATGCGCTTTTTCTTCGTTCGCCCATGGTTGTTCTTGGTCTTGACCTCCATGAACTGCAGGTTGCTGCTCACGTAGGTGCGGAAGCGTATCTTCTGCCTCCCCGCGTGACCATGCTGGTGGGAGTAGAACATGTCGTAGTTCACCGTGTCGTAATAGGTGGTGCTATACCGCATGTTGCGCTGCCCGTCGATTTCCTGCACCATATAGTCCTCCAAGGCCATGCCGAGCAGGGTCTCGAGCACCGGCATGGTGGTGACGAATTTGGTGTCGATGCGGTTCATCAGTCTGATGCCGCTCATTTCGTCCAAGGAGATGGGGTCGAATCTGGCGAGGATTTCTTCCATAGGGTGAAAAGGGTATATTCCAATACTTTGCTGAAAAGATGACGCAAAATTAAGTCGAAAAAGTGTATGATGAAAGTTATATCAACGAACACTTGTTTTCATTCAGCAAAACGCGTCTTATTTCACGTCACCCACTTTGATGAGGTATTCAGCGATTTGCACGGCATTGAGCGCCGCACCCTTTCTGATTTGGTCGCCACTGAGCCAAAGGGTGAGTCCGCAGTCGTCGGCGAGGTCCTTGCGCACGCGTCCCACATAGATGTCGTCGTGACCGGCGGTGTCGAGCGGCATGGGATAGACAAGGTTGGCAGGGTCGTCGCAGAGGGTGCATCCCGGTGCGGCAGCGATGGCGGCCTGTGCCTGTTCCACGCTGATGGGGCTTTCCGTCTCAATCCACACGCTTTCGGAGTGTGAACGAAGCGATGACACACGCACGCAGGTGGCGGAGCACTTCACGTCGGAATGCATGATTTTCCGTGTCTCGTTATACATCTTCATCTCTTCCTTGGTGTATCCGTTGGGTTGGAACACGTCGATTTGCGGGATGACGTTGTAGGCGAGTTGGTAAGGGAATTTCTTCACAGTGACGGGTTTCTGCTCCACAAGTTCGCGATATTGCTGTTCGAGTTCGGCCATGGCGGCAGCACCTGCTCCGCTGGCGCTCTGGTAACTGGAGACGTGTATGCGCTTGATATGTGAAAGTTGCTCTAGCGGTTGAAGCACCACGACCATCATGATGGTGGTGCAGTTGGGGTTGGCAATGATACCTCTTGGCCTGTCGAGGGCGTCGGCAGCGTTGCACTCCGGCACCACGAGGGGCACGTCGTCATCCATTCGGAAGGCACTGGAGTTGTCTATCATCACGGCGCCATAACGGGTGATGGTGTCGGCGAATTCCTTTGAAGTTCCGGCTCCAGCCGATGTGAAGGCGATGTCCACATCCTTGAAGTCATCGTTGTGTTGCAAGAGTTTCACCTCATGCTCCTTGCCTTTGAACACATACTTCCTGCCCGCGCTGCGCGTCGAGCCAAACAACACCAGTTCGTCGATGGGGAAATCACGCTCTTCGAGCACCCTGAGAAACTCCTGTCCCACGGCGCCACTAGCACCAACAATCGCTACTTTCATCTTGTTTATATATATTTATAATGATTGAAAACGTTTGGGTGGCAAAATTACAACTTTTCACTCGAAAAACTGCAATATTGACAGCATTTTTTCCTCTTTGCTCACAAAAACGCAAAAAAGCGCTTAAAAAGCCAATGTCCCTAGAGGCTCCAGGAGTACTAGAGACTCTAGGGACACTAGAAAAACTAGGAAATCTAGAAAATCTAGAAAAATCTAGAAACCCTGGAAAATCACTTGAACAGCAGTTGTGCAAACTGATAGAGGCTGCGCCTCCAGGTCTGCCATTCGTGAGCCGTTTCGGGCGACACATAGGAATGAGCGTTGATACCGATGGCCCTGAGGTCTTCGGCTGCCTTGTAGACACCCATCCTGTTCTCCCTGCTGCCACAACTCATGAACAGCACCTTGTTGGTCTTCTTGAAATCCGTTGCGTCTTTCAGTTCATCAGTGTTGAAGGTGCCGCCGCTGAACATGCCCACATAGGCAAATGTCGTGGGGTTGGCAAGTGTGATCATATGGGTCTGCATTCCACCCATGGAAAGGCCAGCCAATGCACGGTGCTCCGTGTCGGCGATGACGCGGTAGTTCTTCTCCACCATGGGGATGATGTCTTTCAGCAACACGCTTTGGAAGTCGCCGAAGCCGCCGAAGCCACGACGAGGACCACCGGGACGTCCGGGACCGCCAGGACCACCTTGCCCACCGGGACGACCACCAGGACCCATGCCCTGCGGACGCTGGCCGCCAGGACCTTGCCCCATACCTTGCGGGCGCTGCCCACCCTGGCCTTGCGGACGAGGTCCCATGCCTGGGAAGCCGCCGAATGCGTTCTGAGTGGTGTCGGGATGTGCCGGCTGTGCGTTCAGTCCGTTGTCCATCACGATGATGAAGGGCACGGCCTTGCCAGCAGCGATGAGGTTGTCCATGATGATGCCTGTCTTGCCTTGTGCCGACCATCCTGTCTCATTCTCGCCCATTCCGTGTTGGAGGTAGAGCACGGGGAACTTCTGCGTGGGATTCTCGCGGTAAGCAGCAGGGAGGTAGATATAGCAATGGCGCATCTTCTCTGTCACGGTGGAGTAATAATACACCTCGTTGACCGAGCCTTGCGGGACGTTCTTCACGGTGTAGAATTCCTCGTCGGCAGCAGGGACGTCGATGCCGCTACCCCATCTGCTGGCTCCATAATAGTATTTGCTTCCCGGATCGGGTACGGAAGCACCGTCGATGTTGAGTTGGTAATAATGGAATCCCTCATCTTGCGGGGCGGACTCTCCGGTCCAAACGCCATTGGCGTCTTTCACCAAGTCGTATTTCACACCGCCGATGTCGAGTTTGACACTGTTGGCCTCCGGAGCGGAGATGCGTGCACGCACCATGCGTTGTGAATTGACCATAGGATACTCCTGCCCTTCCTGGTTGGTACTTGCCGGCTTGAAGTCTTCTACAACTTGAGCGCTGGCCACGGCTGCGACAAAGGCAGCCGACATAAGAAACAGACGTTTCATAAGCTTGTTTTTGAATAAGTTTTTACAAATATGATAGATAATCAGTTAGTTTCTCTTGACAATCTTTAGACGCAGAATCGTAAAAAAAGTAAAAAGAAAAGGCTCCATTTGTGAAAAATTAACATTTTCAGCACAGGCAGAGCCTGTGCCTACGGAGAACGGTGAGCACACTCGCCCCTGCGCCCTCTCAACGCTCGCCCCCCCTGCGCCCTCTCCATTCTCGCCTGTTCCCTCTCCATTATTATCCGTTCTCTGTAGGTGCCGGCTTTGCCGGCGCTAAAATCAAGGAGACTAACAATTTCTTGGTCTTTTTTAGCCCTTCTTTCAAGTTTATTTGCTACATTTGCAGAAAATACGGAAAAATGAAGAGAACAATCCTTTTGGCCATCTGCTGCATCACATCGCTGGCGTCTATTGCAAAGGTGACCCTCCCGAAGATGTTCGGGGAGGGAATGGTGCTCCAGCAGTCATCGAAAGCCAACCTCTGGGGCGAGGCCCGCAAGTCTGCCACGGTGAAGGTCACCACCTCGTGGGACGGCCGCATCTACACCACCCGTAGCAATGGCGACGGCCGTTGGCGATTGGCCATCGACACCCCCTCTGCCGGCGGTCCATATGTCATCACCTTCGACGACGGCGAGACGACCACCCTTGGCGACATCCTCGTCGGCGAGGTGTGGGTGTGCAGCGGGCAGAGCAACATGGAGATGCCGATGAAAGGTTTCAAGGGCCAGCCGGTGGAAGGTGCCGTCATCGACTGCCTCCACAGCACAGACCCTCAGCTCCGCATGTTCACCGTGAAACGCAACAGCCAGTTCGCTCCCGTCGACACCGTCAGCGGTAGTTGGCTCTCCGCCAGTCCGTCGCACACGCGTGACTTCAGTGCCACCGCCTATTATTTCGGCAGGGAGCTGCGCCAAGTGCTGCAGGTCCCCGTCGGTTTGATTGTCACCTCCTGGGGCGGTTCCGCCTGCGAGGCATGGATGACCGCCGACTGGCTTCGCGCCTTCCCCGACGCCAAGGTGCCTCAGAGCGCCAGCGACATCAAGTCGCCCAACCGCACCCCCACGGTGCTGTTCAACGGTATGTTGCACCCGTTGGCGGGCTACACCATGCGCGGCGTCATCTGGTACCAAGGCGAGGACAACGTACCGCGTCATCCCACCTATGCCGCCATGCTCGGCACGATGGTGCAAGGATGGCGCACCTTGTGGCAGCAAGGCGACTTCCCCTTCTACTATTGCCAAATCGCCCCCTATGACTACAGCCTCATCGACTGGGACGTGAACAGCGCACTGCTGCGTGAGCAGCAGGCATTGGTGGAGCGCCAAGTGCCCAACACCGGCATGGCTGTCTTGATGGACGCTGGTTTGGAATATGGCATACATCCACGCAAGAAACGTGAGGCAGGCGAGCGTCTCGCCCTCCTCGCCCTTGGAAAGACCTATGACGTGGAGGGCATTCCGGAGTTCGCCCGCTACGAAGGGGTGGAGTTCCAAGGCGACACCGCCGTGGTGCGTTTCGACCGCTCCCGCGAGTGGGTGTATTTCGACCGTGGCACGACGAGCGACTTGTTTGAAATCGCCGGTGCCGACAAGGTGTTCCATCCCGCCAAGGCATGGATCAACCGCAACCGCGTCTATCTCCATAGCGACAAAGTGCCGCAGCCCGTGGCGGTGAGATACGCCTTCCGCAATTGGGCCGACGGCGACCTCTTCTGCGACGGCCTACCCGTCAGCTCCTTCCGCAGCGACGACTGGGAGGAATAAAGGCCCAAAGACTCTAAAGACCTTAAAAACCCTAAAGACCCTAAAGACCTCAAAAACCCTAAAGACCTCAAAAAACCCTAAAGTCCCTAAAGACCCCAAAGACCCCAAAGTCCCCAAAGTCCCTAAAGACCCTAAAGTCCCTAAAAAATGAGAAAAGCCCTGCTGGCCATCATCCTCACGCTGTCGTTGGCGCTCCACGCCGGCGACTACACCCCTCGCGACCTGGTGTGGAACACACAGAGCCAGAACTCCAGCGAGTCGATGCCCTGTGGCGGATATGACATCGGCATGAACATCTGGGTGGAAGACGGTGACATCCTGATGTATGTTTCCCAAAGCGGTTGGTTTGATGAAAACAACACCCTTTTGAAAGCCGGACGGTGGCGTCTTCATCTTGACAACAACCCACTGGGAAGTGATGACTTCCAACAGACACTCCACCTTGACCTAGGCCATGTCACCATCAGTGGCGGCGGAGCAGAGGTGACGATATGGGCAGACGTCTTCCATCCCATTATCTTTTTCGATATCCACACCCGGCAAAAAACACAAGCTACACTCAGTTATGAGAGTTGGCGCTATAAGGATCGTCCTGTGACCAAAGCCGAGTGCCAGCAATGCTCCTACAAATGGCTGATTCCCAAAGACTGCATCACACATGCAGACCAAATCGAAGCCGATGACCAGTCGCTGACAGTCACACACCGCAACGCATCCTCCACCATTTTTGACTACGCCGTGTCTTACGAGCGGCTTGACGCTCTCAAAGACAGCCTTTACGACCCTCTCGGCGGCAGGACGATGTCCATGACGATGAAGGCCAATGGTTTTCATTTCAATGGCACAAGTGATGGGCAATACGCCTCCACTGACTATAGGGCATGGAATTTCCACCACGACCGTTTGCGCCATGCCGTCGTTGAAATCACGCTTGACAACGGCGAAGGATTGCCAAACAATTCACCGCGTTACATCAACGAGTCAAAAAGACGGTCAGCCCGCTGGTGGCACGCCTTCTGGCAACGCAGTTGGATATCGACCGATGGCAGCAACGCCGATGCCGCCCGGATGGTGCGCAACTATGAATTGATGCGTTATCTCTTGGGTTGCAATGCCCATGGGCAATGGCCGACGAAGTTCAATGGCGGCCTCTTCACCTTCGACCCGGAGTATGTGGAACCTCCCAAGGAGGATGGCTCGCCCTCCAACCCCTTCACCCCCGATTACCGCAAATGGGGCGGTGGGACGATGACGGCGCAAAACCAACGCCTGGTGTATTGGCCAATGGTGAAGAGCGGCGACTACGACCTGTTGAAAGTGCAGTTGGACACCTATCTGCACCTGCTGCCCACCGCCGTGGCACGCACCCGCCATTACTGGGGCCACGGTGGTGCATCGTTCACCGAACAGATGGAGAATTTCGGCCTGCCCAACCCCGCTGAATACGGCAAGCAACGGGAAGGCGGCGACCCTGGAGTGGAGAACAACGCCTGGTTGGAATATGAATGGGACACGGCATTGGAGTTTGGGATGATGGCTCTCCAGGCCGCCAGCCACTCCGGCGACAGCACTTTCGTCACACGATACGCCCCGCTGGTCGATGAGTGTCTCCGTTTTTTCGACGAGCACTACCAATACCAGGCCAAAAGGCTCGGTGCAAAAGCCCTTGATGAAAACGGACACCTTGTCATCTACCCAGGTTCGGGTTGCGAGACCTACAAGATGGCGTACAACCCCTCCAGCACCGTCGCCGCCCTGCGAGCCGTGACGTCATGGCGGAAAGAGGGTCCGCTGCCCATGGAGCGCATCCCCGACATCCCCTTGCGAGTCATCGATGGCGACACCTGCATCGCTCCCGCCCAAGCCTGGGCCCGCATACAAAACACAGAGACTCCCCAACTCTACCCCGTCTTCCCCTGGCGCATCTACGGCATGGGGCGCGAAGGGTTGGAAACCGCCCGCAACACCTATTGGAAAGACCCTCATGCCGTGGCCATGCGCGATACGAAGGGGTGGAAGCAAGACAACATCTGGGCGGCCTCCCTCGGTCTCGTCGACGAGGCACGGCGGTTGAACAGCGGGAAGTTGGCCGACGGCCCATACCGCTATCCTGCCTTCTGGGATGCCGGCTTCGACTGGGCGCCCGACCTCAACCGCGGCGGGGCGGCGATGATCGGACTGCAGGAGATGCTCTTGCAAGAGGCTCCCGACGGCACCCTTCTCCCCTTCCCCGCCTGGCCGAAGGAGTGGAACGTACGTTTCCGACTCCATGCCACCGGCCATCGCGTGGTGGAGGGTGAGATGAAGAACGGCAACGCCACATGGACTGTCCTCCCGTAAATTTGACAAAATCATCTTAACAAATATGAAAAGAATAGCAATCCTCACCATGGCACTGGCCTTCACCTGCCTCTGCCTCCAAGCACAACCCACATCGTGGACAGCCGACAACGGCAACGGCACCTTCACCAACCCTCTGTTCTACGACGAGTTCAGCGACCCCGACATCCTCCGCGTGGGCGACGACTACTATCTCGCCGGCACCACCATGCACAGCGTGCCGGGGCTCGTCATCCTCCATTCCAAGGACCTGGTGAACTGGGAGAACATTTCTTATTGTTTCGACCGCTTCGACTTCGACGAAGACCGTTTCTCGTTGAAGAACCACGAGGAAATCTACGGCCAAGGCGTGTGGGCACCTTGCATCCGCCATGCCAACGGCCTGTTCTACATCTACACCAACATCAACGGGAAGGGGTTGCAGTGCTACACCTCCAAGGATATCCGCGGTCCGTGGGAGCACCATAACATGAAGGGGAACATCTACGACCTCAGCGTGCTCTTCGACGATGACGGCAAGATTTACGCCATCCACGGCTACGGCGAGGTGAAGTGCACCGAACTGGAGCCCGACATGAGCGGTCCGAAGGAAGGCACCACCCGCACCATCATCCCCGAGGGCAACGGCGTGGGTGAAGGTCACCATATGTATAAAATCGACGGGATGTACTACCTCATCTCCACCGACTACAGCCCAAACGGGCGCACCTTGTGCTCTCGCTCGAAAAACATCTGGGGACCCTATGAGACCCGCATCATCACCGCCGACGAGACCTATGGCTACCACGCTGCCTCGCTGACCCAGGTGCCCCGGGGCGAGAAATACCGCATCGGCCACGATGGCACGAAGTTCGCACTCGGCCCGTTGGACAAGGACGCCACCGCTTGCAGCAACGCCCACCAGGGAGGCATCGTGCAGGCCAAGGACGGCACGTGGTGGGCACTCCTCATGCAGGACTTCCACTCCATAGGGCGCACCGTGTGCCTCATGCCGATGACCTGGGTCGATGGCTGGCCGATGGTGGGGCTGAAAGGCAACCTGGGTCGCGCTCCACGCACCTGGTTCAAACCCGACACGAAATTGGGTTGTTACGCCATCGGAGAGGAAGCTCAACCCATGAGCGCACCCTATGAGCGCAACGAGAACTTCGACGGTAAGTCGCTCGGTCGCGTATGGCAGTGGAACCACAACCCCGACGAGAAGATGTGGGGTCTGAAAGGTGGGAAACTGAGGTTGAACACCCTGCCCGCCGAACAACTGATGTGGGCTCGCAACACGCTCACGCAACGCGTCATAGGTCCCAAATCCGTCGCCACCGTGGAACTATATGTGAAAGGGATGAAGGATGGTGATGCCTGCGGCTTGGGCAACATCAACGTGCCGTGTTCGTGGATTGGTATAGTGAAGGATGGCAACAGGCTCATTCTCCGTTGCTTCGAACAACTCACCAACGACACCGTGGACGTGCCGGTGACACTGCCGCAAAACAAAATCTGGCTGCGCTGCATCGGCGAATACGATGACGACCAGGCACAATATGCCTACAGCACCGACGGCAAGACCTTCCAGACCCTCGGTCGCATGATGCCCCTCTCCTACCAGCTCATCACCTTTCAAGGGTCGCGCCACGCCCTCTTCGCCTTCAACGTGAAGGGCAAAAACGGCGGCTATGCGGAGTTCGACAACTTCACGGTAGATGAGCCATATGCCAACCGCAGCGGCAACATCCCCTACGGCAAGACTTTCCGCATCGTCAACAAGGCGACGGGACGTCCCGCCATCGCCCTCAGGCACGGCCTGCTCCACGACACCCATCCCGGCGACAAGAGTGAGCAAACAAAGTTCACTGTCATCGAACGAGGTGCAGGCATCGTATCCCTGAAATGTGCCGACGGCCGCTACATCAAGGTTTATGGCGAAGGACTTCCCGGCGACGTGCGCTTCACCACCGACATCATGGAAGCCGAGACCTTCGTCTGGCAGGACTACCTGGACCACGACTTCATGCTCTTCTCCCTGCGCACCCACCGCTACATCGGCAAGAGTCCCACCACCGGTAGTTCCTACTCGATGGACTTCACCGGCCCCGACCCGGCTAGAAGGAACGGAGCCGTGCTACGGTGGGAAAGCGATGAAGATTGAAGGTTGAAGATTGAAGATTGAAAATTGAGCTTTCTTGGCGCCAAGAATGTTCATCGGGATTTGTAATCCCGATGTAAAAAATATCAGGATTTGTAATCCGCTAAAATCGTCATTATCAGTTCGTTTTTTGCTTGTAAACTCTTGTGCGCCACGATTTAATCGGATTGCAAATCCTGATATTCAATGCTGCCGGAACATTCTTGGCGTTTTTGCCGGCACAACATTCTTGCGCCAAGAATGTTCATCGGGATTTGCAATCCCGATGTAAATAATATCAGGATTTGTAATCCGCTAAAATCGTCATTATCAGTTCGTTTTTTACTTGTAAACTCTTGTGTGCCACGATTTAATCGGATTGCAAATCCTCATATTCAATGCTGCCGGATTGCAAATCCGGCAGAACATTCTTGCCGTTTTTGTCGGCAGAACATTCTTGGCGCCAAGAATGTTCATCGGGATTTGCAATCCCGATGTGAAAAATATCAGGATTTGTAATCCGCTAAAATCGTCATTATCAGTTCGTTTTTTACTTGTAAACTCTTGTGCACTGTTTTGGAGAAAAAATGAGAGCCTTCCCCTGACCAACACAAGTTTTTTTCTTCTTGTCTTGTTTTTCCCGTTTTCTTGCATTACCTTTGCAGAAAAAGCGGCAATGGAAAGAAACACACAACTGCGCACGGCGTGGGACTTTGTGGAAAACACGGGCAAGAGCATCTTCCTCACGGGAAAAGCTGGAACAGGAAAGACCACCTTTCTCAAAACCGTCGTGGAACGGTCGAGGAAGAGGGCGGTGGTCGTGGCGCCTACAGGCGTGGCGGCCATCAATGCCGGAGGGGTCACCATCCACTCTTTCTTCCAACTGCCTCTCTCACCCTATGTACCCGAAGCCACCATCAAAAACCGCTTCGACTTCGGGAAGGACAAGCGGCGCATCATCGCGTCGCTCGACCTGCTCATCATCGACGAAATCTCCATGGTGCGCAGCGACCTCCTCGATGCCGTGGACAACGTGTTGAGACGCTTCCGCGACCGTTTTGCTCCCTTCGGAGGAGTGCAGTTGTTGATGATAGGCGACTTGCAGCAACTCACGCCCGTGGTGACACCCGAAGACGAGAGAATGCTGGCACCCTATTACGACACACCCTATTTCTTCGGGTCGAAAGCGCTCAAGCAAGTGGACTATGTCACCATACAACTCGACAAGGTGTTCAGGCAACAGGACAACTCCTTCATCAGCATCCTCAACCATATCCGCGACGGAAATGTCGACGATGCCGACCTCAATGCCTTGAACAGCCGTTATGTGCCCGGTTTCATACCAAAGGATGACGATGGATACATCCGCCTCACTACGCACAACAGGATGGCTGACCAGTATAACGAGAACGCGCTCAAAAGGCTGCCTTCAAAGGCGTTCCGCTTCAAGGCGGAGGTGGAGGGCACCTTCCCGGAGTATTCCTATCCCACCAGTGAGACACTGGAAATCAAGGTCGGCACCCAGGTGATGTTTGTCAAAAACGACACGTCTGTCCCACAGCGGTATTATAACGGACGCATCGGCAAGGTCACCTATGTGGACCAAGAGAAAATCCTGGTGAAATGCCCTGGCGACGATAACCACATCGAGGTGGAACCTCTTGAATGGGAAAATGCCAAATATACGCTCAACCCTCAGACCAAGGAGATAGAGACGGAGGTGCAAGGGGTGTTCAGGCAGTATCCGCTGCGCCTCGCGTGGGCCATCACCATCCACAAGAGCCAGGGACTCACCTTCGACAAGGCCATCATCGATGCCAACTTCTCCTTCGCACCCGGGCAGGTGTATGTGGCGCTCAGCCGCTGCCGCACCATCGAGGGGATGGTGCTCGCCTCTCCCTTGCAGGCCCGGGCCATCATCAACGACAGAAGGGTGGAGGACTATATCTCACACCAGGAGGAGAACACGCAGGCGAGCATCGCCAGGCTGCCACAACTCAAGGAGGAGTATTTCAGGTTCTTGCTCACCGAACTCTTCGACTTCAATCCCATCCTAAGGCACCAGGAGCACATGGTGCGCATCTTCATCGAGTTCTTCTCAAGGAGCCACCCCCAACTCGAGGCACTTCATAAACAAACCTTGGCCGACTTCAAGACCAAGGTGGTGGAGGTGGCAGGAAAATGGACGGCGAGCATCCGGCAAATGCCCTTTGCCGCCTTGCACCAGGAGGCGTTCCTCGACAGGGTGAAGCGAAGCGCCATCTATTTCGCCGACACCATCAAGGAGTTGTTTGAAAAACCCGTCAGACTCACCCAGGGCGTGACTTCTAACAACAAGCAGGCGATGAACAGGCTCGACAACGTGTTTGTAGAACTCCGTCAGACCGTCAAGGCGAAAACCATCCTCCTAAAACATATCTCCGAGGAGGGCTTCTCAAGTACCATTTACCTGAAGCAAAAGCAGTTGGCTCTGCTCGACGCCATGGGCGACGGTGGCTCAAACTCCTCCAAGAAAAACACCACGACCCAGAAAAAGAAAAAGGAGAAGAAGCCGCCAAAGGAAAAGACGTGGGTCACCTCATTCATACTGTTCCAGCAAGGCAAGGATGTCAAGCAAATCGCCAAGGAGCGCGGACTGACACCGGCCACCATCGCAGGACATCTCGCCAAATTCATCCCGCAAGGACTGGTCAATATCAACGACCTCATCAGCAAGGAGCACCAGCAAGCCATCCAAAGGGTCATCAATCTCGTGGGAAGGGAAGAGGGATTCAATGCCATCAAGTCGCTCTCCCCGCCCGACGTGGAATACTGGGAAATCAAACTCATGCTCGGCGATGACAAATAAAGTCTTGCTGAGCCCACTTGCTGTTTAGGGAATTAAAGGAGGGGACGGGTTTTCCCATCCCTTTGTGTATCATGACCATATTAGTCTTGGGAGCTGAGGGCAAGTTGTTGGTGCTATGCCACCTCTGATGTTTTATCGCTGCCGTTGTGCAGCTATGCCAAAGTAGATGGCGATGTCCTTCAGCGGGTATTTGATGGGATAGTAGTGCTGTCCTACGAAATAGGAGATGACCATGGCGGTGGTGCATGCGGCAGCAGATCATTGAATGATATGGCAAAGATAGAAATTTGTAATTTGACGCACCCTCACCTGGTAAAAACCTTGGATGGAGTGATTGCAAAGTCAAACCACCCTAACCGGTTATATGCGCCATGCAAAATTAAGTAAAAAAATATGATAGTATTGTATTTTGATTTTTTTTAACTTTTTTTATTTAGAGGCCCGAAAAAAATGAATATTAGGAATATAAAAGTGACTTATGGTATACCGGTCACCTATTTCCTATTTGTATTACCATACTTCATCTTGTCATATCCCGGGGGATGACAAGCACCCTATTTGATCATCTTGTAATACTCCGCCGCACCAAGCAGGAAGCATCCGGTGCCGTAGGTTCAGTGCTGCAAAAACGCCAAAAATGTTCTGCCGGATTTGAAATCCGGCAGCACTGAATATCAGGATTTGTAATCCGCTAAAATCGTTGTTACCAAGGACACCAAGAGTGAGCGGAGTATTGTCATTAACTTCGAGCGAAGCGATAACTTCTTTAACTTCGATAACTTCAAAAACTTCTCTAACATCCTCGTCGCAAATCCGCCTG
>JAFWSS010000065.1 GCA_017524385.1 Prevotella sp.
CTTCGGGGTTCATTCAACATCAAACCAGGATAAAGCAAATCAAGTATGAAGTAAAAATCCTCACAAACGGAGTCAGTGCTCACCTAATCTTCAATTTTCAATTTTGAGTCCACTTGAAAAGGTGGACAGGGAACAAAAGGGCGATGCGCATCTCCCCTCCCCTCGCAGGGGAGGGGTTGGGGTGGGGTGAATAAGTCTTGAAAAACAACAAGTTACAGACCCCACCCCTGCCCCTCCCCTCGAGGGGAGGGGATAACTAACACCGATATTTGCTCAAACAGGACTTTTTAAGGAGGGCTCAATCTTCAATTTTCAATATAATAAGTGCGCACCCAATTTTCAATCTTCAATCTTCAATCTTCAATATATTAAAATTTTCAATCTTCAATAATATTTAAAAACTTCTTCTAACATTTTGTGGTTTGCCTTTTTTGCCGTATTTTTGCATTTCGTATCCATCCCCGTCAATGGGGCACTGTTTAAGGTAAAATGACTCAATTTTCGCAAGTAAGGAATAATGAGGTCTTAAGAAGGTCTTAAGGAAGTTTGGCTGGCATCGTTGTTTCTCAAAAAACACAATGTGAACATATGTCCCTTTAACTCCCCTTTAACTTCCCTTTAACTCCCCTTCTACTCCTGAACATAAAGCGAAAGTGAAACTTGAAAAAGATGATTTCAGTAGAAGCCCTCAAGGTGGAGTTTGGCGTGAAACCCCTCTTCCACGATGCCAGTTTCGTCATCAACGACCGCGACCGCATTGCGCTCGTGGGGAAGAATGGTGCCGGCAAGTCCACCCTGCTCAAGATACTCTGTGGCATGCAGAAACCCACCTCGGGCCATGTCACCATACCCCACGACACCACACTCGGCTATCTCCCCCAGGTGATGGTCATACAGGACGACACCACGGTGCGCGACGAGGCGCGCAAGGCCTTCGCCGGCAATATGAAGATGAAGGAGCGCCTCGACAGGATGGAGCGCGAACTGGCCGAGCGCACCGACTACGAGAGCGACGACTACAACGCCCTCGTCGCCCGTTTCACACAGGAGCACGACCGCTACCAGATGATGGGAGCGGGCAACTACGAGGCGGAGCTGGAGCGCACACTCACCGGCCTCGGTTTCTTACGCAGCGACCTCGAGCGCCCCACGGCGGAGTTCAGCGGAGGATGGCGCATGCGCATAGAGTTGGCAAAAATCCTTCTCCAACGTCCAGACGTCCTGCTACTCGACGAGCCCACCAACCACCTCGACATAGAGAGCATACAATGGCTGGAGCAGTTCCTCGCCACCTCGTCAAGCGCCGTCGTGCTTGTCAGCCACGACCGAGCCTTCATCAACAACGTCACCAACCGCACCCTGGAAATCACCTGTGGACAGGTCATTGACTACAAGGTGCGCTACGACCAGTATGTCGTGCTGCGGAAGGAGCGGCGCGAGCAACAGTTGCGGGCCTACGAGAACCAGCAGAAGGAAATCGCCGACATGAAGGAGTTCATCGAGCGCTTCCGATACAAACCCACCAAGGCGGTGCAGGTGCAGAGCCGCATCAAGCAACTCGCCAAAATTGTGCCCATTGAAATCGACGAGGTGGACAACTCTGCCATGCGCCTGAAATTCCCTCCATGCCTGCGCAGTGGCGACTTCCCTGTCATCTGCGACGAGGTGAGAAAGGACTATGGCGCTCACACCGTCTTCTCCGATGTCACACTCACCATCAGAAGAGGGGAGAAGGTGGCCTTCGTGGGGAAGAACGGAGAGGGAAAATCGACTCTCGTGAAATGCATCATGGGGGAGATACCTTTCGACGGAAACCTCAAAATAGGCCACAATGTGCAAATCGGCTATTTCGCACAAAACCAGGCACAGCTCCTCGACGAGGAGAAGACAGTATACGACACCATTGACTATGTGGCGAAGGGAGACATCAGGATGAGAATCAACGACATCCTCGGGGCGTTCATGTTCGGAGGGGAGAACTCGGAGAAGAAAGTGAAGGTGCTCAGCGGAGGGGAGAGAAGCCGACTCGCCATCATCCGACTGCTTCTCGAACCCGTCAACCTCCTCATACTCGACGAGCCCACCAACCACCTCGACATGCCTTCAAAGGACGTGCTCAAAGAAGCCGTCAAGGCATTCGACGGCACGGCCATCATCGTTTCTCACGACCGCGAATTCCTCGACGGACTGGTCACCAAGGTCTATGAGTTCGGGGGTGGGAAGGTGCGCGAACACCTCGGTGGCATCTACGACTTCCTCCGCGACAGGAAAATCGACTCCCTCAACCAATTGGGCACCTCGTCTCCCGTCCCGACAGCCGTTGAAGAGGAAACCACTCCCGTCGTATCTGCCAACAAGCAGAACTATGCTGAGCGGAGAGAGCAACAAAAACGCATCAGGAAGGCAGAGAAGGATGTCAAGACCAGCGAAGCGAAAATCGAGACCATGGAGAAACGCCTCGCCGAACTCGATGCCTTGCTCTGCACACCAGAAGGGGCCTCGGATATGGTCCTCGTCACTGAATACACCTCCATCAAGAAAAACCTCGACGAGGAAATCTCACGATGGGAGCAACTCTCGGAGCAACTTGAATCTTTGATGATTGAAGAATGAAGATTTTTAACACGAATTACCGCGAATTATTCATAAATTTTCTGTGATATGGAAGTTTCAAACTTGTTTTTAACACGAATTACCGCGAATTATTCATTAATTATATGATTCATTAAATGATAATTATATGTTAAAGAAAAACTTTCACGATAGTTATGCGTTATAAACACGAATTACCGCGAATCATTCAAAAATTATATGATTCATTAAATGATAATTATATGTTAAAGAAATACTTTCACGATAAATTATACGTTATGAACACGAATTACCGCGAATTATTCATTAATTATATGATTCATTAAATGATAATTATATGTTAAAGAAAAACTTTCATGATAAATTATACGTTATAAACACGAATTACCGTGAATTAATCATTAATTTTCTGTGATATGGAAGCAAAAGATTTCAGGCAATATAAGGACACGGTGTATGAAATTATCGGGGCGGCTATGGATGTTCATAGCGAGATGAACTGGGGGCTGCTCGAACCTGTATATAACGAGGCATTGCACCTGGAACTACTCGACCGGAACGTAGCAAATGAGCGCAAGAAACAGGTGTCTTGCTACTATAAGCACCACAAACTAGATAAGTTTTATGAGATGGATCTAGTGGTAGGGGATGTGGTGGTTGAACTAAAGTCGGTGGAGCAGCTGATGTCTGGTCATCGGGCCCAACTTTTCAACTACTTGCGGCTGACGCGTAAACCCATAGGTTTGCTCATCAACTTTGGGCAACCGAGTCTGCAGGGTGAGCGATACGGCTACTGCGAGGAAACAAACGATTGCATCCTGCTTGACAAGAATATGGAACCTGTCTATGCGTGGAAAGTATGATTATAAACACGAATTACCGCGAATCATTCAAAAATTATATGATTCATTAAATGATAATTATATGTTAAAGAAAAACTTTCACGATAAATTATACGTTATAAACACGAATTACCGCGAACCATTCAAAAATTATATGATTCATTAAATGATAATTATATGTTAAAGAAAAACTTTCACGACAATTATGCGTCAAAGAAAATCTTGCACGATAATTAAACGTCAAAGAAAATATTATACAATCATTTATGTGACCAAATAACTGAAGACATTATGAAGATAAAAACCATCATCACCATCATGGCACTAACAGCAGCCAGTATTCCCACCTTCGGGCAGGGACTCAAGTCGGGAATACCTCTCGACAACCTCGACCGCACCGCACGTCCGGGCGACGACTTCTACCAGTTTGCTTGTGGAGGATGGGTGAAAAACAACCCGCTCCCTTCCGCTTATTCACGCTTCGGCAGTTTCGACCGATTGCAGCAGGACAACAACGAGCGCATCAACGGCATCCTCACAGAACTCCAGCGCAACCAGTATGGCAAGGGCACCGTGGAGCAAAAACTCAGCGACTTCTACAAACTCGCCATGGACTCTGTCAGGCGAAACAAAGAGGGCGTGAAACCCATCATGCCGCTCATCAAGGAGATTGAGGAGTGCAAGACCAAGTACGCACTGTTGCAACTCCAACAGAAATATGCCGCTTTCGGATATGGAGTGCCCTACGGTGCCGGTTTCGGCGCAGACGAGAAAAACGCCAAGATGAACATCCTCAATGTCTACCAGGGGGGACTCACGCTCGGCATGAAAGACTATTACCTCGATACCGACACCGCCACCACAGCCATCAGGGAGGCGTACAAGAAGCACATCGTCAATATGTTCCGACTCTTCGGCTTCAAGCAAAGGGTCGCCGTGCTCAAGATGAACGCCATCTTCGACATCGAGATGCAACTCGCCAAGGTGTCACGTTCGCGCACCGAACTGCGTGACGTGGAAGCCAACTACAACAAAATGGTGCTCAGCGACTTCGAGAACCAGTTCCCCAACCTCTTCCTCACCGACTTGATGGTCGCAGAGGGGGTGAAGACCGAATTCATCCAGGAACTTGTCGTAGGACAACCCGACTTCCTCAAAGGGGCAAACGAGATTTTTGGCAAGCTCACGCCCGACCAGCTCAAGGCTTATATGGAATGGGATGTCATCAACTCCACCGCCAACTACCTCAGCGACGAGGTGGAGGAGGAGCATTTCAACTTCTTCGGAAAGACCATGTCGGGAAGGAAGGAGAATCACCCGAGGTGGAAACGAGCCACTAACATGGTGCAGTCTGTCATGGGCGAGGCCCTCGGCAAAATCTACGTGGAGAAATACTTCCCCGCCGCTGCAAAGGAGCGTATGACCAACCTGGTGAAAAACCTACAGGTGGCTCTCGCACAACGCATCGAGGCTCAGGACTGGATGGACAGCATCACCAAGAAGAACGCTCTCGACAAACTCTCCACTTTCTATGTGAAAGTGGGATATCCCGACAAGTGGAAGGATATCAGCGGACTGCAAATCGACCCGGAGAAGTCGTTCTGCGAGAACGTTCTCGCTTGCCACAAGTTCTGGGATGAGTGGACCATCGACTACAAGGCAGGAAAACCCGTCGATCGCGACGAGTGGCACATGACACCGCAGACCGTCAACGCCTATTACAACCCCACCACCAACGAGATATGCTTCCCCGCTGGCATCCTGCAGGTGCCATTCTTCGACATGACGGCCGACGATGCCTTCAACTACGGAGCCATCGGTGTGGTCATTGGCCATGAGATGACACACGGCTTCGACGACCAGGGACGCCATTACGACAAGGACGGCAATATGACCGACTGGTGGACGGAAGCCGACGGAAAGAACTTCGCTGAACGCGCCGACAAGTATGCCGAATTCTTCTCTGCCATCAAGGTGCTGCCCGACCTCAATGCCAATGGCAAACTCACCCTGGGTGAGAACCTCGCCGACCATGGTGGCCTCCAGGTGGCCTTCTACGCCATGCAGAACGCCATGGGCGACAACCCACTGCCCGTCATCGACGGCTTCACTCCGGAGCAACGCTTCTTCCTCGCCTATGCCGGCGTATGGGCCAACAACATCACAGAGGCGGAAATCAGAAACCGCACCAAGAGCGACCCCCACTCCTTAGGGAAATTCCGCGTCAACGGTGCATTGCCACACATCGATATGTGGTATGACGCCTTCGGCATACAACCGTCCGACAAGATGTTCGTGCCCAAGGAGCAGCGCCTCAGCCTCTGGTAACCGCATTTTGTGGTGCTCTGCCGGATTGCAATGCTCTGCCGGATTCGCAATCCGATGAGCGTCCGAAAGCCAATTACAACTCCCGATGCTCTGTAAAATTATTAATTATAAATTGTTAATTATTAATTATTTAAATGCCCTTAAGAATTCCCGACCGCTTGCCGGCCATCGACATACTCAAACAGGAGAACATCTTCGTGATGGACAACACCCGTGCCCATACACAGGACATACGACCGTTAAAGATAGTCATCCTCAACCTCATGCCGCTCAAGATCACCACCGAAACCGACCTCATCCGACTGCTTTCCAACACCCCCTTGCAGTTGGAGGTCAGTTTCATGAAACTCAAGAGCCATACACCCAAGAACACGCCCATCGAACACATGATGATGTTCTACAAGGACTTCGACATCCTACGAAAACAGAAGTTCGACGGTATGATCATCACTGGTGCTCCCGTAGAGCAGTTCGAGTTCGAGGACGTGAAATACTGGGATGAGTTGAGGGAAATCTTCGAATGGGTGAAGACCAATGTCACCAGCACGCTGTATATCTGCTGGGCGGCGCAGGCAGGCCTCTACTACCATTACGGCATACCCAAATACCCGCTGGAAAAGAAGATGTTTGGCGTCTTTCCCCAATACCCCGTCAATACACGTCTCCCCATCTTCCGTGGCTTCGACGACGTCTTCTATATGCCACACAGCAGGCATGCCACCACCAGGAAGGAGGACATCCTCAAGGACCCTAGGCTACAGGTCATCGCAGAGTCGCCCGACAGCGGGGTGAGCATCGTCATGGCAAGGGAGGGTAGGGAGTTCTTCATCACCGGGCACCTGGAGTATGCACCCAACACCCTCGACAACGAATACCGGCGCGACAAGGACACACGCGACGATGTCGATGTGCCCAAGAACTATTATCTCCACGACAACCCCGACAACCAACCCTTGGTGACGTGGAGGGCTCATGCCAACCTCCTCTATGCCAACTGGATCAACTATTACGTCTATCAGCAGACGCCTTACAATATCGACGACATCAGATGACCCGACTCGAACTGCTCGCCCCCGCACGCGACCTGGAATGTGGCATAGCCGCCATCGACCATGGCGCCGACGCCGTATATCTCGGTGCCCCGGCTTTTGGCGCGAGGGCTGAGGCGGGCAACAGCGTCGAGGACATCCGCACGCTATGCGACTACGCCCACCGTTTCCTCGCCAAGGTCTATGTCACCGTCAACACCATCGTTTATGAGAATGAACTGGACGACGTGGAACATCTCGTGAGGCAGTTGGGAGAGGCTGGCGTGGATGCCATCCTCGTGCAGGACATGGCGGTGCTGGAGATGGTGCAACGCGTGGCGGCAGAGCAGCAACGACCCTTGGAGGTGCACGCCAGCACGCAGGCCGACAACCGCACGCCGGAGAGGGTGGGATGGTTGCATGAGGCGGGATGCTCACGCGTGGTGCTAGCACGCGAACTGACGCTCGACCAGATGAGGTGTATCCACGAGACTGTGCCCGACGTGGAGTTGGAAGCTTTCGTCCACGGCGCGTTGTGCGTGAGCTATTCCGGACTCTGCTATGCCTCGCAGCATTGCTTCCGTCGCAGTGCGAACAGGGGAGTGTGCGCACAGTTCTGTCGCTTGAAATTCGATCTGGTGGATGCTGAAGGGCAACTCATCGACCGTCCGCGGCACTGGTTATCGTTGAGGGACATGTGCCGCATCGACTACCTCGGACAGATGGCCGACGCCGGTGTCACCTCGTTCAAAATAGAGGGTCGGCTCAAGGGTGTGGGCTATGTGAAAAACGTCGTGGCAGCCTACAGCCGGCAACTCGACCTGCTGGTGGAACGGTCTGGTGGGCGCTTCCGACGTAGTGCCCTGGGGAGGGTGACGCTCTCTTTCAACCCCGACCTGCGAAAGACCTTCAACAGGGGATTCACACCCTATCTCATCGATGGAAGGGACGACAACATCGCCTCGCCCGACACACCCAAGGCCCTCGGGGAATATGTGGGGAAGGTGAAGGAAGTAAGAAGAGACTCCTTCAATGTCGCGGGACTGACGCCCTTTGCCAATGGCGACGGTCTGTGTTTCTTTGATGACGACAAGCAACTCTGTGGCTTCCGAGTCAACCGGGCGGAAGGCAACCGTATCTTCCCGCAGCAGATGCCGCCGAAACTCCGAAAGGGAACACCGCTCTACCGCAATGCTGATGCAGCCTTCGAAAAACTCCTCGCACGTCCCAGTGCCATCAGGCTCATCCCACTGGCCTTGAGACTCCATACTACGGAGGGTGGCCTACGGTTGGAGGCGGTGGTCTCTACTGGCTATAGTGATGCTGGTGCAGTGGCTGTCTCTGTGGAGATGGAGGTGGAGCGCCAGGAAGCACGACAACCCCAGGAGGAAAACATCCGTCGCCAACTCTCCCGCATGGGAGGCACGGTCTATGAGGCCGTCACGGTAGAGGTTTCCGAGGAGGCTTCATGCTTGTTCGTCCCCTCAAGTCTGCTCGCCACCCTCCGCCGCAAGTGCCTGGAGGCTCTTGACAAGAGAATATGCCAGGAGGCTCTGTCGTCTATGCTCCTCCGTAAGCAGCAGCTTGGCCGTTGCTCCCTCACATCCTCTCCAGTCACTCCTTCTCCTTCTCCTTC
>JAFWSS010000066.1 GCA_017524385.1 Prevotella sp.
CGCATCTCCCCTCCCCTCGCAGGGGAGGGGTTGGGGTGGGGTGAATAAGTCTTGAAAAACAACAAGTTACAGACCCCACCCCTGCCCCTCCCCTTGAGGGGAGGGGATAACTAACACCGATATTTGCTCAAACAGGACTTTATAAAGTGGGCTCAAGATTGAAGATTGAATTTTTGGAGCAGCGAGAGCAGAGTCAAGCTTGCTTGAACTCTGCCGAGTCGCGACAAAAATCAGCGAAGTTAAGATTGAAAATTGAACTTTCGCAAGTAGGATGTCCTATTTGTTGTATCGACTTTTAATCAAAGACCCCACCCCTGCCCCTCCCCTCGAGGGGAGGGGATATGCGCACCGACTGCTGGACAAGACCTTTTGGCATAAAAAGCGAAACTGCAAAGCAACCATTTGGGTTCATTCCAACTTGTCTTTTTCGTTACTTTCGCATATATTCTTTGTTTCTTTGTATGGTTTTTCTTATTTTTGCACAATAATTTACACCCAACAATAGAATCAATGAAGAACCATCTGAAAGCAATCCCTTTCAAGCCATCTCTGTTGGCCCTCATGCTGCTCGTCCTTTCCTGCATGACGGGTCAGGCACAGACAAAAGTGTGGGACAATGTCGTGTCGGGCTATGCCAACACCAACGTCGTGAAAGTGACATGTGTGAAAATATATGAAGACCGAACGGAACTGTCCATGCACATCGATTTCGTCAAAGGACAGTGGATAGCCATCGCACCAAGCACCATGCTAAAGGCCGATGGGAAAGAATATGTCGTGAAGGGAGCCACCGTGCTGACACTCGGAGAACATTTCACCATGCCCGAAGACACACTCGACTTCATGCTGACCTTCGAGCCCGTACCGGCAAAAGCAGAAACACTTGACCTCGTGGAGCCAGGAGGATGGTGCGTGACGAACATCCGCGACGCAAGCCTCCTGCCGAAAGGCATCACCGACACCTATTGGCGCGACGAGGCAACGGGCGACTGGCTCATCGGCTTTGCAAAAGACCACGTCGTTTATCAAAACGAAGTGTGGGACATCATCGACATGAAGGAGAAAAAGGATGCCTATTGTTTGGTCATCTGTATCAACAACCTGCCCAAGGGATTGAGATGCCCCACCCCAGAGGTTCAGAAAAAAAACATAAAAACCAAGGTCATCGATGTGGGCAAGATGAAGAAAGGCTTGCGCACCATCACCATCGACGATGGAACCCCCGTGAAATGCAGCCCCATCACCACGGCCTCGCTGCCCGACTACCCAACAAAGGACACTTGCAGAGGATTCGTTGACAACGGCTACAACCCCACAGACAGCGTGAGCATCATCGGGTGGTTGAAAGACATGCCCGAACAGGCTTGGCAGAAAGGCAAGGAGTTCAACGTGGACTACGAGAACATCATCACCAACAAGCAAGAAAGTGCATACGCCAAGATGGACAGCCTGGGGCGATTCTCCTTCAAGATGCCACTGCTCAACTCCTCGGAGGTCTTCATCGACTGGGGACGCACCACCGTCAACGCCTTCCTCGAGCCAGGCAAGACCTATTTCTTCCTCTATGACTTCAAGACAGGCCAGAAACTCTGGATGGGCGACGACGTGCGGGTGCAGAACGAAATACTAACACATCCACGCTCCAGGGCAGAAGCTCACATTCCTTACGACCACAACGACGTGGACCTCCTTGCCTATCGGGCGCAGACCGACAGTGCACGACAGGTGCAGATGAAGCACTTGGAAACCCTGCTGCAAAACCATCCCACCTTGTCGCAAAGATATGCCGACTACCATACCGACTACTACCGCATGCTTCAGGGACGGAACCTGATGCAAGCCCGATTCCATGCCCAAAACCGCATCGTACCAAAGGAAGTCCTCGACTTCGTCGGCAGCGACTTCTGGAAGAAAGCCCCCAAGCCCTACACCCTCTACCGCGATTTCACAACGATGAACAACGACTTCCTGAGCGAACTCGTGACGGGTCGCAACGAAGACCTCCCGAGGATGATGAGACGGTTGGAGCATCAAGGCAAGGTGGCCCTGAGCGACGAGGAGAAGGAGGCGCTGGACATCTATCCCTCCACCGTCAAGAAGGTGCAGGAAGACTTCCAGAACGCGAAGGATGAAAACGAACGGAAAGCCGTTGTCGATGCCTTCAACAGCACCAAGATGGTGACGGTGCTGAACGCACTCCTGGAGAGATGCCAAGGGGCATTGGAAACCGACGGCTACCAGCAAGTGCTGTCTGTCATCGACTCCATCGGCTGCGACAAGACCCTCCGTGACATCATCCTCGCACAACGCTTATACCAACAAATCGATGCCACGCGCCAACCAGCAAGCGCCAATGTCTTGCAGTTTGCCGAGAACGAAATCCAACTGCCTTCCGCACTCGCCAAGGTGAAGGACTTGAACGACAAGTACCTCGCCATACAGCAACGCGACATCTCCAAGTCGCCGAGCCTGAAGTCTGCCGACGACATGGCCAACATGAGCGACGGCGAACAAATCCTCCGCAAGATTATCGAACCCTACAAGGGAAAGTTGGTGCTCATCGACATCTGGGGCACCTGGTGCGGCCCCTGCAAGGAAGCGTTGTCGCACTCCGCAGAGGAATACGAGCGGCTGAAAGACATCGACATGGTGTTCCTCTACCTTGCCAACCGCTCCGACAACGAGTCTTGGAAAAACGTCATCAAGGAGTATGACATCCTAGGCGACAACGTGGTGCATTACAACCTCCCCGAAGACCAACAGAGCGCCGTGGAGCACTTCCTCAACGTGCAGTTCTTCCCCACCTACCGGCTCATCGACCGCGACGGGAAAGTCCTTGATGTCAACGCCGACCCACGCGACCTCGAAGGATTGGCAAGGATGCTGGAAAAAATGTGAAAGAAACAATACCCGGACCTTTTCTCACAAATGTTTCTTGAAAAACTCCAGCACGCGTTGCTGGGCTTTCAAGGGACAACTATGGGGTATGTCCCATATCTCCGTCTCCAGGCGGTCGTCGGCCCCTTGCGACTTCCACGTCTCATGCATGGTGGCGAAAGCCTTTTCCACGCCAGGCACGGGGAATAGTTTGTCCTGCGAACCGTTGATGAAGAGCATCGCCTTCGGACACGCCAGACTGGCGACATGGGGATAGTCCATCCAGCGGCGCAAACCAGGGAAGCAGTTGGCGAAGCCTCCGTTCTCCGTCCTTTTGTAATTGAAACTCATCTGCTCGTCGGCCGTCACCATCCAACAGACGGCCGTCCCCACCTTGATGCGGTCGGAGAGGGCCGACAGCATCCATGCACGATAAGCCCCCATGGAACAACCAGTGCATCCGATTCTCGACGCATCCACCTCGGGCATCGAGGCAAGGTATTCCGTTCCGGCGATGTCGTCGTAGGTCATGTAGGCCGACAGGTCGATGCCATACATCATCATGTTGCCGGCAATCATGTCGTAGCGGTCGCGATTGGGGCCTTCCATCTGTCCGCGCTCCCCCCACATCGGGGCGTCGGCCGAGAACACCACATAACCATTGCGCGCCAGGAAGTCGCCGAAGAACTGTCCTTCGTAAAGATTGGCCGCCCATTCCTCGGCATCCTTGACGACCAAGGAGTCCTCGCAGGCCAACGGACGAATCATCTTCTCCTTTCCGATGAAGAGATGGGCGCCATGGTCGTGCAAGGCGTTGACGGCGGGGAAGGGACCTTTGCCGTCGGGGATGAGCACATAGGCTGGCACGGTATAGTAGCGACTGAGCCGGACCTCTATCTTTCGGGCCTTGTAACCATCGCGCTGCTCCTCGCAAAGCACCTTCACGTCATAACCTTTGGAGGAAGCCGGGGGAGGGGCAAGCATGCAGTCGAACACTTTCTGACGCGCCACTCTCCGCCATTCGTCGAAGTCCTTGATGTCGCTGTTGCCCCATGCCAGCGGATAGTCGAAATCCGCTATCAGAGAGTCGGCATAGACGGGAAGGTTGCGCTTGAACTCATACCTCTCACGTTTCTGGGCGAAAGTGCTGCCGACACACAGCAGCATCATTAAAACAAGAAACAACGCCTTGTCATTGACCATCTGTTTTGCATCCATCTCTTTCTTCATTTTTCGTTTCTTCTCATAGGCGCAAAGATACAACATTTTTATCGCATGCCATATCAAATGAATGCAAGAATCATTGGAAAATAAAAAATCTTGACGCCAAACATCCCCCACTGATGTAGCTGGTGATGATGAAGGCTCCCCATCAACGGTAAAAAGTCAAAATGCAAAAAACCTCCATGCGTGACACATGGAGGTTGTATTGAAAGCCAGCAGAAATCCTATTTCAGCAATTCTGGCGGCAGAGTGGGCATGGCGCCATTCTGTGTGCAAACGTATGCGCTGACCTGGACGGCAGTGCGGTGTGCCTCGGGCACGCTCTTCCCGAGCAAGATGCTTGCAACAAACGAGCCAGTGAAGGAGTCACCAGCCCCGACGGTGTCGGCCACCGTCACCTTGGGAGTGTCCTGGAAAGACTTCTGTCCCGGTGTGAAGACATAGCTGCCGTTGGTGCCGCATGTCAGGACAAGCATGTCAAGGTTGTACTTGCCGAGTATGAGCCAGCACTTGTTTTCGATGTCGAGACCGGGATAGCCGAACATACGACCGATAAGCACCAGTTCCTCATCGTTGATTTTCAAGATGTTGCAGCGTTGCAGCGACTCAAGGATGACTTCCTTTGTATAAAACTGCTGGCGCAGGTTGATATCGAAAATCTTCAAGCAGTCGAAAGGAGTGGCATCGAGGAACTTCTGGATGGTGGTGCGGCTGACCACGTTGCGCTGAGCCAGCGAACCGAAGCATACGGCACGGCAATTGCGTGCGATGGCAGCGACGTCGTCGTCGAAGGGGATGTTGTCCCATGCGACGTTCTCCTTGATGTCATACGTGGGGATGCCTTGCTCGTCCAACTGCACCTGGACAGTTCCCGTGGGATACGGCACGCGAGGCAGCAAGTCGTTCAAACCATGTTCCTTCAAGGCATCGATGGTTTCATCGGCCAGTTTGTCCTCGCCCAGGGCGCTAACGGCCACGGTGTTGTCCATGCCGAGGAATTGTCCTGCATGATATGCGAAGTTGGCGGGTGCTCCACCCAGTTTCTTACCTTCGGGAAGTACATCCCAGAGTACTTCTCCAAGTCCTACTACATAACGATTGTTCATTTTCTATGCGGATTTTAGTTGTTTGATATAAGTGAAAAGATAGACGACACCCACTGCCATCACCAGCACGGCACCGGCTTGTCCCATGGCGTCGCTCAGCTGACCCATCAGCAATGGGAATATTGTGCCGCCGAATAGACCCATGATCATCAAGCCGCTCACCTCGTTCTGCTTCTCAGGCATCGACTCGAGAGCGGTGGCGAAGCACATGGAGAACACGTTGGAGTTACCATATCCCACGAGGGCGATGGCAGCATAGAGCATCCATTTCTCCGTGCCGAAGAAGAGGCCGCACATCGACAGCGCCATCATGACGATCGAGATGATGAAGAAGGTTCTCATTTTCAGAACACGCAGGAAGAACGACCCTGTCAGGCATCCTATGGTACGGAAGATGAAGTAGAGGGATGTGGCAAATGCAGCTTCGTTGAGCGTCATTCCAAGCCTCTCCATCAGGATTTTGGGAGCGGTGGTGTTGGTGCCCACGTCGATGCCCACATGGCACATGATGCCGAGGAATGACAGAAGCACGATAGGCGTTCCCAACAGTTTGAAGCATTCCACGAAGGTGGAGGGTTTGCCCTCGATAGGCGGTTCCTCAATAGGAGTGATAAACAACAGTATCGTGGAAAGAATGCCAACGGCGAGGAAGATGCCGAACAGCACACGCCAGTTGAGTCCGAATTCCGGAATGACCATCGTAGCCCCCCACATGGCCAGATAAGGAGCCGAGAACGAGGCGATGGCCTTGATGAACTGTCCGAAGGTCAACGTGGAAGCCAGGTTTCCTCCCCCCATCACGGTCGACACCAAGGGATTCAGCGATGTCTGCATCAGTGCATTGCCGATTCCCAGCAAGGAGAAAGCCACGAGCATGATGCCGAAGTTCTCACCGAAAAGTGGCAGCAGCAGCGACACCACGGTCACCACGAGAGAGAGCAGCACGGTCTTCTTGCGACCTATCTTGTTCATCAGCATTCCCGTAGGTACACTGAAAATAAGGAACCAGAAGAACACGAGCGATGGGAACACGTTGGCCACGGAGTCGCTGAGTTTCAGGTCTTCCTTCACATAATTGGAGGCGATGCCCACCAAGTCCACGAAGCCCATGCAGAAGAAGCAGAGCATCACGGGAATAAGGTATATGGATTTGTTTTGCTTAGCCATATTTGTATCTAATTTTTCATTTTTTTATTTTTATCTTCTAAGTTGCAATCCAGCGTGAGCAACTTCGGGCGTAGCCCAATTTTCAATTTTAGCTTCGCTGATTTTTGTCGCGACTCGGCAGAGTTCAAGCAAGCTTGATTCTGCTCTCGCTGCTC
>JAFWSS010000067.1 GCA_017524385.1 Prevotella sp.
CCATGTCATCCTCTACACCTTGCTGACAGCGTTCGGAGCCGACATCACCGCAGAGGAGCCTTCCGCAAAGGGGCGGGCAGACCTCGTCCTGAAAACGCAGAAGGGCATCTATGTCATCGAACTGAAATACGACGGCACCGCCGAGGAGGCGTTGGGACAAATCGACCAACGCGGCTATGCCGAGAAACACCGCCTCGACGGGCGTCCCGTCACCAAGGTGGGGATAGCCTTCTCGTCAAAGGAGCGCAACATCACGGAGTGGAAAAGCAAGCTTGATGCCAACGAATAGCCTAATGGTAAGGAAATTGTGAAATAGTGATTGACAAACATACAACAAAAGAGCCGTGGCAAAACCACGGCTCTTTTTTTCTGGCAGGAATGACACTTGCCATCCCAACGAGAGACGTCAGGGAGTCACGTGAGAGCCATCTGCAACAGACTCGACAAACCTTTTTATCAAAGAGGCATGGGAAAGAGGTTTGCTTGGGTCGTCAACATCATCATTGGTGTCATAATCCAAGAAGACGATGGTCTTTCCCGCTTTGAGCAGGTCGACGAAATATTGAATCTCCTTTTGACACTTATGCTCAAGCATCCAGTTGTAGGTAGGAACATAGATTTGCTTTCTCGCCTCAATGTACCCAAGCAGCATCCTGTTTCCCAGCCCTTTCTGATGGCCAAGGCATTTGCCATGCGTGCGTACTGTGCGCTTGAGGTTTTTCATCGTGGTGTTGGTGAAGCAACTGAAGTCGACACCCTCGTTTTGAAAGACCTTGAGTCCCTGCCAGACACCCTCCACACTGGCGGAGGTCACTGTCCCTGAAAAAGGCACTGGGATACCTCCATGCGGATAAAAGGGTGACAATTTCATAAACTCCCCTTTGCTCGTCACATCGAATATCTCCGCATCAGGATATTCCTTGAGAATGTTTTCCGTCTTGCTCCTTTTGTTCTTGATGACAATCATAAATGTTGAAGTTTTGTTTGTGTTTGATTAACAGATTGAAATATATAGCTCTTCATCATATTTTTTCCTAAGAATATCAAAATCATTTTCACTGGCCATTCACTCTATAATGCCCAAAAAATGAGATTTGGTAAACAATCTGCCTCTTCTTTTTATGCAACATCTTGGTTCTCTGCCCACTGCTCACATTGCTTCAGGACTATGTTCATGGCATCTTCGGCTTCCTCTGGCGGGTACTTGTATTTTCTTAGCAATCGCTTCACCAGTCGTCGCATATTGGCACGTTCTGCCTCTCTACGGTTCCAGTCGATGGTGCGGTTTTTCCTGAGCATGTCGGTTAAATCCTTCGTCAGGGCAACCAATTGGTCATTGGTATAGAAGTCCTTTACAGCTTGTGGACGAATCAAGGCATCATAGAAAGCCTTCTCTTCCTTTGAAAGGCCTAATTCATTGCCTTGCTGCTCAGCATCCATCATTTCCTGAGCGATTTTCAGCAATTCTTGAATAACCTCTTCATTGGTAATCAAGCCATTGATATAGCGGTTGAGTGTTTCGCTGAATCTATTGCTGAACAACTCGCCAGTGACAATGTTTGAGCGAATCATTGTGCGAACACGACCACGCAACAAATCTTCAAGCAATTTGGCAGCAAGGTTCTTTTCCTTCATCTTTTTCACCTCTTCCATGAATTTCTCATCAAAGAGGGAAAATTCGGCCTGTTCATCGAAAAGGTTCACCACACCATCACTCTGAACGCTTTGTTCAATAAGGGTTGCAATACGTTTGTTGATTTCCTTCTTGGTTATCTTGCCCGGGTTCTGCAGTCGTATGATCAAGATTCGCACCGATTCCATGAAACTGACCTCAAAACGCTCTTCCTCGACCAGCAATGAACGGCAAAGAGTTACTGCCTGACGCAGAAGCGAAGCATTCTTGATGAATTCCTTGCAAGCATCAGCTTTATCAGGTGCAATCATGAAGTTGACACCTCCCTTTATCAGTTGGGCACGTTCCGCAGGTGAACCATGGTGGAAACATTGTGCCAACGAGAGCAAAGAGAGCTTGCTTTCTTTGCCGAGTGCAGCCAATGTTCGCTCAGGGAGCAACTTGCCATAATCATAGCCATGAAGCAAGTCACGGCAGATTTCCAGTTTCTCCTTGAACTCATTGTATGCCTTTTCCTTGATGTCGTTGTTGCCGTAGTTGTCACGGTCACGCTTGGTATAGCGTTTCATGGCATCTTTCAAGGCTACCGCAATACCCACATAGTCAACAATCAGTCCTCCTGCCTTCTCTGGGAACACCCGGTTCACTCGGGCGATGGCCTGCATGAGGTTGTGGTCCTTCATAGGTTTGTAAACATACATGGTGGCTAATGAAGGCACATCAAAGCCAGTCAGCCACATGTCCACCACAATGGCTATCTTCATCGGGTCGTCCACATCCTTGAATTTCTTGGCAAGTTCTTTCTTATAGGCTTTGCCACCGATGATGTCTGCCCATTCCTCAGGGTCTTGATTGCCACTGGTCATGACCACCTTCACTTTCTCTGTCCAGTGAGGACGAAGTTCAAGGATGCGCTTGTATATTTTCATGGCTATCGGACGAGAATAGGCCACAATCATGGCCTTGCCACAGCAGATGTATTGGCGGTTGTCCTCATAGTGAGCGATGATGTCGGTCACAAGGTCGTTGATAGTTGCATCATTGCCAAGCAGGGCATCCATGTGCGACATTTCTTTCTTGTTCTCTTCAAGGTCGGCTTCTGATGCGCCTTCTTCCCTCAGTCGGTCATACTCGGCATCTATCTGGGCAAGAACATCGTCATTGAGTTTCAGCTTGATGACACGGCTTTCATAATAGACAGGTCTTGTGGCGCCATCGTTGACCGCCTGGGTCATGTCATAGACATCAATATCATCGCCAAAGATTTCGCGCGTGTCCCTGTCCTTGTCTGAGATGGGTGTACCTGTGAAGCCGATGTAGGAAGCATGGGGCAATGAGTTGCGAATCTTGCGTGCTGCCCCGATATGCACATTTCCCTCGGTGTCTATCTTCTCTTCCATGCCATACTGGCCACGGTGTGCCTCGTCGGTCATCACGATGATGTTCTGGCGGTCGGAAAGTGGACCGTCCCAATCATCAAACTTCTGCATGGTGGTGAAGATGATGCCTCCCGAATGACGGTTAGCCAGCAAAGCTCTAAGAGAGGTGTCATCGCCCACCGCATTCCTACTGGTACATTGGACAGGTCGCTGACGAAGGAAGTCAATGTTTCGGGAGAACTGGCCATACAACTGCTCGTCGAGGTCGTTGCGGTCGGTAATGACCACTATGGTTGGATTCATGGCTTGCACCTTCGGATGGTGTGCCAGGAAAACCATCGAGAGGCTCTTTCCTGAACCTTGCGTATGCCAGAAAACACCTATCTTGCCATCACCCCTGACGGCTTCTTCTGCTCTTACGGCAGCTTTCTCCACGGCATAATACTGATGATAACCGGCAAGAATCTTGGCATAACTGCCTTCGCGTACGTCAAAGAGCAGATAGTTCTTCAGGAGGTTAAGAAACACCTTTGGAGTGAACACCGACTTGAAGGCAACATCGTAGTCTGCCACCTCGCCAGTGGGCTGCTTCCATTCCATGTAACGGTCTTCATCGGCGGTCACGGTGCCTATCTTTGTGAGAGCCATGTCGCTCATCACATTGAAGGCATTGTAGATGAAGAGCGATGGAATGTATTTCTGATAGTTGCGCAATTGCAGATAGGCTTCGCTGGCATCCGTCTCTTCCCGGCTTGGTGATTTCAATTCAATGACCACCAAAGGCAGGCCATTCACAAACACCACGATGTCAGGTCGCTTGGTGTCGAGTTCCTGCACGGTGTATTGGTTTACTACCAAGAAGTCATTCTCGTCGGGATGGTCAAAATCTATCAGGCTTACTATCCTTGTCTTCTGCCTATGTTGTGTTTCTACGCGCACATTTTCACGACCATAGTAGGCAAGGTCTTCGCGAACCATATCCGAAGTGTCGTCGTCATTAATCTGGTAACCTCTCCGGCGCTCCTTGCCACTGAAAGTCACCTCAATGCCATACTGCAACATCTGGGTGAACTTGAAGTTGCACTCATAGAGCGACGAGCCCTCTATCTGATGCAGTTTCTTGATGGCATCTTCAATGGCGGAATTGGGTAATGTAGGATTGATGCGTAGCAATGATTCTTGCAAGACATCATCCAATACAGGGTTGGCGTAGTCTCGCTCAATATCAGGACCATACTTGTATTTCAATCCCAAATCTTGAAACAAAGCAATCAATGCTTGTTCGTATTCATTTTCTGTGAGGCCTTCCATCATAAGTAGGTATTCATAATTATCTATATATATCCTATTTGTAGGTGCAGATAGTCTTTTATGTCTCTTTGGCGCATATTTTCCTCCCATCCTCAGATTCCCGAGCAAGCTCGCCTACCCGTAGCCTTTCACATAGCCTGCTATGCTCCACTGGATTGCATCCTACAATTCTTTCGCTCGGCATAGTTCATGCAAGCATGACTCTGCACTCGCTTAATCGAATTGTTCGTCTGAAAGCAAAATTGCGAGTCAGCGAGTGCCATGCAAGCTTGCTTGCGAATGGCCGAGCGTGAGCAATTTATGCAAAATCTGATCCAAATAGATCATAAAATACAATTATCTAATTTTGAACACCTACTTATCATTTAATCTTCTTGTTGAATTATCATTCTACAAGCCTCTCGTTCGGCATAGTTCAAACAAGTTAGGCTTTGCTCTCCCTTAATCGGTTTGTTCGTAATAATATGAATAGTCGATGCCCTTCATAAATATCTCGCGGTCATCAATCTTGTCGGTCATTGCTTGATGGAGCAACAATTTGATGGCGCGGGCATCAGTTGTACTCCTTCGCATTGCCTCAAGATAGTCTTTCTTATCTATCTTACTCCAGTCAACGCAAAGTTTCAGTTGTTTCTTGAATATCAAATCAAGCCAAATACGGGTTGAGCGACCATTGCCCTCCATAAAAGGATGGGCCACGTTCATCTCTACATACTTATTCACTATCTCGTCGAATGTTGTTTCAGGCATCTGCTCGATGATACTCAGATTTTTCATCAGATACTCGGCACGACAAAAGAGTGTGCCGTCTTTCCAAATCGTCTTGGTTCGTATCTGGCCTGCAAAGTCATACAACCCTCCGAAAAGGTAAGAATGAATCTGCTGCAAGCATTTTATTGTCCCTGGCTCCATGCTGTCGAGCAAGCCACTCTCAATGAGGGTGTAGGCCTTCTTCTTGCTCTGTCCGTCGATGGAGTTGTCGCTATATATGAACCAGTCGAGGAAGGCAGTGGCTTTCTGGTTTGGAATCACTTTGGCAAGTGCTGCAATACCTTCGGCATCCATCATGTCTGTGTTGTATCGCTTGCCATCTGCAGCACGCAGTTTCAGTTGGTTAGTGGCACTAACCAACTCATTTCCCTCCTTACGAAGTTTTGTTTTGAGATACTTCCAGTAATTGCGTGTCTTGGCATAGTCGGGCTGTTCGTTAATGGCTCCGACCACATCGAGAACAGAGAAAAACCACTTGTTTTCCTCCTCGCTCCACACCGCTCTCACCTCGTGGTCTTTATAGAATCGAATAGATACTTTGTCCATAGGCTTACACTTTGATTTGACCTGACATGAGGCGGGGAAGAAGGGTGTCGCGGAGGGTGGAGAGAGTTTGAATCTCTTTTTTCGATGAAGAAATTAATTCAAACATAGACTCTACAAAATTTGAATACTCTTCTAACACATGATCGTTAGGTATCACAATCGGATATTTCATAATTTGTTGCTTGTCCCCTCTTGGCATCTTAGTCCCTTTTGCCCCAGACATAACATAAGCAAAAAATGAATCGTTATATAAGACTCTATACATATATGAAATATACTTAGAATCAACTGGATGGAAACACAGCACATCTGTAGAACAGCCGCAAGTTGTTTCTACTCGGACGATTTTTTTGAAATATGGTCGAATATTTGACACAAGCACATCGTATGGTAAGCATCCTGTAGTCATTTCTACTTGTGGAAGTGAGGACGCCTCTATCGCGCCAGCCTTATTTGGCAACATATTTTCTGTTGAGTAATAAGATTTATTAGTAAGTTGGCTTATGGCGATTTTCTTTTTAGAGTATGAACAAATCTCTCCTAAAGTTCCCACTCTCCATCCTTCAGGAATCATTCCGAGTTCTGACTCTACGAATTTACCATCTTTAAATGGGGCAAAGTCAATGAACCAATGCTTGAAAAGAGCCTGTGCCTGAGCCTCTAAGTTCTCGCAGATACGACGATTGACGGCGATTTTATCGTCGAGAGAAGAGAGGATGGAAGATATACGACACTGCTCTGACAATGGGGGAAGTGTAAATTCGTAATTACGCATTGTTTTCAAGGAAATATGCTTAATAGTAGATCCTGTGGACATACAATTCAAATAAGAATTGAAGTGAGGACTTTGTAACTGAAAATAGATGTATGATGAATCTGCAAGAACAGGATTAGGATTGATGTAACATGCACCTTTGCCTAGCACACATTTTTCGCCTTTGTATCGAGCAATGTTCCCAATAGTCCCATCAATTGAAAATAATATTGTATTTTCATTTAACGGTTTTGAATACTTGAGGTATTCTTCATATGTGGTTTTCTTTGTCGGGTCATTGTCAACAATTGATCCATTGCAAAGATTTTTAGCATTGACGAATATATAGTCACCGCCTTCAACAAATAGTGGTGCTTTATGTAAACCGTCACTCAAATCTGTACATACATCACCTAATCTAACTTCTTTCCACTCACTCATACTCCTTCCTCCTTTCTAACAACTTCCCAATGCCCAGTTTTGTCAGCGCCTATGCGGCGGATGAACTCACGGCTTTGGAGGGTTTTGATGGTACGGGCGATTGTAGGACGAGAAAGATGGCAGTATGCAGCCAACTTCTCGTAGGAATAATCAGGGTGCAAACTGATGGCCTGCAATATGGTCTGTTCAGTCTTTGAGAGCATGGGCGCACCTGCTTTTACAGTATCATTTGCAGTATCATTTACAGTATCATCGTCTTCCCGCATCAGCCTAAGCAGGTCGAGTTGGGTGGCTATCACACTGTCGGCAACAAAGTCAATAAAGACCTCTGGGCGAGTATGTGCAGCCTCTAATGAATAGATGTATTCATGGCGCAGAACAGCAGGGATGATGGCGATGGTAAATCCATTGCGCAGCAAAGCGAGATTCATCAGCAGACGTGCCACACGCCCGTTGCCATCCACAAAGGGATGGATAAACACGAAACGCTGATGCAGGGTAGCTGCCAGTTCTACAGGATGCAGTCTCTTCTCATTCTCGTTATACCATTTCACCAGTTTCTGCATCTCTGCAGGAATCTTGGACATAGCCGATACGGCATAGCGGCTACCACTGACATACACTTTTACCTCACGATATTTCCCCGCTTTCTCTGCATCTATCTGCTGATAGAATAGGCGATGAAGGTTAAGAATGTCCTCTTCTGCAAGACCTTCCTTTTCGGTAATCTTGTAGATATGGTCGTAGGCCTTGGCATGTCCTACTGCCTCGTAATGGTCGCGCAAGGGCTTACCCTCAATCGTCAGTCCGTCTTCTATCACTACCTTGGTCTCAGACTCTGTCAGACTGTTGCCTTCCAGGGCATTACTCGTATAGGTCAGCCCAACACGATAATATTCGCGCAACGACTTCAGCGTTTCAGGCGGCAAAGGTCTATATGCTGATAGCAAACGGTTGTTCTCGTCGGCTTTCTTGAATTTATCTGTTATCTCACTCATATTCTTTACTCCTTCACCTTAAATCCTATCCCCGCCAGTTTCTCGCGGATGCCAGCCTCCAGTCGATGGCTTTCGGCAAAGAGGTCGCCGAGTTCTGCCGTCAGACGAGCCATTTTTTCCTCGAAGGGTTCAGCATCCTCTTCCTCATCGGCGATGCCGACATAGCGTCCTGGGGTGAGCACCCAGTCCTGCTTGCCAATCTCTTCGATGGTTGCCACCTTGCAGAAGCCCTTGACATCTTCGAGGGTTCCTGCCTCATAATCACGGAAAGCCTTTGCAATGCGCTGCACATCGCACTTCTCGGCAGGGAGTTTTGCCCAAGGCTTGTCTTCCTTCTTGATGGTATCATAGCGCACAAGGTCATCACTGAGTTCGCGATGGGTGCGGTCAACCATCATTCCCATTTCTCTTGCATCGATGAAGAGCACCTTGCCCGGATTCTTTTTCTTTCGGTTGAAGAACCAGACACAAACGGGAATGGAGACGTTATAGAACAATTGGTTGGGCATGGCAACAACACCCTCCACAAGGTCTGCCTCAATGAGTCGCCTGCGAATGTCGCCCTCGCCACCAGTTGTTGTCGTCAGTGAACCATTAGCAAGCACAAGGCCGATGCGACCCTTAGGCGAAAGATGGTGCACCATATGCTGAATCCATGCATAGTTGGCATTATTCGCTGGTGGCACACCATATTTCCATCGCACATCATCCGCCAGACGGCTTGCGCCCCAGTCGCTCATGTTGAAAGGAGGATTGGCCATGATGAAGTCAAACTTCTTGGTGGCGTGTTTGTCATCGCCGAAAGAGTCGCCCCAACTGTCGCCAAGGTCAGCCTCCAGACCGCGGATGGCAAGGTTCATGTGTGCCATCTTCCAAGTATTGGCATTGAACTCCTGACCATAGATGGTGACATTGCGGAGATTACCCTGATGCTGCTGAACGAACTTGGCACTCTGAACAAACATGCCACCCGAACCACAAGCAGGGTCATAGACACGGCCTTCGAATGGCTGAAGCACTTCCACAATGGTACGGACAATGCAAGATGGGGTGTAGAATTCTCCTCCTGACTGTTGTGTTTCTGCGGCAAAGTTCTGCAAGCAGTATTCATACACACGGCCGAAAAGGTCTAAGCCCTCTCCTTGTGCATGCATGTCCATATTGTCAAAGATTTCAACAACCTCACCCAGGCGAATCTTGTCAATCTCGGGGCGGGAGTAGTTGTTGGGCATCACCTTCTTCAAGCGAGGATTCTCCCTGCCTATCTCCTCAAGGGCATTGTCGATGACCTGGCCAATCAGAGGGTCATGGGCCTTGCTTGCAATGTTATGCCAACGAGCATCCTGAGGAACCCAAAACACATGCTCTGCCGTGTATTCGTCACGGTCTTCCTCGAAGCCTTCACCTTCCTCAACGAGTTCGTTGTAACGCTTCTCAAAACAATCGCTAATATATTTGAGGAAGACAAGCCCCAATACTACATTCTGATATTCCGATGCAGTGAGATTGCCACGAAGTTTATTCGCACTGTCCCATATACGGTCTTCAATAGATTTCTCTTTGACAACTTTCGCTTTCTTTGCCATAGTATTTTATAAAGATAAAGTTTGGTGCAAAGATAATAAATCTTTATGAAATAGGCGATTTTTGTCTGACAAATGTCTGTCATAATATTGCATAGAATTTGCCATGAAAGGCGAAAACCAGATGAATGCGGTGATTTTCCCGAAAATATGCAAAAAATTCCTTTTTTTTGTTGGATTTATAACCATAAAAGACTAAATTTGCAATTGGAATAGAATGCTAATAATTTACAATACCATACTTATGAAAAAACTATTCTTCACCTTTGCATTGACGTTCATGGCATTCATAGCCAATGCACAATCCAACTCAAATGGCGATATGAACAACGACGGAGAGAAAAACATCACCGACGTGATCATATTAGTTGACCAAATCCTGAATGGCGCAGGATCAAAAGCCTATCTCACCTGTCCCGATGACCACCATCCGCACATGATCGACCTCGGACTGCCTTCCGGCACGAAATGGGCGTGCTGCAACGTGGGAGCCAGCAAGCCCACAACCTACGGCGGCTATTATGCCTGGGGAGAGACGAAGGAGAAATCCATTTACGATCAGAGCACTTACACCCTTTTTGACCTCGGAGAAGACATTGCTGGCACGGAGTATGACGTTGCCCACGTGAAGTGGGGTGGCTCATGGGTGCTTCCTTCTGAAGAACAGGAATTTGAATTGGAAAACAACTGCACCTATAAATGGACGACGATGAACGGTGTCAAAGGAGGCAAGTTCACGGGAGAGAACGGTGGTAGCATCTTCTTGCCAGCAGCGGGCCGCCGCGATGATTCCGGTCTCAACGATGCCGGCTCGATCGGCTACTATTGGTTGTCCAATCAGCCCGACTGGGGCGCCCCGGTCCTCGCCAGCAGCTTCTCCTTCGAATCGGGCGTCATGGGGTCGGCCACCGGCTACTGTAGCGACGGCCAAAGTGTTCGCCCCGTCTCTAGTGCACAATCTTTTGACCCCAATGGCGATATGAACAACGACGGTGAGAAAAACATCACTGATGTGATATTGTTAGTTGACGAAATTCTAAATGGCTCGGGTTCACAATCCGACTCCACATGTCCCGATTACCACCATCCGCACATGATCGACCTGGGCCTGCCCTCCGGCACGAAGTGGGCATGCTGCAACGTGGGAGCCGACAAGCCCGAAGCCTTCGGCGGACATTATGCCTGGGGAGAGACGAGCGAGAAACCCACATATGGTTGGGACACTTATATTCATAGCGACGGCTCGCCGGAAAGCTGCCACGACATTGGCAGCGACATATCCGGCACAGAATACGACGTTGCCCATGTGAAATGGGGAGGCTCTTGGGTGATGCCATCAAAGATGCTGATGGACGAATTAATAAACCATTGTACTCAAGAATTGGCTTATATGAACGGTGTCGCAGGACGCAAGTTCACGGGAAAGAACGGTGCTAGCATCTTCATGCCTGCAGCAGAAGCAGGCATCGCCACCGGCAACACGTACGATTTAAATATGACCGGCTACTACTGGTCGTCAACGTTGGACACGGATTTCGCGGGCTGGGCCTTCTATTTGGAGTTCTATGCGAATGACATCAACACGAACTATATCGGTAACATATGCAGCGGTCTAAGCGTTCGCCCGGTTTCCAAATAATAATGCAGGAGGTGAAGTGAAGCCCGAAGGGCTGTGACGACCACAAGCAGGTGGTGAAACGAAACGTAACCCCTGCTTGACGATGATATGAAATCAACAACCCCGAAGGGGTGGCAGAGCAACAATATGACGAATATGAAGTTGTCATTCTGCCACCCCTTCGGGCTCACTATTCATATCATTATTGGTTGTTGTTTTCGATGATGGCTTTCAAATGACTGCAAATGACTGCAAAACTATGCAAATGATTGCAAAACCATTCAAAACAATGCAAAAACAACTATGATAATGATAATGATTATGATTGATAATGATAATGATTATTATAATAAATGAAAAAAGAAAAAAGAAACTTCTATGCGCTTCGAGATGCAGAAGACGTGGGAGACCAGCAAGCGACTTTCCTCATGGGCAAGAAGAGAAAAAAATACTATTGAAAATGACCATGCAACCCCCTGCACCTTCTATTCCACCGAGATGACCAACAGCCAACTGATGGCTCGCATGATGGCGAATAAAGAACACGAAAAATCCAAATTATGGGAGTTTATTTTTCTTTTCTGCATAAATGTCGGATGAAAGTTGTAATTTTGCAACGCAAAGGCGTCGCATGCTTCACCCAGAGGTGAAACATCGGTGTCTGTCGAATCAAAACATCCATTATCATGAGTAAGAAAAAGAAGAAGAACACCTGGCTGAAGGTGGTGGCAGGCATCGTAGTCCTGTTGGTTTTGGCAGCACTCTGCCCGGCCTATTATTTCCTGAAGACCTCGATGCTGACAAAGGAGGAGACCCAATACGTCTATGTGGACCGCGATGACAACATCGACTCTGTCTATGTCAAGCTTGACAGCATCACGAAGCCACACGCTATGAAGGGTTTCCGTTTCGTAGCCGAGCACAAAGACCTTGCATCCAGCCTCAAGCGCGGCCGCTATGCCGTGGACACGAGCACCAGTGCCTGGGACTTCTTCAACACCCTCAAGCGTGGCGAGCAGGCCCCCCTCAATGTCCCCATCCCCTCGGCACGCACAATGGACAAACTGGCCGTCGCCGTGTCGAAGAAACTGGAACTCGACAGCCTCGACCTGCTTCGCGCCCTGACAGACTCGATGGTTTGCGCCCGCTATGGGTTCACCCGTCAGACCATTCCCGCCATGTTCATCCCCGACTCCTACAACATGTATTGGACGGTATCGGTGGATGAATTCCTCGAAAGGATGAAGAAGGAGTTTGACAACTACTGGAACGATGAGCGCAAGGCTAAAGCCAAGGCCTTAGGTCTCTCGCCCGTGGAAGTGAGCACGCTTGCCAGCATCGTGACGGAGGAGACCCGCGCCACCGCAGAGAAGCCCACGGTGGCCGGCCTTTACCTCAACCGTCTGAAGAAAGGCATGCTGCTGCAGTCGGACCCAACGGTGAAGTTCGCCATGCAGGACTTCGGTGTGCGCCGCATCCTCAACCGCATGCTGACCATCGACAACCCTTACAACACCTACAAGTATGCCGGACTGCCCCCAGGCCCCATCCGCATCCCGCTGAAAGAAGACCTGGAAGCCGTGCTCAACCCTGAGAAGCACGATTACATCTACATGTGCGCCAAAGAGGATTTCAGCGGCACTCACAACTACGCTCGCACGGAAGCTGAGCACAGCGCCAATGCCGCAAAATATCACAAAGCCCTCAACGAAAGAGGGATAAAAAAATGAATATTTGGGAGTTAAAGGGAAGGGGGAAAATAATTAATAATTAATAATTTATAATTAATAATTTGCTTAAGTTTCGGAAGTAAAAATGCCTTACAAAACCAGTGCTTATCTTGTATGGCAACTGGGTGTGAAGTGAAGCCCGAAGGGCTGGGACGACCACAGGCAGGTGGTGGAGCGAAGCGTAACCCCTGCTTGACGATGATATGAAATCAACAACCCCGAAGGACCCGAAGGGGTGGCAGAGCAACGATATGAAGTGTATGAAGTTGTCATTCTGCCAC
>JAFWSS010000068.1 GCA_017524385.1 Prevotella sp.
ACCTGCCTGTACTCTGGCCACCCCTTCGGGGTTCGTTCAACATCAAACCAAGATATAACAAATCAAGTATGAAGTAAAAAATCCTCGCAAATGGAGGTGTTTTGATGGAATCATCATTTGATTATCCATACATTTTTTAAATGAAACTACTGTAAGTAATTGGATGCCAATATAACCGAACTTCCGAAACTTAAGTGAATTTATATTCAGACGACTTGCAAGGCCAACGAACAATCAGCCCGGGGCACACCCTGGGCTGATTTCTTTTGGCATTGCTGGACTGCGGGACTACGGTATCCATACCCACAACATCTTATTGAAGACACCTCTGCAACAAGCGTTATACGCAAACGTTTACGTTGTTTTTAAGGACTTAAAAGGACATTTTTTTGATTTACGTCAATTTTATGTATACTTTTGCAGCGTTAACAACGATTTTCAAAGACCAAAAACTACATAAGAACAAGCTCTAGAACAATCAAGAAGGAAAATCCCGACGTGACGTCGGGATTTTTTTAATTCACCACACCCTACCCTTCCACTCACATACTGCCAAAAAAATCAAAAAAAAATCTTAAATCCTTCTTTGTTTCGTCAAAAATGATTACTTTTGCAAAATAATGTAAGATAAAACACTAAACAAATGACAAAAAGTCAAGAAATCTAGAGGTTTACTTACATAATGACAAATCGAATTTCAAATAACCCATCATTTACAAACCAAAAAAAGACAATGAGACTTATTATCGAAAGCGACTACAAGAAAATGTCGAAATGGGCTGCCGAACATGTGATTGAGAAAATCAATGCTTTCGCACCCACACCAGAGAAACCCTTCGTGCTCGGACTACCCACCGGATCATCACCTGAAGGAATGTATGCAGAATTGGTGAAAGCCAACAAGGAAGGCAGGGTGTCGTTCAAAAACGTACTCACCTTCAACATGGACGAGTATGTCAACCTCGCTGAGGACCATCCCGAGTGCTACCACTCATTCATGGCTCGAAACCTCTTCGACCACATCGACTGCCCCAAGGAGAACATCCACATCCTCAACGGAAATGCAGAGGACCTCGCTGCAGAGTGCGCCAACTACGAGAAGATGATTGCAGAGGCCGGTGGAATCGACCTCTTCATCGGAGGCATCGGACCTGACGGACACATCGCATTCAACGAGCCGGGGTCATCGCTCTCTTCTAAGACTCGCGTGAAAACCCTCACCACAGACACCATCATCGCCAACTCCCGCTTCTTCGACAACGACATCAACAAGGTGCCGAAGTTGGCTCTCACCGTGGGCGTAGGCACAGTGATGGCTGCTCGCGAAGTGATGATTCTCGTCAACGGACACCACAAGGCTCGCGCATTGCAGGCTGCCGTAGAGGGAAGCGTCAACCATATGTGGACCATCAGCGCACTACAGATGCACGAGCACGGCATCATCGTATGCGACGAACCGGCCACCGACGAGCTCAAGGTCGGCACATACAGATATTTCAAGGACATCGAGAAGGACAACCTTATCTAATCCCTCTCCTTTCCCCTCCAATAGCAAGCCCCTGCTCACCGCTAAAGGTGAGCAGGGGCTCTTGGTATTCCTTGTTCTCAGATCACTCCAAATATTCCAAGTTTGCTGTGTTTTCTTATCACCCAGTGTGCTCCGTTCTCCGTAGGCAGCGGTTTTACCGCTGCTAACAACAACTACCAACAGCCGCTGCCGTCATTTTCACTTGACAAGAATCTTCTTTCCCGCCTGGATATAGATGCCGGGCTTGGGATGCTGCGTGTTGACACGCCGTCCGGAGAGGTCGTAGAGTGGGCCTGGGTCTACTATTGGCGCGGCTTGAACCTGCGGCACATCGGTGAGCCATCTGTGTCTGAGCGCCGACCTCACGGCATAGAAAGCGGGTTTCTTACCCAGTCCCGAGGTGTATAGCAGAGGGTTGGAGTCGCTTCTCCAACTGTCGTTGTCTTTCAGTCCCCAAATGACAAGGCTTGGGCAGTTGTCATTGTTGAGCACGATGTCGGTGATGACACGGTAGTTGCGCGCCTGTTCCTCCAGGTTGCTGGCCGTTGTGTTAGGAATACCCATGTCGAGTTCGGTAACGATGCATTGCAGTCCTGCGTCAGCGAACTTGCGGATGGTTCTCTCCAGTTTCACCGAGTCCACATCACCTACGGAGAAATGGCATTGCAGCCCCACACCGTCGATGGGGATGCCGGCGTTCTTCAACCGTATGGCGAGGTTGTAGAAAGCCACCGACTTCGCCTTGCCCTGCAACTCCACACCGTAATCGTTGAGGAAGAGCATGGCATCGGGGTCCGCCCTGTGCGCATAGACGAACGCGGAGTCCACGTAGTCGTCGCCGATGGCAAGGCGCCACACGCTTTGTCGGAGGTCGTAGGCTGAGGGGTCGGTGCGAACGGTGGTTTGGTCGTCGTCGAGACACTCGTTCACCACATCCCATTCCTTCACCTTCCCCTTGTAGTGCCGCATCACGTTGGTGATGTGGTTTTTCATAATGTCCAGGGCTTCCTGGCGGCTCCAGTTCTTGTCGTTCTTCTTTCCGTCGGAAGAGACCCACTCGGGCAGTTGGGAATGCCATACGAGGGTATGGCCGCGCAAGTACATCTGATGCCTTTGTGCGAAGTTGGCAAGGACGTCGGCGCCACCATAACTGAATTGGCCGCGTGAAGGTTCGAGGGCGTCAAATTTCATCTCATTCTCTGCCACGAGGAGGTTGAATTGTTTGGCCACTTCCTTGGTTTCGGCAAGATTCTCATTGCTCAAATTGGTCTTCCACGTGGAAATGGCCGTACCGATGCGCTTGCCGCTTCTCTCTGCATATTCACGCAGCGTAGTGGCATCGGAGGCATCGCTGATGCCGTCGTCATAGAAGGGACCCATGTGCTGGCCGTCATCTGGGTTGTCTTCGGGATTGTCGTCACCACCGGTATCGTCATCCTCAAGGGATACGATGCGGGCAACAACCTCGTAACCTTCTTCTGTCTCACGCTCTTCAAGTGCCCAGGTGTATCTGCCTGGCTTCTTCAGGTCAAACGACCACTCCCCTGACTGGCTGCTCTTGCTCTTGGCCTTGACCAAGACGAACTCATCGCCCACGTTGCCATCGAAGTCCTCTGAAAGCACCAGTTCCAAAACGGGCATCTTGTCGCTGGTGGAGAAATCCTGCATGATGTTGTAGTATTTCACCGTGCCACCTACATCCAAGAAGTCGTGCGCACCATCGGGGCCGATTTCCATCCTGAGGATGGAAGAAGGACGCACAAACAGGTTGGCATCCTTGCCCTTGGCAAAATCCTTGACGGTCAACTGTCCCACGCCGTCGCTGCCTGGTGCTATCACACCATAGTTGTCGATAGTGCCGCCAACGCTGCCTGTGCCGCCCAAAAGTCCTTTCTCGAAGACGAAGACAATGGCTTCCAATCCGTTGGGTCTTCCTCCTGTCGCACCGCGCAGTTTGTGTTGCTCTGCCTCGGAGACGTCGTTCATCACCATCACCTTGCCGTCAAGGATGCGCAACGCACCGCTGATGTAGTTCCTGTTGCCGGTGATGGTGTAGGTGCCGTAACCCTCCTTGATGATGCCCACCAGGTGGGTGTCGCTGAAATCGGGAGGGGCGATGGTGCCTGCCAAGGTGGCATCTGTGCCCATGCATCCCAGTAGGAAATACGCGGGGCGAGTGCCTTTTTTCATATAACCCTGGATGACAGAACCTTCCTCGGCATTCAATTCGCCCAGACGGAAGCCGCTGCCGGTGGTGTGGGCCTCACAGCACAAGGTGGCTCCCTTGTGCAGCGTCACATGGTTGTTCTGCATCGAGATGTTCACTTTGCCCGACTGCAGACCGCCCTCGATGTCCTCTGCGGAGAAGGCTTTGCCACCGTGCGCCATCACCACGCCGAAGAAACCGGCTGAGGAGGAGTTGGAGGTATAGGGCCACACGTGCACATCGCCGGTGTAACCCGTCCAGTTGGGCCAGTTGGCTCCCTTCGCCGTTCCAAGATAGCATCGTTCGCCACCAGCATAAAGCATGAGCGTACCGGTGCCCTTGATCACGGAGTTGAAATAGGCATACCTGGCCATGTAGACATCCACCGTGTCGTTAGCACCCAACGTGATGGGGGAGTCATAGGTCTTGTAGTCGGATGACGTGTTATTGCCGCTGAAATTGATGGTCCAATGGTCCGCCATAGCCGGCAGCGGCAAGAGCACGGCGAGGAGGAAGTAAGCTAGTTTACGCATGATGGTTATGGTATGTAGGGGCGGGCAAGCCCGCCCCTTGTTGGAATAATCGGAGTGGTCGGAATAATCGGAGTGAACGGACCAGTCGTACTTGCCGGAGGATGAAATCACTTGAACATCCAGTAGTCGAGACGGATGTCGCCTGTGGCGTTGGAGAAGCAGATGTAGAGGTCGTGAACACCGGAGGCATTGCGCACCTTGGCTGAGAACTGCTTGTATTTCTCCAGCGAACCCGTGTCGGTGATGTCGAGCGTACCCACCATAGGTCCCTCGGTGCTGTCAAGCCTCAAGGTCACGGTGCAACGTCCCTTGGAGGCTGCCTGCAAGAGGTATTTGGATGCACCCTTCTGGCCGAAGTCGACACCACGCAGACGGATATACTCGCCATCGTCGATGTTGGTAACATACATGTTGACCTTGCCAGTGGAATAGGGCATGACCTTCACGTCGCCGGTGTTCTCGATGCCCATCTTGGCGGACTTCAACCCGAAGCCCCACGCCATGGTCTCGGCCTCCACGCGACGGTAGGGGTTGAGCCACTGCAGTTGCTTCAGCGGAGCTTGGTCGAGCCAATAGGGCACTTCGCCGATTGTCCCGTCGGCGTTGTAGGTGATTTCTGCAACATTGACCGAACGCCTCTCATGGTGTCTGAAGGTCTCGAGGTGCATCAGGTCGTAACTTTGTCCGAAGATGTAACTATGTCCCTTGTAGTCCACGATGCCGGGGTGGTTGCCGCGGTCGCGCTGTGTGGGACGCATGATGTAGCCCTTGCTCTCCCATGGCCCGGTGGGGCTGTCGCTCATGGCATAACCCAGTGCCTCGGGGCAGCAGGTGGTGGCGTATGACAAGTAGTAGTGGCCGTTGCGGCGGTAGAACCACGGACCTTCCTGGTAGTGCTCGATATGGTAAGGTAGTCGCACGATGCTGTCCTTCAATGAAATCATGTCGTTGTTGAGACGGGCGTAGTAGGTGTTGGGGTTGCCCCAGTACATGTAGGCCTGGCCGTCGCTGTCGGTAAACACCGTCGGGTCGATGTCGTCCCAATGCTCCTTCTGCCACACCAGCGGTTCGCCCAGCGGGTCCTTGAACGGACCATAGGGGGAGTCGGCCACCAACACGCCGATGCCGTGGCCGTGGAGGGGTGCATAGAGGTAATACTTGCCATTGCGCTCCACGGTCTGGATGGCCCAACCGCCATTGTCACGGCTGCGCCATTCGAAATCCTTCAGCGACGCCACGGCGCCGTGCTCCGTCCAGTTCACCATATCGGTGGTGGACCACAGCAGCCAGTCGTACATGAAGAAACCGGCGGAATTCTTCTCATTGGGGTCGGTGATGTCCTCAGGAGAGGCGTCATGCGAGGTGAAGAGGAAGAGGGTGTCGCCGACGACAATCGGCGAGGGGTCGGCGGTGAACTTCGTCTGGAAGATGGGCATGTTGCACTGCTCGAGGCCACGAATCTCCCACCAGTCGAAATTGAACAGTTCGGGACCTTTCCTGCCGGTGAAGGCCAGATAGAGGTCGTGCTCGCCTGAAGCGATGGCGGTGAGGTCGGCGGTGAGCGTCTGCCACTTCTCCCAACCACCTGTGCCGGGAACGTCAAGCCTGACGAGCATCGGCCCATGGAGACTGTCGACATGCAACTCTATCGCGCCACCGCGCAAACCGCTGGCGACTCGTGCCGTGAAGGTGCGAGGAGTCTTGTTGCCGAAGTCCACGGCTCTCAACTTGATGTAGTCGCCATTGTGGATGCTGGACACATAGACGCCGGCCTCGTCGTTCTGACGGGTCTTCACGCCTTCTGAAAAAGCCATGGTCTCGGCTTCCACCCGTCGGTAGGGGCAGAAGGTGCCAACAGGCTTCACACCCTCGGAGGTGGGCATGATGGTGGGGAAGGAACCGTCGGCATTGTAGTTGAACTGCTCCACGGCCACGCTGCGACCGAATCCTCCACCGCCCGGCAGTTTGCCCGTGTGGTAGAAGAAATAGCTATTGCCCTTGTAGTCGGCCACACCGCAGTGGTTGGTGAACGAACCTGTCTCACACACCGGCATGATGGGGCCGACATAGGTCCACGGACCCGTGGGGGAGTCGGCTGTACTATAGGAGATGTGCTCGGGGATGCCGCCTGAGGCATAGAGCAGTTGGTATTTTCCATTGCGCTTGCTGATCCACGGACCTTCCACATAGCTGTCCTTGTATTCCTTTCCCTGCACACGCTCGTTCATCGGAGGGGCGCCGAAACCTTCCTCGGTCATGGCAATCATTCCCAACTCTCCTTCGTAGGACACCATGTCGGGGTTCAACTTCAGGTAATAGACTCGCGGATTGCCCCAATACAACCAGGCTTGCTGGTCGTCGTCGATGAACACCGTGGGGTCGATATGGTCCCAAGAACCATTCTCAAACAATGGCTTGCCGATGGCGTCGCGGAAAGGTCCCGTCGGGGTGTCGGAGACGGCCACGCCGATGGCCATGCCCTTAGACAGGCGCGAATGGGCGCAAATATACCAATAGAATTTGCCGTTGCGCTCGATGCATTGGCTGGCCCAGGCACGGTCGTCGGCCCAGGAGAACGACTCCAAAGCCAAGGGGGAACCATGGTCGGTCCAGTTCACCATGTCTTTGGTGGAATACACGCGCCACTCCTGCATCCAGAAGAAGTCCGCATTGTCTTCGTCATGGCCGGTGTAGACATACATCGTGCCATCGTGCACCATCGGTGCCGGGTCGCTGGTGTACCACGTCTGCACAAACGGGTTTTGTGCCTGCAAGCCAAGGGCTGTCGCCATGGCTGCCACAAGAGTAAGAATCTTTTTCATATAAGAATGGATGGTTTTTATTTTGCTATGCAAGGTCTTCTTAATCTCTGGGTCTCTATGGTTTCCAAGGTCTCCGAAATCATCAGGATTCAAGGAGCAGCAGGTTTCCAAGAGAACCCTATAATTGAGCAAGCAAAATTACGAATAAAACGCGAATGCCACAACATTTTGCCGTTTCAATTGCTTTTCCTATTGTTTCAAATGTCTTGTGAGTAACCGACAGAAGATATGCAGAGATGACTTTTTAAAACCTTTGGACGTTACGGACGGTTCTCGATGAGAATTTGATGGAAAACCGCAAATAAATAGACAAAAAGTGGATCACGAGCTTCTGCTGGTCCATTACGACTTCTTTTTAATTTTTGTGCAAATATGGCAAAAACCGAAAGAAGCGCAAAATGAATCAACTTATATTTTCGATTGCGAAAGGCTATCACCCAATGTGTCACGCACCTTTCATGGGGAGTTTACTATTTTCGAAATAAAAAAAGAATATTTCTTCATCCTATAGGCTGACAATTCCGTTTTTTTGATTAAATTTGCAAAAGAAATGCCATTCGCTTTCGGGATGACTTCAAAAGAGGACAAATCCAAAAACATCATTATCATATAATGTCAAACTTATGAAGAAAAGAAACATCATGCTGGCTGTATTGCTGACTGCAGCCTTGGGAACATTCGCCCAAAAACCCATGTCGGCACCGAAAGGCGGGAAAGCCATCAGCGACCAACTCATCGGCATCTTCTTCGAGGACATCAGCAGCTCTGCCGACGGAGGACTCTATGCAGAACTCATACAGAATGGCTCCTTCGAGTACAATCCTACGGAACGCGACGGATGGGGGCCGGGCACCGCGTGGAAAATCTCCCGACCAGGACACTCGCTTGGTTTCATGGAACCACGTATGGACAATCCCATCCATCCCAACAACCCCACTTACATGCGCCTGCACACCGAGCGCGCAAAACAGTACTACGACTATAACGGATGGACTGGCTTCGGCATTCAGAACGATGGATTCGACGGCATCTCCGTGAAAGGCGGTGACAAATACGACTTCTCCGCCTTCTTCCGCAACCTCGACGATGCCAAGCAAGTACGCGTGGTGCTCGTGGTGCCGGCAAGGGGATGGGGACAAGGTCCCAAACTGCTGGCCGAAACCACCTTCAACGTCGGAGACAAGTCCTGGAAGAAATATGAGGCGACACTGACACCCACCGAGGACTGCACCAACGCCGCACTGCAAATCCTCGTGCTCAACAAGGGCGTGATGGATGTCGACATGGTGTCGCTGATGCCACAAGACACCTATATGGGCCACGGACTGCGCAAGGACCTCGCACAAGCTCTCGCAGACCTCCACCCGAAATTCATGAGGTTCCCCGGAGGATGCGTGGTGCATGGCGGTGGCGACGGTTTCTGGGACACCTACCGTTGGAAAACCACCATCGGACCGAAAGAGCAAAGAAGAGGACTGAAGAACACATGGGGATACCACCAGTCAATGGGACTCGGATTCTTCGAGTATTTCCAGTTCTGCGAGGACCTGGGCATGGACCCTCTGCCTATCCTGCCTTGCGGTGTCAGTTGCCAAGGCACAAATGGAGGATGGGGAATGAAAGACCAGGCACAGGACGTCGTTCCCATGTCGGAGATGGACGAATGGGTGGATGAGGCCATCGACCTCATCGAGTGGGCAAACGGAGACCCTGCAACCAACAAATGGGCCAAGATGAGGGCCGACGCTGGGCATCCGAAACCTTTCAACCTCAAATACCTCGGCCTGGGCAACGAGGAGCGCATCTCACCTGAATTCATCGAGCGTTTCAAATACATCTACGAGCGTGTGACAAAAGCACATCCCGAAATCATCATCGTCGGTACGGCGGGCCCCGGCTCGCACCCGGGAAATCCCGACCTCGACAATGGTTGGAAACTAGCCGAGGAAATCGGGATGCCCATCATCGATGAGCACTATTACGAGCCACGCGACTACTTCCTCAGCAAGAGACAGTATGACAACTATCCACGCGACCGAAAGACAAAGGTCTATCTAGGCGAATATGCTGCCAAGGACAAGAAACTCATCGACGCACTGGCTGAAGGACTCTACCTCCTACATGTCGAGCGCAACGGCGACGTGGTCTGCATGACTTCCTATGCTCCTCTCTTCGCCAAGAAGAACGCCACAAACTGGAACCCCGACCTCATCTACTTCGACAACGAACGGCCATATCCCACTTGCAGCTACTATGTGCAGCAGATGTTCGGAGAGTCAGCCGGACAGTATTATTATGGCGACTGCGTCACCATCAAAGACGCCACCGAACTGCAAGGCCAGAGCGTGATTCTCAACGTCAAGACCAGAAAACTCTATGTGAAGGTATGCAACGCCAGCGCCGACGAGAAAACGGCAGACATCAACCTCAGCCGTTTCCCTCTGAAGAAGACGGCCACCAAGACTGTCCTCGCCGGACAGCCCGAGGATGAGAACAACTTCGACCAGCAGCCCATCAGTCCCAAGCGAGAGCAGGTCAAGCCTCAGAAGAAATTCCAACTCAAGCTCGCCCCCTACTCCATGGTGATGCTGGAATATCAATTGTAAGCTTTTCTAGAGGCTCTAGAACCTCTAGGATTTCTAGAGCCTCTAGGGACTACTAGAATTTCTAGTACTTCCAAGACACAGAGAAAATAAAGCCCCCTAAAAAGCGAGGGATGGAAAAATGATTTTCCATCCCTCGCTTTTTATATCGTAGGCGACGGCGAAACCGTCGCCTACTGAGAAAGCATATCTACATCAAAGTCTCAATGCTGGCGGAAGTTCCATTTGGAGTTGTCGCTGCTGAAATCATACTTCGCTAGGGTCGGTGTGCTGTCGCCTGCGGAATAGATGCAGTAGGTGCTGTTGAAGCCTTCCTTGCCAGGTATGGCGTTAGCCATGATGCGGTAGGTGCCGTCGGTGAGTTGCTCGATGCGCCAGAGTTGCTCGGGAGACCCGTCATAAGCGCGCGTGGTCAACTCAAGGTTTTCAGTGGCTGTCAAGGCACGGTCGGTGCCCTCGATGCTGATGCGGAAAAGCGGACCGGTGAGGTAACCACCTTTCTCAGGAACAGGGGTGACGGTCCACTTCTGGTGAGGACGGAACATGTAGTCGCCGCAACGCACGGCGATGTCGCCTGCGGGCCAAGTGCCCTGCACCTCCTCCAAGGTCTGGTTGGCGACGGGTTTGGCGGGCTGCTGCATCTGGTTGCGGTTGAACCAGCCCTGACGCTCCTGCTGCATGCGCACGAAGTCGACTGCGAGTTCCAACGAATAGCCGCGACGCTCCGACTCAATCGAATAAACACCCTCCTTGAAACGCTCGCCTGCCACGGGCCAGTCGTTCTTCCACAGCAACGGACGGATGCCGAGCACGCTGCGACCGCTCACCTCGAAGTCGGCCTCATAGTGGCAGGACATGATTTCCACACCCTCGTCGATGATGGTGCGGCCGAAGTGGCCGGGGCCGCAGACACGGTCGCCAGCGGCGATGACCATCCTGCCACCACCATGGAACATGTCACGTCCCACATTGTCGATATAGGGACCGGTGACCTGGCGCGAGCGGCCTACTACGATGTTATAGGTGGAGTTCACACCGTCGCAGCACGTGCCATGGGTGCCGAGGAGGTAATACCAACCGTTGCGGTAGATGAGGTCGGTGGCCTCGCAGTCGATGGCGATATCCAGTTCCTTGTTGCCCTTGACACGCTCACCGGTGTTGGGGTCGAGTTCGATAAGACGGATGGTGCCGAAATAGGTGCCATAGCATGCCCACAGGCGTCCGGTGACGGGGTCGAGGAGCAAACCCGGGTCGATGGCGTCCTGGTCTTCCATACCGTCGCTTGAGCAAACCTCGATGGCGGGGGTGTATTTGAAGTCGGGCGACTTGGGGTCGAGGGTCTTGTTCCACATCGTGAGGATGCGACCGTTGTGGCCGCCGCCAAGACCTCCGCCGGTGGCGCCATAGATGACCAAATAGCGGTCGCCTATCTTCAGCACGTCGGGTGCTGCACCGCCGCCAGGACGCTCGGCACCGCCATGCCAACTCCAACCATCCTCGGAGATGAGGCCTCCCCCACCCGTTCCGAAGGTGTAGTATTTGCCTTCACACTCGGCTATGGTCGATGGGTCATGAATATAAGGTTCGCCCGTCTGGGCGATGGCCTTACCTGAAAAAAGGCAGGCCGATGCAAATATCAAGAAAAATATGTTTCGTTTCATAAGGATGATTACGGTGCTATGATGGATAATTTGTCGGTTACTGGATTTCCTTTCTCGTCGAGGAAGCGGACACAGAAGTCGCTAAGGCCGGGACCGTTGACAACGGAGCAGCGAAGGATGTTGCGACCGGGTTTCAAGGTCAGGCGGGCAGACATGCCGTCGTCCTCCACCATGCGGCGGTCGCCGGAGAGCAACAAGACCTCTTCGCCGTTCAGCCACCACATCGAGGCGCCATTGCTGCCGGCGGCCAGGCGGACATTCTCCATGCCTTCGGGGCAGTCGATGACCGTCACGCCCCAGAAGAGGGAACCATACGTCTGGTCGCCCCATTTCTCTGCAAAGCGGAAGAGTTTCACATTATAATTCTCGCTGTCAAGGTAATGCCAGGCGAGGGTCTGAGGATCTACCTTCACCTTCTGGCCATCCTTTGGCAGCATCGTCATCTGATTCTTGAAATAGGTCTTGGAGAACACCTCACGCAGCCAGGTGTCGGTGAATACGGTGTTGGAACGAATGTCTTGCTTGATGGGCTCCAGCAACATCCATCGACGGATGAAACCGTTGGCGTCGGGCTTGGACGGGGTGGCGGTTTTTCCTACAGGGGAGAAGTACTTCGGACGGTTCTTGAACTGAACCCAATTGATTTCCACGCCTTCTCCCTCACTGGTGACCACCAGGTTGGACACACCCTTGGGGACATACTCCAAGGGGGCTGTCAACGTGAGCCATTGACCGCTCATATCGCGGCGGAACTGACCCATCTCGCTCTTCACGGTAACATCAATCTTGGCGAGCACCTTGCCGGTGGCGCTGCCCTCGCGGAGGCAGAATGACGTGTTGTCGTTGGCCCTTACATTGACTATGACATAGGCCTCGGAGAGGACGGAGAAGTCCACATCGTCATATCTCAACCAACTGCCTTTCGAGGGAAGGGTTGCAGACCAACCATTGAACCTGCGGGTGGTATCGACAAATTGTGTCGTCACGCCATCGGAAGCTGCGCTATACCGGTCCACGTCGATTTTCTCCGTGGCGGCGTTGATTCCCACACCGCGCATCGTCTCCTTCACCTCCTGGATGGTGCCGTCGGCATTGAACGTCACCTTCTCGATGCGTGCGCTGCGACGCTTGTCGTCATTGGGAGAATAGTCGTTGCTGTGATAGAAAAGATACCACTGCCCTTTGTAATTGATGAAACTGTGGTGGTTGGTCCAACAGCCATTGGGATGCTCGGCCATGATCAGTCCCTTGTATTCGTAAGGACCCATCGGATTCTTGCTCATGGCGTAACCGAGAACTTCGGTGTTTTCCCTCACATAGGGATAAGTCAGGTAATAGTTGCCGTTGTACTCGAAGGCGAATGGGCCTTCTGCCTGACGGTTGGGAAGGTCTTTAAGACAGTTCACACCAATCATCTCCATCTCGCGCTCTCCCCACTTGACCATTTCCTTGGGATTGTCATCGGCGAGTTCCTTCATATTCTCTTTCAGTTTGGCGCAACGGCCATTGCCCCAGAAAATGTAGGCATTGCCGTCGGATGCAAGAAGCACACAGGGGTCGATGCCGTTGATGCCCTTGATCGGTTCTGGCTCAGGAACGAATGGACCTTCGGGATTGTCTGCTATGGCAACACCAACCGCAAAACCGCCTCTGCCCGCTGCAGGAGCAGAGGGGAAATAGAAATAGTACTTTCCATTCCTGTAAACGCAGTCGGGCGCCCACATGGAATAGGAGTTAGGTCTCACCCAAGGCACTTTGTTCTGGGTCACAATCATACCGTGGTCTGTCCAATCGGTCAGATTCTCAGAGGAGAACACATGGTAATCTTCCATACAGAACCAATCCTTACGCTGCCCTTCGGGGGGAAGGATGTCGTGGGACGGATACAAGTAAACCTTGTTGTTGAAAACACGCGCTGTAGGGTCTGCCGTGTATTGGTCGCGGATGATCGGATTCTGTGCCGACAACGCGAGAGGCAACCCTAAGAGGAGTAATGATAGCTTTTTCTTCATATATAAATATTATGCAGATTGATACGCAAATTTACACATTGTCCACTATTTTTCCAAATACACTTTTGACGACTTTTCCCAATGATACAAGACAAATAGCATATGTTACAAAAGGAAAAGTGACAAGTGGGTGTCGCATTTCTTTCACATGCAAAAAACAATATCCATAAAGACACTCCCAAACATCAATTTTTGACGAAAAAACATCTTGCAAATATTGTGAAATCAAAAAAATGTCACTACATTTGTACTCAGATTGCTCAGACCTCTCTGACCACTCTGATTACTCTGATTACTCAGACCAACATGGTTGCTTCGTCTTTCAAAAACAACATTATCAATTATACATTATTAATTATTAATTCATCCAAGTATGGACTACACTCTTTATTTCATCATCGGAGCGGTTGTCGCGCTCCTGGTTATCTTCATCATGCTTTCTTATGTCAAGGCGCCACCATCCTACGCCTTCATCATCTCTGGCCTGAGCAAGGAACCTCGCGTTCTCATCGGTTCCGGCGGTTTCAGGATTCCTTTCTTCGAACGACTTGACAAAGTGTATCTCGGACAAATCACCGTGGACATCAAGACTGAGGAGAGCGTTCCTACAAACGACTTCATCAATGTCGATGTGGACGCCGTGGCTAAAATCAGGGTCACACCCACTTCTGAAGGAACAAGGCTTGCTGCCAAAAACTTCCTCAACATGTCGCCTAATGAAATAGCCGAGCAACTACAGGACTCCTTGCAAGGCAACATGCGTGAAATCATCGGAACGCTTGACCTCAGGTCGCTCAACACAGACAGGGACGGATTCTCCGACCAAGTAATGATGAAAGCATCACCTGATATGAACAAACTCGGCATCGAAATCATCAGCTGCAACATCCAAAACGTCACCGACAAGGAAGGACTCATACACGACCTCGGAGCCGACAACACGGCAAAAATCAAGAAGGACGCTTCCATCAACCGGGCAAACGCCGAGCGCGACGTGAAAATCCAGGTGGCACACGCCGACAGGGACGCCAACGACGCCAGGGTAGATGCCGACACTGCCATCGCTATCAAAAACAACGACCTCGCACTAAAGAGGGCGGCTCTCAAGCAACAGGCCGACACTGCACAGGCTGACGCTGACGCTGCATACTCCATACAGCAGCAGGAACAGCAGAAAACCATCAACATCAAAACGGTTGAGGCACAAATCGAAAAGACTAGACGAGAGCAAGTGCTATCCAAGGAGCAAATCGAAATACGCATCAACCAACTCGCTGCCGAGGTGGAGAAAAAGGCGGATGCTGACAAATACCAAGTGCAAAAGAACGCTGAAGCCGAACTCGAGCAACGCAAACGCGTCGCTGAGGCACAACGCTATGAGGCTGAACAGAAAGCATTGGCTCAGAACGCCGCCTCCGACGCCACACGCTACCAACTCGAGCAGGAGGCTGAGGGTATCAAGGCGAAAGGTGAGGCTGAGGCTTACGCCATTCTCAAAAAAGGTGAGGCTGAGGCTCAGGCCATGGATAAGAAAGCCGAGGCTTACAAGAAATACAACTCTGCTGCTGTGGCACAGATGATGATTGAGGTGCTGCCGCAAATCGTGGAGAATGTGGCAAAGCCCATCAGCGCTATCAAGGACGTCAACATCTACAGCTGCAACGGCGACGGAAACGGTGGAGGAATCTCAGCACTATCGGGCAACGTGCCGGTGGCCATCAAGCAGGCATTCGACGTCATCAAGTCGGCAACAGGCGTCGACATGGCTGATATCATGCGCTCTGGCACCATCGAGGCTGCTACAACACGCAACATCAACCTCAACGAAAACGCACAAGACGTCGTCGACGGCATCGTCAAAGACTAACCATCTTCCCAAAAGGAGCCCTAGGAGGGCTGGTTTCCCTAGATTACCTGGTCTTCCTAGAGCTTCTTAGCACTTCCTAGAGCTTCCTAGAGCTTCCTAGAACTTCCTAGAACTTCCTAGAGCTTCTTAGCACTTCCTTGAGCTTCCTAGCTTCTCCTACCCTTTCACAAAACCACCAACCATGAACAAGAACAAAGCTTTTCTGCTGGTTGCCACCTTCCTGGCCACTTGCCACACCTTCGCCCAAACGGGAAAAGAATGGGACGACCCACACATCACCAGCGTCAACCGTGAATTGGCTCACACCACCGCCATACCCCTGGCTTCGGAGAACGACGTGACCAACAACGACATCACATCGTCGCCTTTTTATCTGTCGCTCGACGGAAAATGGAAATTCCATTGGGTGAAGACGCCCAACTCTTTGTCCAACACATGGTGCGAGAAAGACTACAACGACGCGGCTTGGACCGACATCGACGTTCCCTCGAGTTGGCAGGTGTGGGGACTGAACCATGGCAAGGCATGGGACAAACCCCTCTATTGCAACGTGGCATACCCCTTCTCCTTCAGTGAGTCCAACTACAGCGTGATGGCCAGCAGACCGGGATGGTTCACCTACAACAGCTCCATGCCCAACCCCGTAGGCACATACCGACGCACTTTCACCATACCCGACGCATGGCAAGGCCGTGAGGTTTATGTGCGATTCAATGGTGTGGGACACGGTTACTACCTCTGGGTCAACGGACAAAGGGTGGGATACAGCGAGGACTCATACCTGCCTTCGGAATTCAACATCACACCATACCTTGAACCTGGAGAGAACACCATGGCTCTGCAGGTCTACCGATTCACAAGCGGGTCGTTCCTGGAGTGCCAGGACTATTGGCGACTCACCGGAATACAGCGGCACTGCTTCCTCTGGTCGGCACCAAAGAGCCAGATACGCGACTATTTCTTCACCACCGACCTCGACTCACGCTATGTCAACGCAAAAGCCAACGTCAAAGTGACGCTCTCTGGCGCGGAGGGAGTCGCCGGAGGCAAGGTGGAGGCACGCATACAAAAGGACGGCGCCGTGGTGGCTTCGATGGAAAAACAGGTGGGGGGCGATGCCGAGATGAGCCTCGACATGGACGTGGCAAACCCTTTGAAATGGAGCGCGGAGGAACCCAATCTCTATGACCTCGTTTTGGTGTTGAAAGACAGCGAGGGCAACACCGTAGACATCCGTGGCGGAAAGGTGGGATTCAAGGAGGTGGCTATCAGGGCCGACGGGGCACTCACCATCAACGGTAAGAGAATGGTGTTTCATGGAGTCAACAGGCACGACTTCAGTCCCGTCAACGGAAGGGCCATTTCCGACGAGGAAATAGAGGAGGACATCAAGACCATGAAACGCCTCAACATCAATGCCGTCAGAACGTCACACTACCCCAACGACCCCATCTTCTACGAACTCTGCGACAAATACGGGCTCTATGTCCTCGCTGAGGCCGACGTGGAATGTCACGCTCATCAGAAACTCTCCACGCTGGAACTTTTCAGGCCCGCGATGGTGGAACGCTCCACCAACCATGTGCGATGGATGCGCAACCATCCGTGCATCTTCATCTGGTCTTTCGGCAACGAGTCGGGAAACGGCATCAATTTCAAATATGTGGGGGAGGCCATCAAAAACCTCGACAAGACAAGACTCACACACTATGAGGGGAACAGCGATTATGCCGACGTGTCGAGTACGATGTACGCCAGTTATGAAACCATCAACTGGATAGGTTCTTCAAGACAGGGACAGAGCGGACAGAAGCCACACATACAGTGCGAGAACAGCCACTCCATGGGAAATGCCATGGGAAATGTCAGAGACATGTTCAACCTCTATGAGAAATACCCCTGCCTCACAGGGGAATTCATATGGGACTTCAAAGACCAAGGACTGCTCACCAAGACTGCATCCGGAACTGAATACTGGGCTTATGGCGGAGACTTCGGCGACAACCCCAACGACGGCAACTTCTGCATCAACGGACTGGTGCACCCCGACTGGAGCCTCACAGCAAAGTCATACAACACCAAGAAAATCTACCAACCGCTGGAGTTCAAACCCATGAAAAACCAAACCGCACGATTCTGGGTGAAAAACAAGTTGGCCTTCCTGAACAGTTCGGGATATGACGTGCGATACGAACTCATCGACGAGGAGGGCAACCAACTTTCCTCAGGGGAAATCACGCAGGTGGTCAACCCGGCGGACAGCGCGCAAATTTACATAGACCTGTCTCCTCTCAACACGATGGACGAGGCCAAGGAGGCTTTCCTCCACTTCACCGCAGCCCTCAAGAAGGACACGCCGTGGGCCGAGGCGGGATACGTGGTGGCGGAAGAGACACTGCCTGTGCACGAGGCCGTCAAACCTATGTTCAACATCCAAGAATTAAACAGATACTACGACCTACAAGTGGAGGAAGTAGGTTCCACCATCACAGTGGGCAACGCAATCTTCCAAGCTACCTTCAGCAAGGCATCAAACACCTTGCACAGTTACAAGAACCAAGGGGTGGAAATGATGAGCAAACCACTGCTTCTCAACGTCTTCAGACTGCCTACCGACAACGATGGGAGACAGTCGGGCTCATGGGATGCCATGGGACTGAGAAAACTGACGGTGAAAGGCACCTCTGCCGAGTATGTGAAAAGCGAAGACAACAAGACGGTGACCCTCAACCTTAACAGCACCTACACAGGACAGAACGGCACTACGTTCGATGTCAGCCTGTCATTCATCGTGTGCGCTGACGGTACCGTGATGACCAACGCCTTCATCAAACCCAGTGCCACTGGAGCCATACTGCCTAAAATCGGTTTCAAACTGGAAATGCCAAAGGAAATGGAACAACTGGCGTGGTTTGGACGTGGACCGTGGGACAGTTACCGCGACCGCAAGGAGGCTTGCCTGCCGGGAATCTACAAAAGCACTGTCACTGAACAATACGAGGAGTACATACTCCCGCAGGAGCACGGCACCAAACAGGATGTCAGATGGATGGCGCTCACCGACCAGGAGGGAAGGGGGATGCTTTTCATCGCACCTGACATGATGGCAGCTTCCGCCGTGCATTTCCGACCGGAGGACAATTACACCAACCGAGACAACAGGAGCAGGCACACCTACCAATTCAAGACTTGTGAGAATACAGTCGTATCGCTCGATGCCGCCACACGAGGATTGGGGAACGCCAGTTGCGGACCCGATGTGCTGGACAAATACGAACTGAAAGCAGAGAACACTGCCTTCAGGTTCATCATCAGACCATTGATACCGGATTGTGATGCAGCACTGTTGGCTAGGGTCGCCATGCCGGTGTGCCAACCGGTGAATGTCAAAAGAGCCTCCTCTGGATATGTTGTCATGACCACGCCCACCCAGGGGGCAACCATACATTACAGCATCGACGGAGGGGAATTCATCAACTACACCGCCGCCTTCAAGCATGACGATGCATGCCATGTCAAGGCCTATTGCACGAAAGACGGGATGATGGACAGTCCCATGATGGAATACGACTTCGACTTCCATGTCAACAAGAGCGTATGGAGATTGGTGAGCGCCGACAGCCAGCATAGTGGCAACGAGGCACGACTGGCTTTCGACAACAACCTTTCCACCTTCTGGCATACCGAATACTGGGGAACGGAGCCTGCCTGCCCGCACACTCTCATCGTCGACATGGTCAACACCTACAACGTCTCTGCATTCACTTACAACGGTAGAAACGACGGCAACCAAAACGGTATGGTCAAAGCCTACGAGGTCTATGTCAGCACCGACGGACAGAACTGGGGCACACCGGCTGCAAAAGGTGAATTCAAAAACACCACTGCCATGCAAGTGGCCAAGTTCACCACAACCAAGCAAGGACGATACCTCAAATTCGTCGCTCTCTCTGAAATCAACGGCAACAAATGGACCTCGGCAGCTGAAATCGGTATTCAGGTGGCACCTGCGAGCAACACCATTGGGAGCATCATCGACCAACCGCGGCACGACGAAGCCGTATACGACATGCAAGGACGCAAAAGGGCCGACAACGCAGATATGCTTTCAACCTTGCCCAAAGGGATTTACATCCAAAACGGCAAAAAGATGGTCAGATAACAGGAATCCCTTTCCTAGTGAAAGACACCAACGAGGGGGAGGATGAAATAATGATAAAAAGGAAATATTGATAAAAAAAGGACTAAAATGATACACCAAGACTATTTCATCAGGGTCATCCGTGCCTTTTTCGAAGCCTTGGTACGTGCGATGAACATCAAAGACGAGAAAGACAGGAGCAACGCCATACACGAACTTTATGAGCAGTATCTTGGCGAGTACGAATTCTTCCAGAATGCCAACGTGGAAGATGCGTTGGTGCGCTTGTCCCAGTTTCCCGAAGAGGAACGTATCGACCGAACGGAGATGTTGGCAGAACTCTACTATGTCGAGTCCGACGTGCGTGTCTATCCCATCAATGAGACATTGTTGGAGCGGGCCTTGGCTCTCTTCGAATATGTTGACCAGCATGGAAAAACCTATTCCATCGAACGGTTGAAGAAGATGGAAGACATACGCAGGCGTCTCGGTTTGAAACAATCATGATGCAAGGTGGGAAACCCTTGTATGAATAATGGAATGCAGCAACACCGGAGAGGTGGCAGATTTGCAAAAAAAAAGAAACAACCATGAAAATAAGACTATCGCTGACAACACAGATTGCCGCTGCCTTGGTGCTGGCCATCATCGCAGGTGTCCTGCTTCAAGGACACCCAGGCTTTGTGAATGAATTCATCAAACCATTTGGCACCATCTTTCTCAACCTCCTGAAGTTCATAGTGGTACCTTTGGTGCTCTTTTCCATCATGGCGGGAATACTCTCGATGAACGACATGAGCAAACTGGGGAAACTGGGACTACGCGCCGTGCTTTACTTCGCTTTCACAACCGTGATAGCCGTCACCCTGGGACTGGTGGTGTCCACACTTGCCAAGGGGTGGATTCCGGCCATCAACCTGCATATAGAGAAAACCGGGGAGGAAGTGACCATGCCGAAAATCACCTTCATGGACCAGATTATCAATATGTTTCCCGACAACATCCTGACACCGCTCAGTTCCATGGCCATGATACAGGTGATTATCACCGCCATCCTGTTCGGCGTAGCCATGGTGCATGTGGGCGAGAAGGGCGAACCGGCTCGCAAGTTGGTGCTCAGCCTCAACGAAGTGGTGGGGAAAGTGCTCTATTATATCATGGCGGTGGCACCGGTGGGCGTGTTCTGCATGCTGACTCCGGTTGTGGTCAACAATGGTCCCAGCGTACTGGGGTCTTATGCCGTCCTTGTCGCCCTTGCCTATTCCTACTTCCTCCTCCATATCCTATGCGTGTATTCGCCACTCGTCTATTTCCTTGGAGGGTTGTCACCGTTGAAATTTCTCAAGGAGAAGCAACCCGCCTTGCTGTTTGCTTTCTCGAGCGACTCCTCGGTGGCGACACTGCCCTATTCCATGGAGTGCACAGAGAAAATGGGTGTCGACAAAAGCGTCGGTAGTTTTGTCCTCTCTCTTGGCGCCACAATCAACATGGACGGGGTGGCCATCTATCTCGGCGCAACCTCGGTCTTCATGGCGACATGCTGCGGCATCGACCTCACCATCAACCAGTATCTTGCCATCGCCTTTGCCGCCACGGTGGCTTCCGTCGGCACACCGGGCATCCCTGGCGGGTCTCTTGCCCTGATGGCCATGGTGTTTTCATCAGCCAACATCCCCGTGGAATGTGTGGCAGTGGCTGCGGGCATCGACCGTATCATTGACATGGGACGTACCGTCATGTCGGTCACTGGCGACGCCTCCTGCGCCGTCGTCATGCAGAAAAGGGTGTTCAAACCTGAACAACAGCATGCAGATAATTGAACATTTCAAGAGAATCAGATGATAATTTGCAAGGATGGCTTTTTGTTTGTATCTTTACAGCGAATACAAGCCATATCATCTGTTTTCCACCAACATCCACCGTCAGATGAGAACATACACCATAGAAGAAGTGGCCCGAGAGATGGGTATGACACTGAAGGCCGTCAGGAGATTCGTGGCTTCGGGGGAGTTGCGAGCATCACGTCGCAACACCACCTATGCCATCTCTGAAAAAGCCTTCGAGGATTTCAAGAAATACATCAGCAAGGGCGGAGACAAGAAGAGGACATTGGAATTGGAGAAGCAATTTCACAACACGGCAAAACCTCCTTCGCTGTTCTGCGAAGACGACTTCAGCGACAACAACGCTCCACAAAACCGTTACGGCGACAAGGTGCGAATGGTGGACATCATACCCTATTGGGACGAACCGGGCACCTCGAAAGCCACCTTCGTCGACCTCTTCTGCGGCGCTGGAGGACTGAGCTTGGGACTGGAGATGGCGGGACTCAACGGCATCTGCGGACTCGACTTCTTCAAGGAGGCTGGAAAGACCTACCGGCGTAATTTCAAACACCCTTTCGTCAATGGGGACATCAGAAAGGAAGAGACAAAGAAGGCCTTCTACGACACCGTGAAAGAACAACTGGCAGGAAGACGACTCAGTCTTGTGGCTGGGGGATTCCCCTGTCAAGGATTCTCCATGTCGGGCAACCGCATCATCGACGACCCACGCAACTCCCTCTATAAGGAACTGGTGGAAATCGTGAGCAAACTCCGACCCGACTTCGTGGTGTGCGAGAATGTCAAAGGGCTGCGCACCATGCTCGATGGGAAGGTGGAAAAGAAAATCCTCGACGACTTCAAAGCCATCGGATACGATATGCGTGTCACTACGTTATGCGCGGCCGACTACCTCACGCCGCAGAAACGAGAGCGAGTGGTGTTTATTGGAAACAGAAAAGGACTGGTCAACTGCTACCCGATGCCGCTCATACCTCCCGACGAATACATGACAACAGAAGACGCCATCAGCGACTTGATGGACCATCCCGCAGACAAAGCATTCAACCATGTGCCCACACGGCACAGCCCGGAAATGGCACGACGCATCATGGAAACACCCGAGGGCAAAAGCCTCTACAAAGGATATAGCGACTCGTGGAAGAAATGCCCATGGGACGCACCCTCGTGCACCATCAAGGAAAACCATGGTGGGGTGAACCTGCATCCCAAACTACCACGCGTACTCACCGCCAGGGAGATGGCAAGGCTGCAGTCCTTCCCCGACGAATTCATCTTCGAGGGGCCGAAAAGCAAGCAACTGGTACAGATAGGAAACGCCGTCCCACCACTACTGGGAAAAGCCGTTGGCCTGGCCGTCAGATACGCAATGGGTGATTTTCACTAGGCTCTCCTAGAGACGCACAAGCGGCGGGAAAGAGCCTTCTCTTTCCCGCCGCTTGTAGTTATGGAGATATCAGAAGTTGATACCGAAGTTTATGCCGAGGGCGTGGCCGTGTGACGAGAATTGGTCAGGATCAGCGATGTCGGTGACACCAAACTGATAAAGAGCCTCAGCATAGAGATTGTTCCACTCCACGCCGCAACCAATCTTGAAACCCATTTCTGGATGTTTCATATATTTGTAGTCACCGGAAATACCCATACCGATATAAGGACCGATGAACGGTAGGAATGCTACTTCGTCATCCAAAGAGATGCCATACTTGATGAGAGCGGGTATCTCCAGATAGTTCAAGTGAGCATCATGTCCAGAGAGATTGAGGTCGGCAGGACCCTTGAGTTTGTCACCACCACGCTCAGTATAGTAAAGACCGCTCTCGAGGAACACCGGTGCATTCTCCGTGACACGCAGGCCCACGATGCCGGCGAGCGTCATACCCGTCCTGCCTTCGTCTGTCTCGATGTCGCCACTGATTCCACCAAAGGTGATACCGATACGGGCACCCCAGTAAATGTTTTCCTCATCAAGGGTGAAACCTCCACTATGGAATTGAGCAAACGAAGGGGCTGCCATCATGAAAGTCATAATTGCCAATAAAATCTTTTTCATAATTTCACTTTTTTGAATGAATGAATGTTAATATTCTGCAAAGGTACGATTAAGCGAGCGAAAAGCCAAATTTTTTTGAGCTTTTCCGAGCGTGAGTACCTTCGACGGAGTCAAAGGTACGATTAAGCGAGCGAAAAGCCAAATTTTTTTGGGCTTTTCCGAGCGTGAGTACCTTCGACGGAGTCAAAGTAAAGCAATTCTTTTGAAAAATCAAAATAATTGGAAAAGTTTTATGCTTTTTGACTCTCGCACCACTCCACTCTCAATCATAAAGGTGGAAAATGCGCTTCATCATCTGCCATTTCTCATCGCTCGTGGCCGAAGCATCGCATTGCTGGAACTGCGCCACAAACTCCTCCCATTCCGCCTGGCGGGGGAGTGTGGCGAGGCGTGCCATGGCCTCGTCCCAGCAGAAGTCCATCGGCGTCTCAACCACCATCACGATGCGGTTGCCGAAAAGATAGACTTCCATCTCGAGGATGCCCACTTGGCGGATGCCTTCGCGGATTTCCGGCCACGACTCCTCACGGCTGTGAGCCCGACGGTAGCGGGCGATGAGCGCCGGCTCATCCTTCAACTCCATCGTCTGCACATAGCGCTTCACGGGCTGGCCATAGGCCTTCACTCGATAGCCCTCACTCATGCCACACCTCCCTTTTTCATCTTGAACTTATAGGACCTCATGCCATAGATATAGATGAGGATGAAGCAAACCAGAGGAAGGATGAATGACACGTTGACGGCAGGATGCCCCAGGATTTCCTTTTGGTCGATGATCATACCCTGCAACGGGGGCATGATGGCACCACCCACGATGGCCATGACAAGAAAGGCTGCACCAAGCGAGGTGTCGCGGCTGTCTACATCCTCCAAGGCGATGCCATAGATGGTGGGAAACATGAGTGACATGAAGAAGCTGATGAACACCAGGCAATAGAGGCCCACTATGCCAACGATGGTGATGGCGCCGATGGTGCAAATGGAAGCACCCACGGCGAAGATGGCCAATAGCTTGCGGGTGTTGACAAATTTCATCAAGAAGGTGGCGATGAACCTGCTGCAGAGGAACAGCACCATGGCCAGGATGTTGTAATTCTGAGCCGTCGCCTTGTTGATGCCCAGGTTGTCGGCATAATGGATGATGAAGGTCCAAGTCATAATTTGGGCAGCCACATAAAACATCTGTGCGAGCACGCCCTCACGATACACCACGTTGTGCCAAAGGTTCGACAGGGTCTCGCCAGCCGTGTGGGTCTGGCCTTTCGCCTTCATCTCCTCGCCCTCTGTCTTCGGCATCTTGGAGAGGGCGAAGATGATGAACATCAACAGCACCACACAACCGATGACCACGTAGGGATTGCGGATGATGGCCAGGTCGTGCACGCGGATGCTGGCCTTCTCTGCCTCTGAAAGGGTGGAGAAGATGATTTCCCCGGCTGCATCACGCTTGTCGGAGATGAGTTGCGGAAGGACGAGGAACGATGCCACGGCCATGCCACAGAGCGAACCCATCGGATTGAATGCCTGGGAGAGGTTCAGACGCTGCGTAGAGGTGGCCTTGTCACCCAAGGAAAGGATGAACGGGTTGGCTGTGGTTTCCAGGAAAGCCAGTCCGAAGGTGAGGATGTAGAGTGAGAAGCAGAAAAAGGTGAAACTCTCGCGGGCCGCCGCCGGGATGAAGAGGAAAGCTCCTGTGGCATAGAGGGCCAGACCGAGCATCACACCATACTTGTAATTATACTTACGGATGAACAACGCGGCGGGAACTGCCATCGTGGCATAACCGCCATAGAAAGCAAACTGCACCATGGATGCCTTCGTGGCCGACAGTTCCATCAGGGTCTGGAAGGCCGCCACCATCGGGTTGGTGATGTCGTTGGCGAAACCCCACAAGGCGAAGAGGGTGGTGACCAAGATGAAGGTGAACAGGTATTTCTTGCTGACAAGTTTGGGTTTACTCATGATGTTTGGGTGTATGAATGTATGAAACGGTTATTGTTATTATTCTGTTTATAGGTCCCATAAGACACATGATGTCCTATCTTGGCCTATCATGGCCTATTCCCCTATTCCGACATGTTCTTGACATACGGCAGTTCCAGCAGGTCGCCGAAGCCGTAGAAGCGTTTGGCGTTCCCGGCGAGGAATAGCACTTTCTCCTCATCGGTCAACTCGTTGCTCTTGACGATGAAGTCGTAGGACATGCGGTAGGTGATGGCAGTGATGGTGCGGGGGTAGTCGCTACCCCACATCAACTTGTCGGCTCCCACCATGTCGATGGCCTTGCGGATGACCTTGACGGCTGTGGGGAAGGGATAGAACTCGGAATTGTAAAGCCACGTGATGCCGCCTGACTCCACCATGACATTCTCATAACGCGCGAGCAACACCTGTTGCTCCCAACCGTCCACCGTGGGCATTCCGAAATGACCGATGGCCACCTTCAAACGAGGGCATTCCTCGATGACCTCGCGCATCTCTCCCACTTGCAGGTCGCCGTCGGCAAGGGTCACGGAAAGAATGACGCCGCGCTCCTCCATCAACTTGAACATCCGCATCATCTCGTCGGAGTTGAGCATCACACGACTCTTGTCGGTGATGATGCGATGGGCGGGAATGGCCATCCCCCTGAAACCGCCTTCGATGAGGGCGGCTGCCTCGGCATAAAAACCAGGATGCAGGTAGTCGGCCATGCCACAGACGAAGAAACGGTCGTGGTATTGCCGCTGCACAAGGTCGAGATACTCGTTCTGCTTCCCGTCGATGAACTCCTGTACGACGACGGCTGCCGACACCTGGGCATAATTCATATTGGAGATGAACACCTCTGCCGTGTTGCTCCCATCGATCATGAAAGGGGGCAGCATCTGAACCTCTTCGCCGAGGAACATCGACCTGCCGTTGGGCAGGGGTTTGATGCGTTTCCCATTCCAAGAGGTGTCTTGTCTGAGCCATAAATGGCTGTGTGCGTCGATAATCTTATACATGTTTTTTGATGGTATTGGTCCAAATGGCCGACGTGACATGGTTGATGCCGTCACATCCTGCCGCTGGAGAGTTTGTATTCGTAACTGTGGCGGCCCTCCTCTCGGAAGTCGTCGTGATAGCGCTGAAGGACGTGCTGGAACACCTCCTCATACTTGGGGATGAAGAGATCGTCCTTGCGTTCCAGATGGCTGATGATGTCGCAGGCGAGGTTGTGAGTCAGAGTGAGGTCGGTCTTACCCTGGTTGAAACTGGTGCCTTTGATCGAACCGGGACTAACGTTGAGGATGCGGTTGGCCGACCCCGCCTTTTCCAACTCCACGTTCACGCTTTCGATGAATATCTTCAGCGCTGCCTTGGTGGCTCCATAGACGGCGAAGAAGGGGGAAGACATGAAGCCCGCGATGCTCACCATCACACCGCAGAAGAAGTCCTCACTTCCCTCCAACTTGGGGTAGAAGCGCTTGATGAGTCGCATAGTGGAGATGGTGTTCACCTGGAAGGAGTCGATGATGTGCTGCTCGGGCACGTCGCGGAAAAGGGCGAGTTTCCCGAAACCTGCCGTCAGCATCATGGCGTCGATGTCGTCGAAACGGTCGAAGAACGAATAGTCGTCAGCCGTGAGGTCGAATTGCCACGACTCCATGTTCTCCCTCTGGTGCTCTGCTGCGAGTGGAGCCTTGTCCACCACATACACCTTTTCTGTTTCAGGCCGCTGCGCCAACTCCGTGGCGATGGCCAGGCCGATGCCGTTGGCACCTCCCACGACAAGAATCCTTCTCATATCGATATCATGTTTTCCTTTTCCGTGAAACGTTGCATCACCTCGGCCATAAAAATGCTCTCCTTGCGGCGCAGGCGGGCGGAGGAGTGCCGATGGGCGATGATGCAACTGATGAATTCCTGTATCTCGTAACGCAGTCCGGCTCCGTCCCACTTGTAGAAGTACTTCTTGTTGTCGTTCTGGTCTTCATAGCGCAACTCGAAATAGTCGGTCTTCCACCAGGGAGCGGGCACGTAGGCATAACCCTTCGTGCCGGAGATGACAAGGTTGCCTTCGGTCTTCACACCAAGTCCCACCTGGAAGGAGCACACGGCGGAGGGGTATCTCACCACGCCCTTGGTATACATGTCTACACCTTCCTTGAAACGGCTGTAGAAATGCACGTCTTCATAATCCACACCCATGAGTTTCACGATGGGGAGCAACGGGTAACTTCCCAACTCATACATGGAACCGCCGGCCTGGGCGGGGTCGAACTCCCTCAAGGTGAGGTTGTCGTCCCACAACTTGGAGAGCGAAGCGTTGATGTCCACCACGTCGCCGATGAGTCCCGACTTCACCATCACCATAAGGTGGTTGAAGGCGGGGCAGTGCGCTGTCTTGTTGGCTTCCATGAGGATGCAGTCGCGCTCCTCCGCCATCCGGTAGAGGTCGACGGCCTGCTGCTTGTCGAGCACCATCGGGGTCTCGCAGAGCACGTGCTTGCCGGATTGAAGACCCTGACGAACGTAGTCGTAATGGCTGAGATGGGGTGTGGCGATGTAGAGGGCGTCAACTTGTGAGAGCAACTGTTCCACCGTCTCGCAGTGCTCCACCCCTTCCGCCTGTGCGACATATTGCTTGGTGGCTTCTGGGTTGATGTCGTAGGCGGCGGTGATGTGGACACCGCTGACAAAAGCCGACTCTGGAAGAAAACGGTGGGCCACCCTGCCGCAACCTATCACACCCACGCGCACGTCGGGGGTGGTCTCGGCACGGAGCATCGTGGAGGAGATGCCTTCTGTGCGGGGAAGATAGACCACCTCGCAAAACTCCTTGAGATAGTCGAACTTACCCTCCCAGTCGGAGCCGATGGCGAAGATATCGACATTGTATTTCTGGATGTCGTCGATTTTCTGACCCACATAGTCCTCGATGATGACCTGGTCGGCGTAGCCCGTGGCCTTCACTGCGTCCACACGCTCCAACACATTGTTGCGAACGTTGAGCTTGCCTCGGTCGCGGTCGAAACTATCATTGGTGACACCTACTATCAAATAGTCGCCCAATGCCTTCGCACGACGAAGCAGGTTGAGATGACCTTGGTGTAGTAGATCGTATGTGCCATAGGTGATGACTTTCTTCATTTGGCGTTACTCATTGCTTTCAAGGGGCAAAGATAGTTAAAAATCCATTGATAAGAGAAAAAAGCCTTAAAAAATGATTCTTTATCTTATCAATTCACTTTGGGTAATAAAAGTTCCTGTCATCCCGTTCTCTGCAAGCTGCGGTTTTGCCGCAGCACCACCACTCATAAAAGCCCCTATAGGAAGATAGGGATTTTCCCCCTTGAATATAGGGAAAATCCTTTTAATATGCCAAGAAATGTTTGTTCCTTTGCACCGTGAGAATAAGATAACAATAACAACGAATAAAAACATTACTACGATGAAAAGATTTCTGATAGCCATGACAACTTTGCTGACCATCACCCTGTCGGCTAGCGCAATGGATTACGAGCAGGCACGTCAGCAAGCACTGTTCCTCACCGACAAGATGGCCTACGAACTGAACCTCACTGAGGAGCAGTATGAGGCTGCATACGAGGTGAACCTCGACTATCTGATGAGCATAAACACCCAAGCCGACCTCTATGGTGTCTATTGGACCCAGCGCAACCTCGACTTGAGCTATATCTTGCTCGACTGGCAGTACAACGCTTTCGTGGCTGCAACCTATTTCTACCGCCCCCTTTACTGGGAAGCCGGTTACTGGCACTTCGGCATCTATGCACGTTATCCATATCGCGACTATCTCTACTTCGGACGCCCCCACTTCTATACCGTTTATCGCGGTGGACATAGCTGGCACATGAACGGAGGACGCAGCTGGTATCACGGACGCAGCTTCGGACATCGAGGACATGCTGGCAGAGGCATGCGTGACGGATTCGCTCGCGGCGACTACGGACATGGAAGCAGAGGCTTCGGCAATGGTGGCGGACGTAACGGCGGCGGTCACAACGGCGGCGGACACAACGGCGGCGGACACAACGGCGGCGGATACAATGGCGGCGGACACAACGGCGGCGGACAGCCGGGCGGTGGAGCATCTCGCGGCAGCAGCACACGCACCACTCCTGGAGCCAATGGCGGCGGTCGTAGCGGATTCGGTGGCAGCGGCTCAAGCAGGCCCGGCACTTCAGGCACCACGCCTCCCACACGCAGTCACACCAGTCCTTCACAGCGCTCTACAGTGACCACACCATCACACAACGCTGGCAGTTCATCTTCACGCTCTTATGGCAACACACCATCTCGCTCAGGTTCCTCATCTCGTTCCTCTGTGACGACTCCCTCGCGCTCCAGCTCTACTCCCTCCCACTCCACTCCCAGCCGTGGCGGCAGTTCTTTCGGCAGCGGCAGTCATTCCACTCCCAGCCGTGGAGGCAGCTCTTTCGGAGGCCATTCTTCCTCTCCCAGCCGTGGAGGTAGCTCTTTCAGCGGTGGAAGCCGTGGAGGCAGCTCTTTCAGCGGCGGAAGCCATGGGGGTGCCAGTCGTGGCGGTGGTTCCTTCGGCGGCGGTGGCAGCCGTGGTGGACACGGTGGACGCAGATAATCCCCAAAAGCCTCTAAGCCATAGAGACCTTTAGAAAATCTAGAGCATCTAGAAAATCCAGAAACTATAGCAAAATCAAGACCACAAGAATCCTCAATAGTAATAGTAATAGTAAGAATAAGGTAAAAAGATTGTTTCAGGAAAAGAAGATAGATGATTATTATAATTCAAGGGGTGGGTCGAACGACCCACCCCTCTTTTATGTTTGCCCTCAAGGTCTTTAAAACCTTAAAATCTTAAGTTTCGGAAGTAAAAACATCTTACAAAACTAGGATTTATCTTGTATGGCTACCGGTTGTGAAGTGAAGCCCGAAGGGCTGGGACGACCACAGGCAGGTGGTGGAGCGAAGCGTAACCCCTGCTTGACAAGGAAATGAAATCAACAACCCCGAAGGGGTGGCAGAGCAACGATATGAAGTGTATGAAGTTGCCATTCTGCCACCCCTTCGGGGTTGTTGTTCACACCATGCTTTTAGCAGGGGTTCCGTGCTTCGCACTCCACCACCTGCCTGTACTCTGGCCCCCCCTTCGGGGTTCGTTCAACATCAAACCAAGATATAACAAATCAAGTATGAAGTAAAAAATCCTCGCAAATGGAGGTGTTTTGATGGAATCATCATTTGATAATCCATACATTTTTTAAATGAAACTACTGTAAGTAATTGGATGCCAATATAGCCGAACTTCCGAAACTTAAGTTAATCTCTAATAGCAAAACCTTGTTTTTACATGCGCTCGGATTTGTCGCATGCCTTGACCAAGAAATTATATGCTAATGTCCATCTACGCTGTTTGATGGGAAATATGAGTGAATAATGTATAAAGAGTCTGACTTCGAAGCATGGCATGACGATGTGATGCCATAATGGATTCCAAATCTTGTTAAGTAGGTGAACAAAATTAGATGGTCGTCAAATTTTGATTACCTACTTAAGATGCTCAAACGACGTTCATTTTCCCAACTTGAAGTGGAACGGTTTGTCGAAATGGCGGCGTGAATAGTAGGTGACTGATGGATTTTTCAGGTCCATCACCATCGTCCAAGCTGTTCCGAGGAATTTCCCTTCCACCTCTGGCTGAGAGACATCCTTGATGGCTTCTGTAAGCGTTTTCTTGTCCATTACTCCACCCGTTTGTTCGTATCGCTCGCAAAGTAAGTCATAGCGGTTGTCGCCTTCCATCCGTCCTACGTTGTGTTTCGCATCGCACAGGTAGTGGTTGGCCAAAGCCGGCGACTCAACGACCACCATCTGGTTGTCGACATATTCCACCACCACGCTCTTTCCGGATGCGTCAGCCATGGCGAAATGGTGGGCAAAACCGACATCAGAATGCATATCAATGCCTTTCAGCAATTCCAAAGCCTCATCCACGTTGGCTGCATTGTTCAACAGGTAACGTATGGCACCCGTCGTCGTGAGGTCGGGCTTGTTGGTGCGCTGGTGAGTAGCAATCGAGTCCCCGGCCATCAGGTCGGCCATGGCGAATCCTTTCTCGTTGATGCCGTCGAGTGCGACAAACAGTCCCGAAAGAGCCAGGTATTGGTTGGTGAATCCCTCGGGTTTGTAACCTTCACCGAATCCATAGAACTCTACATTGAACGTGCTGATTGACTCGTAGCCTTTTTCAGGTATGACATGCATGATTACTCCAACAGCCGACGGATAGTCGAAATTGCGCCCCATCAACACTCCTCCGTCAGGAGTCTTAACGGTGAGTGCGCTGCATCCGAAATCAGCATTTCCGCTCTTCACTTCAGGTTTGTAGTGACCTTTCGAAAGGAACTCCATCGCATAACTTGCCAATTGGTCGGTGTTTTCGAATCCGCCTTTCGCCATCAAGGCGTCAAAACCGTCATCTCCCTTGTACTCCATATAATAAAGCCCGTCATCGAGTTTCTCTGCCGACATCGCCCCTTTGACAAACGAGCCGAAAGCCATCCACATGAACACACCTGCCAACACCACCAGCACCAAAACGGTCAGCAGTGTGATTTTAAAAAATTTCTTCATTTATTTGTTTGGTAAAACGTTTTTTTATGGTTATGATGACATTGTTGGAGACCAATATTCGCAAGTCTCTGGTTTTCCTTTTTTATGTTTTTAGGAGTTAAGAGGGAACTAATGGGGCCTGTCTGTTCGCAAAAGCCTTCAACATTTTCTCAATCAATGGCACATACCAGCCACGGACTTCTTCTGCCGTCGGGGTGTGTCCTCCTGGGAAGTGGAATGAGTGAGAGTAATGCTCTAAAAAGAGCGGTTCGAAGTGAGCCAAGGTGTCATGCTCGCCAAACAACCCCCAGACGCAATCCTTGAAAGAGGGGGTGCAGTTGCCAAACTGAACGGCCTCCAATTCTGCGAACTCATCAATCAAAGCTTCATCGATGACGAAATTCTGTTTGCCATCTTTCCGAGGAGACTTGTACTGATGTTCGCCGATACGCGGTTTCAGAAACTCCGTCATTTGGAAATGCGGATTGCCAAGCAAAGCCGGTATACCCACGACGGGCGCCAACATTTGCGCATGGAACGCCCCGCAACTGTTGCCAACCAAGAGGTCGGGTTTCTCATGGTCAATCAAGTCACGTATGAACATGACGGCCTCTTTTGGATGCAAGGGCAGGTCGGGGGTGAGCACCTCCACCCTACCCTTTCCCGGCGTATTGTCGCCCATTTGTATCCTTTCGAAAGTCTCATGCAAGGTCACTGCCAGAACGCATTGGCCGCTGGCATAAAAGCCGTGAAGGAAGAGTATCTTTTTCATTGTCTTTCTTCTTTCATTATTGCGACCTTTCCGTCATTCCAGCATGCATGTCATCCTTATTTCTCGTCGCATTTGTACTTGAAATAGTCTACATCTACGTATCCGCCGGTTTTCTTTGTGGCGTAGTTGAAGATGCCGAACTTCGTGCCCATGAAGAAACGGCGATAGTCGAATATCATACGGTAATCCTTCGTGCCTATTTGCGTCCATTGTGTTCCGTCAAGGCTGTAGAAGAAGTTGGCTGCATCGCGCCCGCCACGTTGGCCGGGGCGGAATTCACCATCCAACCTCAGCCAAATCTTGGGTTGCTTGGCATTGAGTATCTTGGTCAGGTCAACGGTCTCTACCTCCTTCACGTCAACCTTCGTCACGGCCTTCTCTCGGTCTGTCAGTGTCACTTTCTGCTCGCTCATCACAAGGGTGTATTTCTTGCCATTTTTCATAATGGTAAGCACGCCGCTGTCACCATTGAAGGCAGCCAGTCCTGTACAGTCACCGTCTTTCATCTTCGACAAGTCCATACAGATGCAACCGCTGCATGAAGGGCCCTCCATACGTTGTGTCAGTGTGTTGGGGGCAAGATAAAGGTTGGGCACAACACGGCAGGTCTTGAGTCGGAGGAACCCTGGACGCTCCGTCAAACTCCACGCATTATCCACGGGGTTGTGGTTCCACTGCCAATGCAGTCCCAACTTCGAGTCGTCGAAGTCATCGGGCAGGACGATGCCTTTTACCGGTAATCCGCTCTTGTAAGGACGCATGATGTCGGGCACCTTGTAATTCTCGTCACCCAGCATCGGCCAGCCGTCAATCCAGCGTACGGGAGACAATGTCAGCACACGTCCCACTCCCCCACGGTCTTGGAACATGATGCCATACCAGTCGCCCTCCTCGGTATCGACGATGGTGCCTTGTGCCAGATAGGAGAAACCGCCGAAAGGACTTTCCAAGATGACATTCTTCTCCCATTTGGCGTTCAGGTCCTTCGTGCGGTAGCACACCTCGCGGCGATTGAGTCCGCCACCAAACGATTGGCTGATGAGCATGGCATAGTAGGTGCCTTTGTGCTTGATGACTCGAGTGCCTTCCAACAGTCCACGCTCCTCTTCCTCACGTTGGAAATAGTGGCGCAGGCTTCCCTCGACTACCCCCTTCAGGTCGCGAGTCAGCTGACACATCTCGCCTGTTCCAAAAAACACATACGGTGTTCCGTCGTCATCGAAAAACAAGGTGGCGTCGTGGAAGTGGCGCAGGCGTGAATGGATGGTCCACGGTCCCTCGGCCTTGGGAGCGGTGAAGATATAGGTGTCGCCCATGGCACCCTGTTCGTTTGGAGCCAAGAGCGCCCAGAACTTGCCATCATGATATTTCAGCGACGTGGCCCACTGGCCTCGCCCATAGACGGTGCCCACACCCGCGCCTTTTTGCTGGTCGAGAGGCAAGGAAAACGCCAAGTCGTACTTCGGCGAGTCGGTCAGTTTGTCGAAGATGTAGCCCACAGTCTCCCAGTTCTTCAGGTCCTTCGACGCCATCACCGGAGCGCCCGGCATCAGGTGCATGGTGGTGCTGACCAGGTAGAATGTGTCACCCACGCGGATGACATCGGGGTCGGGCACGTCGGCCCACAACATCGGGTTCTTGATGGGTGCTTCCTTCATCGTCTGGGCATAGCCTAAGGTGCACATCAAACTCAATAGCAGAAAAGCTGATAAATGTCTCATAATTGGTGATATTGATGATTGTTTTTTGCCAGGATTTTGATATCAAGCACAAAGATAGCAATGTTTTGGCATTTTTTAGTACAATATCAAGTTTTTTTGCGGTGAACATCATAAAAATCAAGGAAAGAATGATTCATATAAACTGATTCTTGATGAGTCACTACATTACATATGAATTGACATGGCTATGAGAATACTTTTGTAAAAAAGTACACTGATACAGTTTTTTGCAATCACATTCAGTTGTTTCACTTACCTTACAGCGGTGAATGGTTCGTTGAGGGTGAAGGTCTTTTCGTATCCCTTTGTCTTCACTGTGTATGTGCCTCCGAGTTTGAAGGCGGGACTTCCGACGAGGCTGGCACTGCGACGCATGGAAAAAGGAATGGTGACTGTGTCGATGACTTTTCCCCTGTCATCTAAGATACTGATGGGCTCATCCTTTACGATATCGAGACCGATGAGTAGGACCGTGGGTTGCTTTGCAGTCTTGTTGGTGGGCACGGATGGCATCTCCCCCATTCCACCACCTATTGTGAAAATGGTGCCTCCCTCGATGACAAGCGGTGCAAAGTCGCAGTCGAGTCCCTCTTCTGGAGACCCTATTTGACTCCATGCATATACAGTGCCACCTGTGATGATGACGGCTGGATTGGTTTCTTGCTCATTGTTTCGTCCGAAAGGCATGAAAAATCCACCCTCGGGATTGGAGTCCACGGCGTCGTTGGTCGAACTTCTTGCGATGACGTGTGTTCCATTAAACTCTATGGTGGCGTTGGCGTTGATGGCGTCATCGGTGGCGAAGACATCCACCTTGCCGCCATTGAAGACAATGCCTTCCTTGCCCTCCATGCCTTCAGCGCCGGCAGTGGAGGTCCTGACTGTTACGTTGCCGCTGTTGATGGTGATTTTACCTTTCGAGGCGATGCCCTTCGTGGAAGCGACATATTTGTGCTTGCCTCCGAAACCTCCACCGAAGTCAGGGAAACCGCCCTCACTGGTGCTGTCGTTGCCAAAACCAGGGAATCCTCCGCCGAAGTTTGGCATTGGGAATCCGCCTTGCCGTGTGCTGTCGTTGCCAAAGGGTGGAAAACCTCCGCCGAAGTTTGGCATTGGGAATCCGCCTTGCCGTGTGCTGTCGTTGCCAAAACCAGGGAATCCGCCGCTGAAGTTTGGCATTGTAAATCCGTCTTGCTGTGTGCTGTCGTTGCCAAAACCAGGGAATCCGCCGCTGAAGTTTGGCATTGTGAATCCGCCTTGCTGTGTGCTGTCGTTGCCAAAACCGGGGAAGCTGCTGAAGTCTGGCATCTCACCGTCGAAGCCTGGGAACCCGCCGAAGTCGAAAGGTTTCTCACCGAGGTTGTCGCCAGATGTCGTCACGTTGAGTGAAACATCTTCTATGACGATGTCCTTCTTGGTCTTGATTCCACGACAGCCATCGCCTGTTGCAATGACATTGAGTGTTCCCTTTCCGGAAAGCATGACTTTGTCTTTAGCCCAAATGACGGCAGCCTTATGGTTGGCGGTGTCGTTGCATGCTGTGATGGCAAGTGTGTTTTCTGTCGCCTTAGCCACCGCTATCTCCACCTTTTTCTTGTTCTTCAGACAGATAGGAGCCCCTTCCCGACTGGTCAGCGTCAGGTTGTCGAGTGTTATCTTCACCTTTCCTGCCGACTTCAGGTTGAGTAGTCCATCGTCGCTCTTGCCCGTCAGGCGTAGAGTGAGTTGATGACTTTTATACAAACTCTCGATATTCACCTTGGCGCCATCAATGTTTACATTCACACTGTCCTTGGCCTTTTGTTTCACCTTTGCCGTCGCACCGTCATAGCGGATGGTGATGTCCTGTGCGTGACAAATGCTGCCCGTCAAGAAGAGCAGCAACCATAAAAGATTTTTTTGCATGTGATTTTTTAAGTCTTTTGCAGATTAGACGAATGAGTAAGGGAAAGGTTAAACGCCGCATTGTGAAAAAATAACTCACATTCGAAGAAATAAATACGTTTTTTTCTTGCTTGCATAATCGAATGTTAGTACCTTTACGGCATCATAATAAAAATGGAGAAAATGATGAGACTACTATTGATGATGCTTGCTTTTTTGTTGCAAGCTAATGTGGCTTTGGCCCAGGCCCAGATGCTCAACCATGGATGGAAGTTTGCCTTCGGACATGCCGGCGACCCCAAAAAGGATTTCGGCTGTGGAACAGAATATTTCAACTATCTGACCAAGGCCAATTCCATACATAACGAGGGGCCTTACTCGGAGAAGTTTGACGACTCCTCTTGGCAGGAAGTACAGTTGCCTCACGACTGGGTGACCACCCTGCCCTACTCCCACGAAGGCAGTCATTCCCATGGCTACAAGACCGTGGGGTGGAAATACCCCGAGACCAGCGTGGGTTGGTATCGCAATAACCTTTATATCAGCAAGGATGATATGGGCAAAAGGTTGATATTGCAATTCGACGGCATTTTCCGCAATGCCCAGGTATGGTTCAACGGGTTCTATATGGGTACCGAGCCGAGCGGATATGCAACACAAGTCTATGACATCACGCCCTATGTGAAATATGACGAGAACAACCTGATTTGTGTTCGTGTCGATGCCTCGCTCGAAGAAGGTTGGTTCTATGAGGGTGCCGGCATCTACCGTGACGCGTGGCTGTTGAGGGCTGGCGAGGTAGGCGTCGCACCTTTTGGAACGTTTGTCTACACAGAATTAAAGCCACCTTATTCTGAAGCGAAACTGGTGATAGAAACAGAGGTCCACAATAGTGGATTGGCTCCAAGGCAGTGCGAGGTGTCGCATGTTCTTTATGATTCCAAAGGCAATGAGATTGGAAAGAGTGAAAGTGTAACTCTTAACCTGAAAGCCAAGCAGACAATCAGTTGCAAGCAGAGCATCATGGTGAGTCATCCACATCTTTGGAGCACCACCGACCCTTATCTTTACAATGTAGGAACCAGCATTCATATGGATGGAAAACTTGTAGATTACCGTGGGACAACGACTGGAATACGCGACATCGCCTTCGATGCCGAACACGGTTTCCTCTTGAATGGCGAACCCCTGAAATTGAAAGGCGTGAACCTGCATCAGGATCATGCCGGAGTGGGGGCTGCCATCCCCGACGAACTGCAAGCATGGCGTGTCAAACAGTTGAAGGAGTTTGGTTGCAACGCCATTCGTTCATCCCATAATCCCGTGACACCTGCCTTGCTCGATGTCTGCGACCGAGAGGGAATCCTTGTCATTGACGAGAATCGCTTGATGGGAATCAATGAGGAACATCTGCGCTTGTTGGAGCGGATGATCAAGCGCGACAGGAACCACCCGTCCATCATCCTTTGGAGCGACGGAAACGAGGAATGGGGCATTGAGAACAACGTCCAGGGCATCCGCTTGGCAGAGGCCATGCGTGAATACACCCGTCTCTACGACCCGACGCGGCGCAGCACGGTGGCGAATGCCGGAGGCAGTGAGATGATCAAGGGGCTCGATGTGGTGGGGTTCAACTATATCATGCAGAACGATGTGGACAACCGCAAGAAGGCCAATCCGTCATGGTCCATCGTCGGAACGGAGGAAACAACCGGTTGTGGCACACGCGGTTGGTATTTCGAGTCTCCGGAATACCCCGGCCGAATGGTCAGCGCCAACCGTTCAAAGAAGACCTACGACTACGAGAACGTCATCGAGCGTGGTTGGCAGTTCTATGACGAACGTACATGGGGAGCGGGACTGTTCTATTGGACCGGTTTCGATTATCGTGGCGAACCCAATCCGCTTGGATACCCTGCCCATGACTCTGAATTCGGAATCCTTGACTATTGCGGCTTTCCCAAGGACGAGGCATATTATCTGAAGTCTTGGTGGACGGACGAACCCACGTTGCACATTTTTCCTCACTGGAACCTCCAAGGCCACGAGGGTGAGGAAGTGGAAATATGGGCATACAGCAACTGCGACGAGGTGGAGCTTGTCGTCAATGGCAAGAAACTGGGGCGACAGGCCATGCCAAAAAACGGCCATCTGAAATGGAACGCCATCTACCACCCAGGCAAGGTCGTGGCTCATGGCTACAAGAAAGGCAAGCGCATCATGACCAAGACCATTGAGACCACAAGACCAGCCTACAAGACCGTGTTGAAATCCGACCGGAATGCCATCCATGTCGATGGATGCAACGTCGCCGTGGTCACCGTCGAGGTGCAAGACGAAAAGGGGCGGATAGTGCCCGATGCCTGTCCAATGCTTCACTTCACCATTGAGGGCGACGGCCGCATCCTCGGTGCTGGCAATGGCGACCCGATGTATCTGGGTGCCGACCATCCCAAAGAAATGGACTGCAGCGAGTTCAGCATCCCAGCCTTCAACGGTTTGGCCCAAATCATCATCCAAGGGGGTGAAAGTTCATCTTTAACCCTCAATTGCCAAAGCGAGGGGCTCAAGACAGGAACCATTCGTTTTGCTACAGGTTATTGCCGGCCATGACGGATACAGCCTTTGTCATTTTCCTTCCGACGTGCTTGTTTCTTATCCTGCATAACCTACCTTCGAGAGCACTAGGAACCACTACTATCTCTCAAGCGAAACCACAGCCATTCACGAAGCCAATAACCTTTAATATAATATAGTAAACAAAGTAGTACACATCCGAGCAAATCACATTGTCGACACCCATCACGATTTAGGCAGGCTTCTTGAGAAGCCTGCCTAAATATTTAAATTCTATTAAGTAGGTGATCAAAATTAGATACAACACCAACAAGAATGATAATAACAGATAATTTTGATTACCTACTTATCAACTTTTCATTGACTTTTAGAGGAAATGACATCATTCTGTCGGTGCCTACTTGCATCAGGGTTGCGACAAAATGGCGGCAAAGAGCTTTGTCATATCATCTCCTGCCTGCTCCTGGTGCTGCTCCAGGAACTCCAGGTCCTCGGCCGGGTCCGAATCCAGGACCGAACTGCTGAGGTGCAATCTCTGGCTCTCCGAAGAATGAAGCCTCTACGTCTTTGTCGTTGAGTTTGAACACCATGAAATGGGGCTTCTTCTCTGTGCAAGGAGCCCATGCACCACCATTCTTGCCGTTGGGGTCGCTATACTTCACAAAGTTGGTCCATGCTGTCAGCATCTTCTCTGAGAGGTCCCAGTCGCCCTTGGTCCAAGGACGCCAGCAATGTTTCAGCGACTTGAAGACGAACCAAAGGTCGGAAGAGTGGAAGGCGCCCCTCAGGCGCTGTGTCACCTCAGGATGAGAACCGTCGTCGGGCAACGGACGAGCAAACTCGTAAGCCCATGCCTTGCCACCCTTGCTTTGACGCACCTTGCAGAACTCCGCGATGTTGGGCGCCATATTGCCCATATCGTTGAGTGTGAAACCAATCATATAGGGTACGTCGGCCAAGGTGCCTTCGCGTGTGGCATCATCGAAACTCTTCACGCTGACATAACCATCTATCAACGGCATGTAAGGCAACATCATACGTTCGCCTGTAACCTGACCGTAGAGATTGCTAAGGGCGAATACTGTCTCCGTGGATGCCTGACGCATCTTCTGCAGGTCGGTCAACCCTGCCCAGTCAAACACCTTCTTGGCATTTGCGGCAGCATCGGCGATGGAACCGCCACTGTAGCGACCACCCATCATGCCTCCTCCATTGGGATTGGGGATGCTGAGACCTTGGGCACTCATGATGACTGCCTTGTGGAAGAGACCGCGAGCCAATGGAGACTCACAAAGAGTGCGCACGCTACCACCACCGGCACTCTGTCCAAAAATCGTGACATTGTTGGGGTCGCCACCAAACTGTTCGATATTTTTCTTAATCCATTTCAAGGCCTCGATCTGGTCGAGAATGCCATAGTTGCCCGACACCTTGTGTGGGCTCTCCTCCGAGAGCAACGGGTGGGTCAGGAAGCCGAACACGCCAAGACGGTAGTTGATGGAAACGAGCACCACGTCCTTGGCTCCCCATTCCTGTCCGTCAAACTCAGGTTCGGAGCCCCAACCCTCACGATAGCCGCCACCATGTATCCATAGTGCGACGGGGAGTTTCTTCGACACCTTGCCTGGAGCCTTCGTCCATACATTCAAGTACAAGCAGTCCTCGCTATAAGGAGCCTCTTTTCCATAGCCCCACTCCGTGAAGTATCCACCAGGATATTGTATGGCCTGATAACTTGGGTGGCCAAATGTATCGCAGATTTTCACGCCTTTCCATGGCACGACAGGTTGTGGCTCTTTCCAACGGTTTTCCCTGATGGGAGGCGCGGCGTAGGGAATGCCACGATAGACATACACGTCAGGATGATCGTCGGCCAAAACGCCCTTGACCTGGCCACCCTCAATAGTTAACACTGGGTTTTCTTGCGCATAGGCAGACACTGCCGCCATGAGCAGAAGAGGCAAAAACAGTTTTTTCATGATGAATAGTTGAATAGTTGTTCAATAATACTTTAAAATATGTTGCAAAGTTAATGGATTCTGCTGAATATTGTCTCATTTTAGTAAGAAATTTGAGGGTTTTGAGTATCAATCGAACACTTAACGATGAAAAAGTCATCAAACTGAAGTTTCGCAAGTGAATAAACATCAACTTGTTTGTTTATAAATATTCATATTCCTAAGCAAATGGATAGTTGGAACCTCATTGACAAGGTCAGTCAGCAAATCCGCCGCATCGGTGGAATATCTGTCTGCTATGA
>JAFWSS010000069.1 GCA_017524385.1 Prevotella sp.
AAAAAGGAGTGGTGGCTGTGGCTGAACCGCATCGTCACCTTCTTCCTTGTGATGCTGGCATTGGTGTTCTTCCGTGCCAACACCCTGGGCGATGGCGTCTATGCATTGCAGGAAATGTTCACCAACCTGACACATGGATTGTTGAGCACGCTCATGCAGCAGAAATCCAGGTTCTTTGTCGTGGCGCTGCTGTTCATCATAGAGTATTTCATAGAATACAAGAAGACGTCGTACGTGGAGCGTCATTTCCTTCCCTCTCATATCATCATGGGCATCGCGTTGCTCCTGATGATAATATTCATGGGCGAGTTCGAGGGCAACCAGTTCATCTATTTCCAATTCTAAGACAAAATGAAGAAATTCCTCATATACATGGCTTGCGTCTTTCTGCCCGTCCTTACTGGTGTGGCGGTCACCAACTACGTGATTGACCCGGGAGAAGTGTATTCTAATCGATTCGTTGACAAGATTATAGAAGGAAACAGCAAGAATTTTAATGTAACAAACACACCTAAAAATATTAACGATAGAGCATATAAGACAAAATTATGCAAATTGTATAATGGCAAGACTTTTGATTATGTGATATTAGGTAATAGTCGTGCAAACTCGATATCCAGCGAAATGTTTCCCGATTCATCATCCATTTTGAATTTATGGGTGAATAGTGGCAAGTTGGAAGATTATCTCTCGTTTTACGAAATTTGCAAGGAGAACAACATTCGTTATAAGTATGTTGTCATCTGTGCTGATCCGCCAAATCTTTTAAATGAAAACTATTTAGATGCACAATGGATGGCTTTGGAGGACTATTGTAACATTTTTTTGCACAAGGAAAAGGAATTTCATCTTGATTTTTCACGCTTCGAGAATCTTTTTTCTTTGTCTTATTTTCAAACAGCATTGAAAACAGAAAGCCCTGAAGATTTAAAGTTTGTTGCAACTCGTGTCAATAAAGGAAGGACGATTCGAACCGATGGCTCTAAGAGCTACGATACTAAGGTTAGAAATAGCTCTGTGGAAAATTCTGATAGAATGGCCAAAACAGAAATGCCTTCCATGTTCAATGATTTTGACTCCGTGTCAAAGGAACGTGCAAAAATCTTTGAATCCTTGATTCAAGCAATCAAGGACGAAGGTGCTGATGTCATATTCTTTTGTTGTCCATTCCATCCCGTCTTTTATAAAAGAGTTGAAGGCTTGCAAGGATTGCAGGATGGTATGAGATACATAGAAGACTATGCCATGAAAAATAATATCCCTATGATTGGTCATTTTAATTTGAATGATGATGGATATGACAATAAAGACTTTATAGACCATTTTCATCCGCGTAGCGAATATGTGGAAAAGCTTTTCAAGCAATATTTTTCCAATAGGGGTATATGAGTGACTAATTCTGATATGATTTCATTCTCATTTACTGTGAAGTATCACAATTAAAAATCTGATATTTTTTAACATCTTCATCAATTCTTTTCTGTCATGGATTTAGAGAACCAATATGGCACTTTGGCTGTTCAGCGAAAATTGTTAGTGCTAATGAAAAAGTTTGATGCCTTGTGCCAACAAGAGGGGATAGCCTATACAGTGAGTAGCGGCACTTTGTTGGGAACAGTACGTCATAAAGGTTTTATTCCATGGGATGACGATCTTGACGTATGGTTGTCTCGAAAAAGTTATGAACAATTATTGGCTTGCCTTCCTACCAATGGTATGAGTGTTGAGCGGAATACAGAGCAAGCCCTATGGATAGATAGACTAAGGTTGGAAGATGACGCCAACGCAACGATGGACTTGTTCATTCTTGACAATCTTCCAGATAATTTGCTGGCTGCCAAGCTAAAGGTTTTGATGCTCAAAGTGCTACAAGGCATGATGAAGAGGAGGCCTGATTATTCTGGATATTCTTTCGTGAATAAGGTATTGGTGTTCTCCACCTACAACATGGGAAGACTTTTTTCCAGGAATAGGAAGATGTCATGGTATCATGGCGTTTCCAAATGGGGCAATGACAAGGATACAAAGTACAAGATTTTGGTGAATGATCGTTATAGCGGTTTGACCATCAAATACCCCAAGAGGATTGTGGCGTCTTTTGTACGCTTGCCTTTCGAAAACATTGAGGTCTCTGCTTTGGTGGGATGGGATGAATATTTGACCATGATATATGGCGATTACATGACTCCGCCTCGCCAAGAGGAGCGCTCCCCCTTGCATATCAAAGAAGATTATGTTTGAGCCATCTTGGATTGCTGGTATGATCTTGACAAAGGGATTATTCTTTGCAAATTCATTCAAGAAACCTAAGAGCCTTGGCACAAAACCTTTGTTTGGATGACGCTATAGAGGGGCGTCAAAATCGACATTCCTCTTGCCATTCAAATAATCGGTATAGGGATGCTCCGTGTCGAAGAAAACAGCTCCATGTATGGTGGGAGCCTCTGGGCGTGGCGTGCGCCAGTCGCCATAGGCTTGGGTGAGGATTTCATCATATTTTTTGGGAATCTTGAAAAACCTATCTTCAAATGGATGGTCAATCAATTCCTCGTAGAGTGCTCTTTCGCGTCTTGATCTCTTATATTTATATTCTGTTGATATCTCACCTATGTACCTCGTGCGTTTATTGGCATAATATTTGATTAGTTTTTCATTCAACTTGGACATTTTCTCAGTAGTGGTGAACAAAAAAACTATGTTTCCCATCATTTTCGCAATGCGATTTTTCAACGTCGGTTTTTCTATGCCTTTAAAATAAATGTGTCGTTTCAATATCTTCACGACAAATGTTAGAGCATAATAGTGCAAACGTCTTTGGATGGGATTGTCTGGGATGTTGTCAAAGGGAACAACATCTACAAAAATGCCTTGATTGAATGTCGCGCCAGAACGCCAATCCGTTTTACGGATGGCTGTGGTCTTGCTATCGCGTATCTTGGTATGTATATAGTAATAGCCTTTGTCTGTTTCGTTGTTTTGAAGATGATATTGGCTGGATAGGTCATCCTTGCAAACTTGAAGAAATCGCTCGTAATCTGCACGCAGCATCCCCACGTCAATGTCATCATCCCAGGGGATGAAGCCATTATGGCGTGCCGCTCCAATCATGGATCCCCCGGCAAGGAAATACTTGATACCATGTTTCTTGCAGATACGATCAATTTCATCCATTATCTTTAATTCAATTGACCAAATGGCTTTTCTCTTCTCGGATACGACAAATTCGTTCATATTATCATTTCCTCATATTTCGAACCTCCACTAGTGGCTCTCATTATTCATCAGTGTTACCTTCATAAGCATTCGTCTTTCATGGAAAGACAGAGCTATCGTTTAAGAAAATGAAGCGACAGGGGGTGATTCTTACCCCATCATTTAGCAGGAATCTCCCGCAATAAGCAGCCCTTTGCTCATAATGGTACACTCAGTTTCATTTTATCTTTTTGCAAAGGTAAACATAATATGTGAACTTACAAAAAAAAACTCTCATATTGTTAAAAAGTAATGGTTGTTTGTATATTTCATTAGAAAAACATATCTTTGCACATTATGTTAGTTAATCAAGTAAATTTATGAACATAGGAATCATTCTTTCTGGTGGTGTTGGAACCAGGATGGGTGCAGGTATTCCCAAGCAATATATGGAAGTGGCAAATACGCCTATCATTGGCTATTGCCTTGACACTTTCATAAAACATCCTATGATAGACAAGTTGATTGTGGGATGTGCGGAAGAATGGCGTGAGTTCGTAAAGGACGTGGCGGAAAAACTGCATTGTGAGAAAAGCATAACCTTTGCCATTCCTGGTGAAACAAGGCAATATTCAATATTCAATGCATTAAAAGTGGCTGCGGACATAGGGGCTGATGAAGGCGACCGTGTCATCATCCACGATGCAGCGCGACCTTTGGTTAGCGCCACGCTTATTGCCTCATGTCTGGAAGCTTGCAAGGAATCAGACGGGGTGTTGCCTGTCATTCCTGTAAAAGACACAATCTATCAAAGTCGCGACGGTATAGGCATCAGCAATCTTTTGAATAGGAATGAACTCTTTGCGGGACAAGCTCCTGAAGCATTCGTTTTTGGGAAATATTACGCATTGCACAAGGCTATGACCCATGAAGAATTGGTACTGATCAATGGAAGTACAGAGATAGCTTTCAAGGGAGGCATGTCTATCAAACTCATTAGAGGTGATGAAATGAATTTCAAGATTACCACTTCTGAAGATTTGTCAAATTTCAAAAACATTATTCAACACCGACAGAGATGATGAAAGCATATTCACTTCACGGTATTGGCAATCTCGTCTACGAGGACGTTCCTGTTCCTTCTTGTCCGGAAGGATGGGTTATCGTAGAGGTAAAGGCGACGGGCATCTGTAGTTCAGACATACCACGCATCTTCACCAAAGGTACCTATCATTTTCCTACAATTCCTGGCCATGAATTTGCAGGGGTTGTTGCAAAAGTGGCTGATGGCGCCAATGAATCTCTTTTAGGGCAACATGTGGGCGTCTTTCCGCTCATCCCTTGCAGGCAATGCAGCCAATGTGAATCACATCATTATGAGATGTGCGAGCATTACGACTATGTCGGGTCTCGTCGTGATGGGGCGTTCGCTCAGTATGTAGCTGTTCCGGTTTGGAATCTGGTATTGCTAGAAAACACTTTGCCATTCATCCATGCTGCCATGCTCGAGCCTCTTTCTGTCGCCCTTCACGCCATCAAAATCAGTGGAGTCAAGCAAGGTGACAGTGTCGGCATCATTGGTACCGGGATGATAGGCATAAGTGCCGCCCAATGGGCACGATGGGGTGGTGCTTCAAAAATCAAGGTCATTGGGCGTGGGAACGGCAAGAGGCAACTGGTCGAGAGTTGCGGCGTTGAGTATGAGGCATGTAAAGGTTTGGATGAGTTAGGGCAGTACGATATTGTCATAGAGGCTGTAGGCACACCAGATGCCATAGAGCAAGCCATTTTCGCTGCTCGACCAGGAGGGGTTATCGTGTTAATGGGCAACCCTTCTGGCGACATACCATTCAAGCAGGATACATATTGGCGTGTATTACGCAAGCAATTGACATTGAAAGGGACATGGAATTCCAGCTATGATGGTATTCAACCTTCAGACTGGACGGATGCGGTCGGAGCATTGACAAGAGGAGAACTTAACGTGGCTCCTTTGGTGACACATGTCTTCGACCAAAGCGATGTCATGGAAGGGTTGGTGATGATGCGTAACCACAAGGAACCCTATTGCAAGGTTATGACAATATGGAATAATGGTGATTCAGTCAAATAAGATGAGAAAGGGAGAAATTTCGGCATCAATGATGTGCTCCGATTTGATAGACCTTCGAGAGACTATTGATATCTTTGAACGAAACAAGGTGGAACACCTCCATATAGATGTGATGGATGGTGCTTTTGTTCCAAATTTTGGTCTTGGAGTTGACTATATTCGTGGGTTGCGAAAACTCACGAGCATTCCGCTAGACCTTCATTTGATGATAAGGAATCCAGAGTACAAACTTCAATGGATTGGGATAAAAGACACCGACATCGTTTCTGTTCATTATGAGAGCAGTTTTCAAATTCAACGCGTGCTTGACTGGCTGAAACCTTTTGGCTGCAAACGCTTCCTTGCCATCAATCCTGCCACACCTGTAAATTCTTTGGAAGAGGTACTGGATTATATTGATGGTGTCAACTTACTAATGGTCAATCCAGGCTTTGCCGGACAGACCATCGTCCCAAGTACTATCAAAAAGGCTCAAAAGGTTGTGGACTTCCTGAAGAAAGAAGGGCGTGAAGACATTAAACTTGAGGTTGATGGAAACATAACGCCTGATAATGCAAAAAGACTTCGACAAATTGGTGCCGAAATCTTTGTTGCGGGTTCTTCCTCCATCTTCAAAGGCGGTGTGTCGCAATATGAAGAAAATGTGAGGAAATTCAGGGATTACATCATTTGATGAATATGCTCATGTCAAATTAATTCTTGGATTTGTATTTCATTCAACTCCCAACTTGGTCAAGATTCTCACGATGTCGGTGAATGATTTCATTTCGCCGATATCTTCGGGGTCTATGCTGATGTCGAAGGCATCCTCAAGGTCGGCTACGAGGTTGAGTTGCCCCATCGAGTCCCATGCCTCGCAGTTTTGCTGTGAGATGTTCTTATCGACATCGTCCAATTCAAAAGTCTCTTTGAGTATTTCCAATATTTTCTCTTCCATCGTCGTTTCTTATTTTATGGTGATATGATAATAGTCGGCTGTCTCTAAATCCGCATCCGCCAATGACATTGCATAGTGCTTCGTGCCATTCTCTTCCGAGACACAGGTGAAGCCACATTTGTCATAGAAGTCGGATACCTGCGCGTTCTTGGCGGTGGGAATGAACGTGGCTCTCGTTTCCTTGGCACCTGCATCCCGCAGAAGGGAGAGGATTTTTTTCACGAAGGCAAACTCAATTCCCTTGCCCAAGATGCGACAACTCAGCAGCATCGTGTCGATTTCGTTGCCGTGCACCATGACGCAGCCGGTGATGCCGTTGTCGCCAAACTTGTCGGCCACCCCGAGACACCACACTTTCCACCCATCCTTGAGGAACTGTCGCACATCGGCATCTGTATATCGCCGGGTGGTGAGGTTGAATTGGTTGGTCTTCTGTGTCATTTGCGCAATGCGCTGTATGTTGAAGTCATTGGCCTCCTCGATGGTTATGCAGATGTCAAGACTTCTGAGGAAATCGGTAAAGTCGCCGAAATTTCGTTGCTCTTGCACACGGAGGGCGTTGGCTTTATATTGTTGTGTCTTTTTCCTGTCCTCGTCGGTGATGTCAAAAACCTTGAAGTAGTCGTTGACCATCTTCTGGAAGAAAACAGGCAATTCGTAGGGCTGCTCTGGGAATTCGGGAACTTCCACCATCGGCAGCAACTGCTTGATGAGTTCCCGTTCCGTGGGATTGTCATCCACGAAGACAAAACTGTCGAGGCCTATGTTCAATTCCTTGGCAATTTCCTGGATGTTGGTGGCCTTATCCGTCCAGTTGATGCGGTAAGTGGCGAAATGTTCCTTCTTCAGCACAAGGAAAGGGTTCTTTTCCCATGCGTCGAAGACATCCTGCTCGTTGTTTTTCGAACATACCGTCAGGATGACCCCGCTCTTGCCCAACTCAACGAGTGCCTCTTGGAAGTAAAGGAAGGCCTTCCCCGGATAGTCGCCGCCAATCTTGATGCCGTCGATGCCATCCTCGCCGAGCACGCCACCCCAGAGAGTGTTGTCAAGGTCGAGCACCAGGCATTTCTTGCGTTTCAAGGCTATGCTTTCCATCTTGCGTGCAAACCAAGCCTTGAAAGGTTTGTGCAACGAAGGATTCAAGCCCATCTGGGAAATGAAGTAGAATTTCCAATCCATCAGTTCCTCTGCAGGATAACGGCGGCAAAACTCACCAAAGTCCACCACCTTTAGGTTGGCATGCTTTTCGCAAAGCATGAAAAGGGTGGCATTGTAACCTTCGATGGTGGCACGGAGCCGATGGTCGTTGTCGGTGAAGGGAACGGCATAAATCCATTCCATCGTCAATGCGACCATTTGCTTTGAGGCATCGATTTGGGAGAGGACGTATGACAGTTTTTGTGCATAGCCGTCAATCTCATCGGCGAGGACAGCCTGGTCGTACTTGACAGGCACTTGGTAGAACCAAACGTATCCATCCGCATCAACAGGGATGCTGCTGATGTCATCATAACCGGAAAAACAATACCCTTTGGGGAAGAACCTCTCCACGGTGTTGTTGCGGAAAACGTATACCATTGTTCTAATCCTTTTTATTTGTTTCTACCAATTCAATCAACCCCACCTTCTTGTTGAACAAAAAGCACACGCGCCGTCCTTCAATGGCAACGGCGGGGACGGGCTTCGACGTGGCTACATAGCGCATCTTGCGCAACCGTGCCACGGCTTCGTCGATGTCGGTCACCTCATAGCAACAATGATATGGAGTCACACCGTTGCGTTCCAAAATCTTGTATACAGGGGAGGACTCATCATTGGGGGCAAGCAATTCAATGACCGGCATCCCCTCCTTGTGGAGGAAACAAATGTGGACGTTCTGTATCGGGTCGTAGGTCGTCTCACCTTGCACATAACCGGCGGCAACATACATGGAGGCCGTCGCGTCGATGTCGAAGACTGCCACCCCGATATGATGAAACGACATTTCTTCAAGCATGGCCTAATACTCTATGACGGGTGAAATCTTGCAATCACGCATTTGCAGCATCGCCGTCCCCCAACTCAGACCGGCTCCAAAACCACTGATCACCACACGGTCGTCTCCTTTCAACTTGTCATATAGTTCGGAAACGATGGTCAGAGGGACGGAAGTGGAACTGGTGTTCCCATATTTCTGAATACAGTAGGGAACCTTCTCTGATGGGAATTTCAATTTCTTGATGAAAAAGTCGGTCATGAACTTGTTGGCTTGATGGAACACCAACCAGTCTATCTGGTCCATAGTGGTGCCAGTCACTTCCACGATTTCCTTGATGCCCTTAGGGACACGCTTCATGGCAAAATTGAAGACTGCCATACCGTCCATGAAAACCTCAAGTCCTGTGCGTACATTACCGTCTTCCTCAACTCTCTCGACACAAGAGTCAGGGGTGACCTTGTTTCTCATGCCATCCCGTATGATGACGGCATCCTTGCCAGAACCGTCGCTCTTCAAAATGAAGGTCGAAGGGCCGAAGTCGCCCTTTTCCACCAAAGTGGCAGTAGCACCGTCTCCATAGAGCGGCCAGTCCACCTTGTCCCGCTTGTTCACTATCTTTGAAAAAGTCTCACCGTCAAGCAACAACACCCTGTTCACACCCTCCATGGAGGCATAGGCAAAAGCGGTGGACAGAGCAAAGACATAACCTGAGCAACCAAGGCTCAAGTCTATACAGGCTGTGTCAAAGGGAAGACCTAAGCGATGTTGGAGCAGGGGGGCGGTGGCGGGAATGCGATAGTCTGCAGTCTGGCTCATAAACAGCAGTACGTCGATACTGTCGGGAGAAATGTCGTTGTCTTCCAACAGTCTCAATGCTGCCTTATAACACAGGTCTGAAGCGCATACATCGTCATCGGCCACACGGCGCTCCACAACGCCGATGCTCTTGATGGTCTTCTCTATCTCGCCTTCGGGAATGAGGTAGCCGAGATCCTTGTTGCTGAAGACCTTTCGGGGCACACAAGCCGACATAGCCCTTATACCCACATTATTATATTTAATAATTGCCATTGTATTTGTCTAATTTAGCGTGAAACCACCGTCTATCACCATGCATTGGCCGGTCAACCAGCGGCTCGCATCTGACAAGTGATACAACACGGCGCCGCCGACATCCTCGGGGGTGCCAAGACCTAACGGATACAATGATTCTTGCTTGGTAAACGTATCCTCTTCTACGTTGGTTGATGAAAGCATCTCTGTACGCACGATGCCAGGGCAGATGGCGTTCACACGGATCCGGCGGACGGCAAGTTCTGAGGCCATCACCCGCACCGCGCTATTGATGGCTCCCTTTGAAGAGGCGTAAAGCAATGTGCCTTGGACGCCCAGCATGGAGGAGATGGAGGAGATGAAAACGATGCTGGCCCCTTTGTTGACCAACTTCTTTTTCAGCATCTTCTGCACCAACAGCAATTGTGAGAAGTAGTTGGTTTGGAACATATGGTCTAAATTCTCCTGCTTGATGAATTTCACGGGCACGAAATCGTTGATACCCGCACAAAGCACGATACCGTCCACGGCATCCATCTTGCTGACTGCTGCGTTCAGCATTTCTTCATCTTTCAGGTCACAGACAACAATGCTGTGGCCATCTCCATCCATCGTGTCGAGGGTTTGATGAAGGCGTTCCTCGTTTCGCGCCAGTAGGGTCACACGCGCTCCCTGGCTTGCAATCATTCTTGCAAAAACACGCCCCATGCCTGAGGATGCACCCGTCAGCAAAACGTGCTTACCTTGAAGTGACAATAGATTCTCCATCTTATAAATGCGATTTTGTCATGATATATAATTCCTCTATCGTCTCTGCCTTTCGCATCTCTTCAGGAGAAAGTTCTACATCATATTCCTCACTCACCATGGCCATAGTGGAAAGTGCCATCATGGATGTCCATTCGTCCAACTCACGGAACTTGGTCTCCGGGGTGAAAGAATCGACATCTGTGTCGTCGAAATTGCTGGCGAAATTTTCGATAAACTCGTTAATATCCATAATTCTTTTTGTTAATGCCTGTAAATAAGGCAGCATTTTGTTTCATTTGGCTTTTGCTCTATACTGCAATATAATCTCATATGCAAACTCCTGAATATCAGTATGTTTAACACAGATTTGCATAGAGGGGCAACCTTTTCAACAGGCGCTTTCATAAGCAATACCTGAAATATTTGGCAAAATTAGCAATAAAAAATGGAATTATAGTCATTTTCTCGAAAAAAAACTGATTTGGTGAAGACCTAAAAATGGAATCATTGTCATTTTCCCGAAAAAACTGTTTGTCATGGCCCATTGATGCCACCGCCAAAATTTACTTCAAAATTTTATCATATTCGAAAAAACATTCGTACTTTTGCAAAATTATTTGTATAACTAATATGTCATGGATGAGCTCCTTGCGCTGAAAGTCAAAGGAAAATTGAAATTTGAAATAATAGATGCCAAACTTTGTCCTTATGTCACCACATTTGGAGAAGCCCGCACCATATATATGGGCGGGATGCTTCCCGTCGCCAAAAGGAAAACAAAATGAAACATAATTGCTAATAAAAGAATAAGCCATGGTCGCAAAGAAGTATGATGAAAACAGAGTGGAGTGTAAGAAAAAGTACAAATTCTCTGACTATTTAGAAGCATGCTTTGAGGGAGGTTTTGCTGTGTTCTTACTTTGCATTATGGTTTATAGCGCAATGAAGGGGCTCGAAACGCTATGGGGATTATTGATTCCTATCATTATTTTCCTCTACCTATTAGTTGTAAAATTCAACAAGCCCATTTACATATTCACCAATGATGAGGCAAGGAAACGTTGGCCGTTATTTCCTTTCTTTGGCGAGAAAACGGTGTTCAAATATTCTGATATTGGCCGTTATTGTTTGGTGTTTTGTAGTTATACCGACGCCAAAATTATTGGTGACAACCCCTATGTTACAAGTCTCAATGCTTCTGAATATTGGCTTATGAAAGGCGACAAAGTGGTTTCCACCCTTGACTGTAAATACCAGAATTTAGAAGAAATGAAGGATTTGCTTCCATTCCCTTTTGCCGGAGAGATGCAACTTTCTCGTACACAGTATCAAAAACGCGATATCAGTGGTGCAATCACGCGACAGGCTATGGAAGAAATCAATCCTGAGATGCTGAAACGTGAAATCTATGTAGAGTCAAAAGGGAATCCTTTTTCCAAACCGGGGTGCATAGGTTGGATAACGGTTTTAATGTGTGTGCCGATGTTTTTGATATTTCCTATAGCATTTTTTGTGGAGGACACGAATGATGTCTCATGGATTAGTATGGCTTTTATGTTTTTTTCTGGTGTGTTTTTATTATGGTTTGTTTTCATGATTGGTCGAAAATCTGGTTGGGTTACCATAGATGAGGGGAAAGGAATAATCATATTGAAATCTATGAGCAAGCCTTTAAGAAGAAACAAGATTTTACCTTTAGAGCAGGTGACCTTGGTGCATATCAACCGAAAGGAAAGCAAGACCATCATCTACGACGAAAATGGGGTATGGGGTGAGTTACGTCATATGTCAATCAACAATTACGACATCATTTACACGGCACTTCTCGCTCTGAAAGCCAAGGGGAAACTGAAAGTGGAAGAAGATTGAATTAAAAAAAATAATAATCATGGGTTTTGAATACATGTCACAAGAAGGCTACGACGAGCTCGTGGCCGAACTCCGTCAAATGGAGACCGTGGAACTGCCACGTGTGAGGGAGGCCATTGCCGAAGCACGCGACAAGGGCGACCTCAGCGAGAATTTCGAATATCATGCCGCCAAGCGCGAACAGTCGCGTTTATTGGGCAGGATACGTTTCAAACAAAGGGTGTTGGAAAATGCGAGGGTCATCGATACGTCGAGGCTCAATAGAGACGGTGTGCAATTGCTCAGCAAGGTTGGAATGACCAATCTCAACAACAATGCCAAGATGGTTTACACCATTGTCAGTCCACACGAGGCCGACTTCACCAAGGGAAAGATTTCCATCAAGTCGCCCATCGGTCAGGCTTTGTTGAACAAAAAGGCTGGCGATGTGGTGGAAGTGCGTGTCCCGGCAGGAACGTTAAGGCTACGCATCGAAACCATACAATAATAAGAAGTGGAATGGAAATGTGTCCGTCCAAAAATCAGTGGAAATCAATCCTATCTGTTCTATCCATAAGGAAAAAGTATTTGTTTTCAACATTCGTAGAATAGTTACATTTTCTGAAATGAAAGAAAAAAAATGTTTATTTGCTTTGCATTTCACTCAAATTACACTATATTTGCAGAAGATATCTAAAGTTGGTCATATTTTGAGCTGATTTAGTCAAGTTACACTTTGAAAAGCAGGTTTTAACCTCCAGGATGTTAGGAAGAGTGGCAAGAAAGGCTTCATCGGTTGTAGATTTGTCCAAATGTGATTCTGTGGAAGAGAATATGTATATGGCAACGTTAATAATCAACAAATTATTATGAAAAGATTACGAGGTAAAACCATCCTGATTGGAAAAGAACCTCAAAGCGGGCGGTTGATGATTTCCATGAATGTCAATGGCACATTAAAAAAAATGGTTATTCCAAATTTTAACAATGTGCCCAATACTGTCAGCAGGTGTATGCCGGAAAACAACATGGCGCATTGCAAAATCGAAATCGATGCGAATGGGAAGATGAAAGTGCACAACCTCAAATCCCAAAACGTCACTTTTGTCAATGGAATGGAAATCGAGACAAGGACGTTGAAATCTGATGACAAATTGGAATTGGGTGCAGACCGATATCCCATCCCACTCGACACCATCTTTACTGCTGGAATCCAGATGATAGATGGTGGAGGAGGTGGGAAACCACCAGTAAAGGAGTATTCCATCAAACCCCTTGAACGAGTGTGGAACAATTACCACAAGGAGACAATGAAGATAAAACGGGAGCAGAAGAATTTGGCCGCAGCACAAGGTTTAGCACCTATGTTGACCATTGGTGGCAGTGTGATATCTGCGATTTTGGCTAAAGCTGGAGACGATTGGGTTTTAGAAATTATGGGCAGCATAATCACCCCCGCTGAGTTGTGCTGGGTGACCATACCCCTTAGCTTGTTGGGCTTGATATTGATGGGCAGGAATTATTATCGCAGAAAGAACGACACCTCTTTGGAAGACCAAGATCGTTTGTTGGCTGAATTACAAACGCTTTATGTGTGCCCCAATCCAGATTGCAAACAATTCTTGGGAGCTAATGCATATCGCGTGATACGACAAAAAAAGACATGTCCATATTGCAAATGCAAATATACCGAAGAGTAGTAGATTTTGTTTTGATAGTTACATAATATAGAAAAGATATGGATGAACAATTCATAAGAATCAAATGTCCCTTCTGTAGCTCGGTGTTGGCGACAAAGAAAATGCCTGGTTTGGAAAAGAAATCCATCACATGCCCGGTATGCAAAAAAAAATCTCCGTTCACCAACTACAAAAAAATTGCCAATTCATCAAGACAACCGTCTGGTGACCCCACCTTGGTACGTGGTTTGAACATAAACACGGTCATTGGTAAGTTGACCGTGCTGCAAAATGGACAATCTTACCAACTGAAGGAAGGCATTAACGTGATTGGAAGAAATGCCGTATCATCGACCGCAGATTTCAAGATACCTGGGAACATGAGGATGAGCAGGCAACACTTGATCATCGAAGTGAAGGAAGTTCCAGGTAAAGGATTAGTCCACTATGCTTCACTCTACAAAAATGAAACGAACGAAACGTATATCGGCTCGGAGAAATTGGAATATGGCGACCGCATCGTCTTGAAGGATGGCGTCATCATCAAACTACCAGGAATGGATTTGAAGTTTGAAATGGTTGACCCGGAAGGCACTTGTCCTTACGATGACGGCACCTTTCCTTACCCCGATGGCAACAAGTATGACCCGGAAGCCACAGCATTAAGAGATTAAATAGCCGTTTGATATCACCATCAGTTTTTCAAGCAAAATTTTGTAAAGATGAAATACAAGTTGACGGTAAGAACCATTTGGGAATATGGACAACGAGTCGATTCTCAAGGAAATCCCCATCAAGAGGACAGTCTGTTTCCGGCTCATGGGCAGCAGAAGGATTCCGACAGATTGTTCATCCTATGCGATGGCATGGGAGGGCATGAAGCGGGTGAGGTGGCCAGCGCCACGGTATGCGACGCCATGAGCAAGTCCATCTTCGCCAGTGCGCCAGACGCTGAGGGGCACTTCGACGAAACGATGCTCAAAAAGGCGATATCAGACGCTTTCGATGCTTTGGATGCCGTGTCGCCTGGAGCCGGCAGGTCTGCAAGGAAGATGGGTACCACCATGACCTTGTTGAAACTACACGACAAAGGGTGTACCATTGCCCACATTGGAGACAGCAGGGTGTATCACATCAGGCCAGGAAAGGAAGAAGAGGACACCAAAATACTTTTCATGACACATGACCACTCGCTGGTCAATGATTTGATAAAATTGGGCGAGATGACCCCCGAAGAGGCCAAAACCTCAAATCAGAGGAACATCATCACAAGAGCCATGCAGCCGGGTATGGAGCGAAGGCCAAGAGCCGACATCAAACATATCACAGACATAAGAAAAGGCGATTATTTCTATCTTTGCTCAGATGGCATGCTTGAGGAGATGGAAGACCACAACATCAGGTTCAACTTTTCCGAAAGCCGTGGTGACGATGACGCCAAAGTGACCATCCTGACACGTGCCACAGATGAGAACAAAGACAACCATACAGCAATCATCGTGCACATCCTTGATGTCATCGACCCGATTCCTATTGATGAACAAGAGCAAGACGCCAAGGCCGCAACAGAAGTCCTTGGAGCGAGACCCAATAGGAAGCCACCTATCATTGCCAAAGTTGATGAGGACGATGAAGATGAGCAAGAAGGTGAGCAAGAAGGTGAAAGGGATGACAAATGGGATGTAGCTGAGAATACAGAGTATACTCATGTTGCCAAGCTACCTGAGAAGACATCAAACAAAAAGTTTGACAACAAAAACGACCAAACCGCCCCGGTTGGCATGGACACATCGCAAGAGGGCAGCGAGGAGAAACCTTCGACAGACGTGAATACGGCAACGAATGAGGAGAAAGACGTGTCGGCTCAGGCTCCTTTTACGGAAGGCAGGAATAGGAAAGAGACGCAAAGTAGTGATTACGACAAGCGCCCTTCCATGAAAAAATACCCGCTTTATGGTGTCCTGACGGCTTTGGCTGTAATCGCACTTGGTGTGTCATTGTTCTTTATTTTCTCAAAAAAGGCCCCCAAAGGAGAAAAGGATGATCCAAAGTCAGAAATAAGGGAACAACTAAAGTCAAATCAACCAAAGGATGATGTCAAACCTGAACAGTCTGATGAAAATATTAATCAAACAGATAATTTTGTTGAGGAAGTGAAATCAGAATTTGAAAAAGAAAATACAACCGAGCAAAATAAGGATAAGCAGCAAAATCAAAATAAGAAGCAAGAACAAAATAAGAAGCAAGAACAAAATAAGAAGCAAGAACAAAATAAGAAGCAAGAACAAAATAAGAAGCAAGAACAAAAGACAGAGAATAATTCTTCAAACGTTCTCAATCGTATGATACTCCCGAATAATGACAATACTAGCAATCAATAAAGAAACTGAACGTTTCTGATACGGGTTATTCGTGTGGTTCTCCATACCATTTGACCAAAAGAAAGGCGACACTTACCATCTTGGTGATTGTCGCCTTTCTTATAGCCGATGTTTGTTTTGCGCAATGCGCAAGCACCCTATTATTCTTTTGCGCTCTCGATTAACATTTTTTCTTCCTTGACTTTTTCCCCAATAGCCTCGGCAATTTTATTGGAAGCCTCATTGTTTCGGTTGTTTCCCGTCCAAGTCACTTGATAATAAATACCGTTTTCAACGATGACGGTTCCTCGCCAATTCTCTTCTTTACTTCCTTGTATCAACACCTCATAGGTACCATTCTTCACCCTGACCCATTCGTACTTGCCAGGATTTATTTGTTTGCTGTAACCAGTAGGTCCTGTCATAGAAAAGGAGAGAACTCTCTTCATATTGTCTGCATTACCAAAGCATATCAAGGAATAGCCACGGTGTGAATAATCGCCTGCCTGAGGGAACTCTTCAAATGCAGCCTTCCTTTTAAGATATGGTTCCATTTTCTTTTCGACGATTATTTTCAATGCTTCGTTTGCATAAAAGCCCGAAGGGAATTTTTTAAGAAAGTTTTCATATTCATCCAAGTTGTTTGACGCCAGGGTAGTTTTCCACGCCCTATCCTCAAATTGTTTGATTTTTTCTATGGCATTTTCTGCATACTGTCCATCAGGATATGCTGTATAATAATCGCAATAGTCTTTGTATGATTTGCTTTTCTCTGCTTTAGCCCATAAATCCAATTCAGCCAACATCATTTCGGCCCTCTTGACAAATTTTCCGTCTTTGTGATTGTCCAAATAGTTTTGAAGCGACTCCATGGTGTTCTGACTCTTGGCGATGTTCCAATCATTACGGTCTTTATAGGGCATCATTTTCGCACGGGCTTCCTCTACAAAGATGGGGCAGTCTTTATACTTTTCGATGTAATCTTCATACTTTTTATATATGGAAGGGTCGTTTTCATCTGATTTGCCAACAATATCATACCAATCCTTCACAGCTTCAGCCCTCTTATGGTTGACAGCACTTATGGCATCACATCCCTCATATTGGCAAAGCTGTTGGGAACAGGCGGTAGCAAATGCCTTATAGGCATCACTTGTTTTCTTTTCAAAAGCAGCCTCCCACAAGTTGTTCTCATTGAAACAGTCTCTTCGCGACTTGATTTCCTCGCAAAATGGTGAATTTGGATATTTAGCCACATATGCATCCAAATCTTCAATGGATGTACTATATTGGATGGCACGATAGTCATTCTCCTCATTCTGCTTCCCACCATATTTCTTTTTCAATAATTTAGTAAGCACTTCCCCCACGGTGTAGCATGGTAGTTCAAAGTCCACGTCATTCTTCACACCTAATCCCTTTTTCAGTAGTGGAGCAACCTTTTGAATAAGTGTGTCCTTGGGAATCTGTGTGAGCAATGTTAGTTTTTTGTCATCATTGCCCATGTCTTTCCAAATCTTGCAAAAAAGTGCAAAAGGTGTTTCACCTTTGTTGACATCATATGGCGATGCCATGCTCTCAGAATTAGAAGCCGAAGCATCGAGTGCGCATAGTATGATGACACATAAGGTCATGATGACCTTCAGTTTCGGGTTGCGAATCATTTTCATAAGCATTGAAATGAAATAAAGTTAATATGTTGCCAAAGATACAATAAAAAAATGATAATTCATAGGATTTTGGTTGTTTTTATCATAAGAAAGCCATCATGTGCAATAACTAGAAGGGAAAGAAACGCTCAGCAATGGTAAACGTATGATAGACATGATAGTGCTTTGCCATTGCAGTGCGCACAGGACATCAGTGCCATGCAAGCGTGAGCAATTTATGCAAAATCTGCATCCAAATAGATCATAAAATACTATTATCAAATTTTGAACACCTACTTAATTATTTAATCACTTTGCTGGAGTACATGTAACCTATCGCGTCGCCATTGTCGTTGTAAACTACGCACCATTTGCTGTTATAAACGGTGTAGTAGATGGGGCTGCCATCCTTGATTTTCTTCACGATGGAATAGTTGGTGCCGGGGCCTGAGCGCACATTGGTGTAGCCACCCTCTTGAATGACGTGCCCCCGTGGCAAGGCTGGTGAGGAATATTGTGGTTCAACTTCTTCATACGAATAATCAGCAGTAGTTGTTGTGGTGGTAGTGGTTGTTGCAGCCTGAGCCTTGGCTTCCTCTAGTTGTTTGGCAGCTTCTTCATTGCGTTTGGCAGCTTCTTCATTTTGCTTGGTTGCGGCTTCCAAACGTCGGGCTGCTTGATTTGCTTTTCTTATCTGCTCTTCTTCTTTTTCATTTTGCCATACCAGGAACATGGCGACCTAAGCAAGAAGAACCATTCCTCCTAAGACCCATCCAATACAAGCTTTTCCCCTGGAGGGGCGTTTCACCCTCTCGTTGTTGTTCATATCGTATATGGGTTTCTCTTCTCCTGCTCTCTTTCGGTCAGTTTTCTTTGTTGTCATGGCAGGCTCTAACATCGCGATGAATTCCTTCATGCTACCGGGTCGGTCGCCCACACGTGGCTGCATCGCCATTATTATGGCCTCTCTGACATTGGCTGAGATGGTGTTGGGCAAGGAAGTAAGTCCATAGTTGAATACGTCGGAGGCATCAGGGGGAGTTTTGCCGGTGAGCAGTTTGTAGAGTGTGGCTCCCAAAGCATAGATGTCTGCTTGTGGAGAGAACGTGCTCACACCGCCAGGACGATATTGCTCAATGGGTGAATACCCATAGCTGACACCCGGCGGCGTTGTGGATGTCTGGTTTTTCTTTTCGTCATACTGTTTAGAAATGCCGAAGTCGACGAGTATGGGATTGTCGTCTTCATCCTGCACCATGATGTTGGCGGGCTTGATGTCAAGATGATTGATTTGCGAGTTGTGGATGTAGTCGAGCGCCTCCGCCACTTTTGTGATGTAGCGCAGAGCCATCTGTTCCGGCATTGGGCCGTTTTTCTCCACTTTGTCCTTGAGACTCTCCCCCTTGATGTACTCCATCACATAATACACCGTATTGTTCTCCTCAAAGACGCTGACCACCTTCACAATGCAGGGATGGTTGAGGTTGGCCATCATTTGCGCCTCCTTGACGAATTTCTGCCGATAGCGTTCCACCATGTCAGCTTGTGTGAGAGTAACAACCTTCGAGTTCTCGTCACGGGCACAAAGGGTTTGTATGAAGAATTCCTTGATGGCGAATGTCTTATTCAGCATATCTTGCTTCGCCAGGTATGTGATGCCGAAGCCACCTTGCCCCAGCACGTCGTAGATGACGTAGTCGCCACCATGGAGCGTGGCTCCTTTTTGCAGTATGAAATGTTGGTCGTTTTCTTGCATGGATATGGATATTGATGTCTTCAGACAAGTCGGACGGGTATTACTTCTTATTTCCTAAGCACTTTTTTGCCGTTTTGGATGACGATGGTGTGTCGGGCGTCATCTGCCTTGACCTTCTGTCCTTGAAGGTTGTAGGTGCTTCCCGTGCAAGGCATCTGTGCCTCCACCTCAATGAGGTCAGAGGTGTTGCTCTTCACTTCGATGTAGTCGATGTCAGGCATCCAGTTGGCGGGGTTGGAGAGACGTATTTGGTTCCACCCTTGTTGCAAGGTCACATTGATGGTTTTCTTTCCCACGGTCTGCCACCCCCCGGAGTTGACACTCACCGTCTGCACCTTCTGCCCGTTGACATCCACGGAGATGTTGCGGTTTTCGCCAGAGATGAATCCTATGGTAAGTTGGTATTCCCCTCCCTCGCAGGAATAGACGTCACGCCACACAAGGTCGTTCTTCTCGCTGCAACCCAGCCATCCTGCCTTGTATCCGGCCGAACAGAAGGAGGCTTGCTCGTAGATGCCTGTTTTCTCCGCTTGGTTGTTCTTGATTTCCTGATAATCGCTGATGTATGCGGTCTCGGCCTCATAGTGTGTGCGCTCCAAGCGGGTTTCCGCCTCGGCAACGTAGATGCGCGTGCCATGGTTGGGAACATAAACTTCGAACTCGTCGGTAAACTCCCCCACGTCCTTTTTTTGGAACACGTCGCGCAACATCACCTTGCCTGCAAGGTCAATATCCGAGAACTTCACGTTGACCGTCTTGGAGGCATCGTTGGGGTTGTATACGGCGAAGGCGCGCTTCTTGCCGTTACGTGTCTCCAGGTCTTTCACCAGGATATAACAATCGTTGGTGCGAGTGGCGAGATAGGCTTGCTGGTAGAGTGTGTCCTGGTTGAGTGCTATGAGTTCCGTGTTCTTCAACAGCGTGAGAGCGCTGGCTTTGATGTTGGTGAGGTCGCATCCGATAAGGAGTGGAGAGTTCATGATGCACCACATTCCGAAGTGCGTCTTGTCCTCCTCGATGCTAAGGGAGCGGCCCACCTCAAGCATGTCCATGTCGTTGAACCTTCCGTCGTAGCAGTAGGCGCTCATGTAGAGGTTCTCAGCCAGGATGCCCTTCACCGAGTTCCAACTGTCATTGATGTCGTGGGTGGTCCTCCATGAGAAAGCCACGTCGTGCACCCATGTGCCGGGATAGTCCCATCGGCAAACGTTCAATCTCACGTCTGTCCTTCCGGTGTTCTTGATGGCCTCGCTGATGGCTGTGTAGCGCTCCTGTGGGTCGAGAGACAGGTGCTGCCTGTTTTGCGGGGCGTCGCCACCACAAAAGTCCACCTTGACGAAGTCGAAGCCACAGTCCAGGAAATAGAAGTTGGCATCGTGCTGGTCGTAGTTGTAGAACCCCACGTTGACACTGAGGTTGTCGCCGTTGTACATGTTTCCGCAGGTGTTGGCTCCCGCATCGCTGTAAATGCCGGCTTTCAGTCCTTTGGAGTGGATGTAGTCAGCCACGGGCTTGAGGCCGTTGGGGAATCGTGTCGGATGTATGAGCAGTTCACCAGTCTCGGTGTTGCGCCCCCCGAAGAAACCATCGTCGATGTTGATGTGGTTGAATCCCACAGCCTTCAGTCCCTTCGACACCATGGCGTCGGCCTGCCGTCGTATGAGGGCGTCGTTGATATTCACGCCGTAGGTGTTCCACGAACTCCAACCCATCGTAGGACCGTTCTGGGCTGTAGCGGGGAGGATGGCGAGAAGAGACAAGGCCATGGTCATTGTTCGTGCCAGTGAGAATGACATCCTTTTACTTTTCATCATTGTGATATTATGGGTTATTGCGTTATGTTATCGATGTGACAGGCTTCAGTCCACTTGCGACGGAGGAACCGTCGCCTATGGAGAAGCTCATTTTTATCGGCAAAGATACGTCATTTTTATTAAAGACGAAAGTTTTTCTTGATGTATGACAGAAAAGAAGCAGAAAAAACCTTCCGGAGTAGTAGGGCGGTGCTTGTGCCCTCGCCGTCAAAGGCCTTAGTCTTTGATGATTTCCATGCAAGCATTGAAAATGCCTTGGTAGTCGAAACCATAGTGGCGGAACACCTCGAGGGGTGAAGCATGGATGACATTCTCGTCAGGAACGCCGAGTATTCGCATCCTTACGGGACACTCCTGCGAAGTGACCTCCGCAACCAGCGAGCCAAGTCCGCCATAGATGCTGTGCTCCTCTGCGGTGACGATGCGTCCGGTCTCACGAGCGGCATTCACCACGGCTTCATGATCGAACGGTTTGACGGAGTGCATATCGAGCACGCGGGCGTTGACACCCTTTTCCTTCAGCATCCTTCCCGCCTCGAGGCAGTGATAAACGGTCTCGCCTGTACCGATGATGGTCAGGTCATTGCCGTCCATCAGCATGTTGGCCTTCCCCAACTCAAAATCGAAGTCGTCGTTGTCATATACATCCGGCACGGCGTTGCGTCCCAGCCGGATGTATGCGGGCTTTGGGTGGTCGACCATCTTCTCTACCAGTCGTCTTGTCTCCCTGACATCGCAGGGCAAATAGACCTCCATCCCCGGGAAGGTGCGCAGCACAGCGATATCGTGCAAGGAATGGTGCGTTGCTCCCAACTGACTATATGCCACACCACCGCTGACGCCGCAGATTTTCACTGGCATCTGTGAATATGCCATATCCACTTTCACCTGTTCCAGGGCCCGTGCCACATAGAAGCAGGCGGGGCCGAAGACAAAAGTCTTCTTTCCAGTGGAGGCCAAGCCAGCGGCGATGCCCACGGCGTTCTGCTCCGCAATGCCCACTTCAACGAACTGACCAGGCAGCGTGTTGGCGAAATCCGTCAACGTAGCCGACCCGCTGGCATCAGAGGTGACAGCGATGATGTCTTGGTCTTCCTTTGCCAATGCCAACAACGTGTCTGTGAAACTTTTCCTGCATGATATCTTGTTTGGCTCTTTCATATCTCTAAGTTATAAACAATTATTTTTGACAGCCTCTATAGCATTAATCTTTACTTCGCTGATTTTTGTCGCGACTCGGCAGAGTTCAAGCAAGCTTCAAGCTTCAATCTTAGCTTCGCTGATTTTTGTCGCGACTCGGCAGAGTTCAAGCAAGCTTGACTCTGCTCTCGCTGCTCCAAAAATTCAATCTTCAATTTTCAATCTCTTTTCAATTTCTTGGCAGGCCTTCTGATACTGTTCCTCATCGGGCACGCCATGGTGCCATTTGGCCACGTTTTCCATAAAGGAAACCCCGTAGCCCTTTGTGGTTTTGGAGATGACCAGGTGTGGTTTGCCATTGGTGAAATCTATGCTATCGATGGTGGCGACGATGTCGTCGATGTCGTTGCCATTCATCTCCTTCACCTCCCATCCGAAAGCGGTCCAGCGTTCGCGGATGCTTTCCAACGGCATGACATCCTCTGTGGAACCAGAGATTTGCAGTCCGTTACGGTCGATGAACGCCACAAGGTTGTCGAGATGATATTTATTGGCCGCCATCGCCGCTTCATAGACGGAACCTTCAGCCTGCTCGCCGTCGCCCATGACGACGTAAGACTTGTATTTCGCTTTCGACAGTTTGGCTGAGAGTGCCATGCCCACACCCACGGAGAGACCGTGTCCGAGGGCACCGCTGTTGATTTCCACGCCAGGGATGGTCACGTCGGGGTGTCCTCCGAGGTGTGCATGGTATTTGCCATATTCTTCCAATTCTTTTTCTGGAAAGAATCCTTTGTCGCATAGCACGCAGTAGAGAGCTTCGGCGCAATGTCCCTTGCTCAACACGAAGCGGTCTCGGTCGGGTTTCTTCGGTTGTTTCGGGTCGACATTCAACGTGTGATGATAGAGCACGGTAAGTAGGTTGAGGACGGAGAGGTCGCCGCCAGTGTGGCCTGTTCTTCCCGAATAAATGAGTTTGACAAGACGCAACCGTAATTCTTCTGATTTCTGTTTTAGTTCAATATAGTTCATTATTGCCGACATTTATGATGCAAAGATAGTGCAAGACGAGCGAAACGCAAAACAAAAGACGAAGTTTTTTGTTTCCATATCCAGGTCAGAGCACACCCGGATTGTTCATGAGGATACGTTGCTTCCCTGCTTTGTTGAGAAAAGGCGCGGACGGGCAGATGCTATTCATCTGCCCGTCCGCGCCTATGGGTTGAATGTCTTCTTGTTGTTCAAACACTCCATTTTACCATCTGGTTCAGAATACGAAGGAGATGGCCAGGTTGTAGTTCACCTTTACGCACCTTCCGTTCTGCATGGCGGGAATCCACAACGGCATCGTTTCCAACTTCCTCACCACCTCGTCAGCAAAAAGTGGGTTGGGGGAGTCCTCCACCTGGATGTTGCTGATGCTGCCATCCTCATTGATGTCGAAGGAGACGACCACTCTTTCGTCAATGGAGTACAGGTCGGCCATCATCGGGAAGGAAATGTTGTCCTCTATCCAGTCGGCGAGGGCTTCTTCTCCACCAACAAATTCGGCCATCTGCTCTTGTATGTTTTCTTCTACGAATGCCTCTTGGGCGGTTGCGAACTGGAGAGACATCAGACAAACTACGATGAATGTGAAAATCTTTTTCATAATGCTATGGTTTTTAATGTTTATATTTTACGTTGTTGTTCTTTTTACATTTGCAAAGTTACATATTCAAAAGCCGTTTTCAAAAATGTTTTCGACCAACTCCCGTATTCTTTCGACAAAACGCCTTGATTCTCCGACCATTACTTTGGGTTCTCCGACCTCATTGCTCACTTTTTTAAGATAATCATTTGCATATATGCCCGAAATATAGTTATTTTGTATGCTGAATCAACCCAACCTTATGAAAAGAACAAGGCTCCTTCTCTTAATGGTGGTGTCCGCTTTATGCCATGCACTCTTTGCCGGGCCGGTGGACCATGTGTCGACACTTGTTGGCACGCAGTCAAAGCATTCGCTTTCCACAGGCAACACCTATCCAGCCATCGCCATGCCGTGGGGGATGAATTTCTGGACTCCGCAAACGGGCAAGATGGGCGATGGCTGGCAATATGTATATACTGCCGACAAGATACGCGGGTTGAAACAGACGCACCAACCCTCTCCTTGGATCAACGATTATGGACAGTTTGCCATCATGCCGACCACGCGCACTCTTTTCAATGAAGACGAACGGGCGTCATGGTTCTCCCACAAGGCCGAGGTAGCCACACCTTATTATTATAAGGTATACCTTGCCGACTGGGATGTCACGGCGGAAATCACACCCACGGAACGGGCGGCAGTCATCAGGCTGACCTTTCCCGAGACCTCGGAGGCACGTGTCATCGTCGATGCCTTCGATGGGGGGTCGCATGTGGCCATTGATGCCAACGGGCAGCGAGTAACAGGTTTCACCACCAAGAATTCCGGCGGGGTGCCAGAAGGTTTCAAAAACCACTTTGTCATCGACTGCTCACATCCCATCACTTTTGAGGCGTGCTATACCGATGCCGAAGGACTGACGGAGGGTAGGGCAGAGGCAACGGGCAAACATGTCGGGGCTGTCATCGGTTTCCCGTCGATGAAGAGGGGAGAGCAGGTGATTTTGAGAGTTGCCTCATCATTCATCAGTCAAGAACAGGCCATACGCAACCTTGAGGAACTTGGGAAACGCTCGTTTGACGAGGTCAAGGCTGCCGGATGCCAACGATGGAACGAGGTGTTGGGACGTGTCGAGGTGGAAGATGACAATCTTGACCATCTGCGGACATTCTACTCCTGCCTCTATCGTTCCGTGCTTTTTCCAAGGATGTTTTATGAGATGGATGCCGAGGGGAAACCGATACATTACAGCCCTCATACGGGAGAGATTTGTCAAGGGTATTATTTCACAGACACCGGCTTCTGGGACACCTTCCGTTCACTCTTTCCGCTGCTCAACCTGCTCTATCCCGAGATGAACGAGAAGATGCAAGAGGGATTGGTGAATTGTTACAAGGAAAGCGGTTTCCTGCCGGAATGGGCAAGTCCCGGTCATCGGGGATGCATGGTGGGCAACAACTCGGCCTCCGTGGTGGCGGATGCATGGTTGAAAGGCTTACGTGGATATGACATCGAAACCTTGTGGAAGGCAGTCGTGCATGACGCCTATGCCGTGCATCCGAAAGTGTCGTCAACAGGCCGCTTGGGCTACAAGCAATACAACAAATTGGGCTATGTGCCTTGTGACATCGGCATCAACGAGAGCGTGGCGCGCACTTTGGAGTATGCCTATGATGACTGGTGCATATACCGTCTGGGCAAGCAATTGGGCAAGGATGTGAGTGAGTGGTTGTCCTTCTACGATAGGGCATTGAATTACAAGAAGGTGTTTGATCGTGAGACGCGGCTGATGCGCGGGCGCAATTCCGACGGGTCGTTCCAATCGCCTTTCAATCCTCTGAAGTGGGGGGATGCTTTCACCGAGGGAAACGCATGGCACTACACCTGGTCGGTGTTTCACGACCCGGAGGGATTGATACGGCTCATGGGCGGGAAAGACATCTTCGTGCAGATGCTCGACTCGGTGTTCAACGTGCCGCCTCTCTTCGATGAGGGTTACTACGGGAGTGTCATCCATGAGATTCGTGAGATGCAAATCATGAACATGGGCAACTACGCCCATGGCAACCAACCCATCCAGCACATGATCTATCTATACAATTATGCTGCCCAGCCTTGGAAGACTCAGTATTGGGTGAGGGAGGTGATGGACCGCTTTTACACCTCCCAGCCCGATGGCTATTGTGGCGACGAGGACAACGGCCAGACATCTGCGTGGTATGTGTTTTCGGCCATGGGGTTCTATCCCGTATGTCCAGGCAGCGGACAGTATGTGCTCGGCACGCCTTATTTCAAAAAGATGACACTCCATCTACCCCAAGACAATACATTGGTCATCCATGCATATGACAACACCGATGACAATCGATATATCGGAACGATGATGTTCAACGGGCAGCCTTATGACAAGAACTACTTGGAGCATGCCGACATTCTTCAAGGGGGCGTCATTACTTGTCAGATGCAGTCGGTGCCCAATCGGCAGCGTGGCATAGCCGATGACTGTGCTCCCTATTCCTTCACAAAAGATGTAGTCGACCACATCATGTGGGAGCCCTATGAACATGGTCCTTCTTTCCCTTATGGAAATATGTTGCAATTCATCCAAGAAAATCTCCATTATCCAGAAGAGGCTGTCAAGGACAGTATCCAAGGGCGAGTCGTCGTGACATTCATCATTGAAACAGATGGTTCAATCAGCAATATCGAAGTGGTACGTAGCGTTCACCCCTTGCTTGACAAAGAGGCGGTGCGTGTTGTGGGCTTGATGCCCAAATGGAATCCGGCAATGAACAACGACACACCCATCCGGGTTAAAACCCCCTTGCCGGTAACATTCAAATTGGAAAGCACTGAACAAAAAGAAGGCGGTCAACAATAAGCGACAGCCTAAATGAGTAAATAAAACACCTAATATCATTAATGAAGAAAAAATCCATTAAGATTTTGAAAGGCCTGCTTGGCGTCATCTTGGGCATTGTTGTCGGACTATGCAGTATGAAGCTGATTTTCTGGTTGGTGGACGGCGGAAAACCCATCGTGGAAAGTGCTACGGAAGGAACGGATTATGGACTGCTGGCACTTTCCATCCTCCTGGCTTTGGTTTGGCTTGTCGTCACCGTGATGATTCATCTGGTGCTTCATGAGGCCGGACATCTTGTCATGGGATTGTTGACCGGTTATCATTTCCTCTCCTTCAGGGTGTTCAAATTGACGTTGGCAAAAACCGATGAAGGTTTGAAATGGAAACGATATCACATTGCCGGCACGGGTGGACAATGCTTGATGGAACTGCCAAAAGACCAAGATGTGAACAACGCCCCTTGGTTCTGGTATAATGCCGGAGGTGTCTTGATGAACGTGCTGCTTGTCCTTGTTGCCATCCTAGTGCTTCGGACCACGGGGCTGGGAATCGTAGGCTTCTCCTTCTTCGTCATGCTCGCTTTCGTGGGTATTGTGATGGCATTGATGAACGGGATTCCGATGCTTGCCGGTGGTGTAGGAAATGACGCCCATAACATCATGACGCTTTCGCGACATCCAGAGTTGCGGCAATATTTCGTCCGCACGCTTCAAATGGCTGGCCAACTGACAAGGGGAAGGCGATTGAAAGAGATGCCTGAAGAGTGGTTCGTCGACAAGCCTGTAACAGAGGACAGCCCTCCTTTGGAAATTGGCAACCGTGTGAATTTCATGACCATGCTTGAAGACCAAGGACGGTTGGACGAAGCTTTGAAAGTAGGTGAGGAATTGATGTCGCTGGGAAAGAAACTACCGCAGATTTACCAGTTGGAGGTGAGTGGAGAGCGTGTCATGCTGGAATTGCTGACATCGAATCGCACAGAGGTTGTCGAAGAACTATGGACCTCAACAGTGGAAAAATATACGGTGATGAACAGCAACTATTCGCCAATCAAATGCGCCGTGCTCTTTACCTATGAACTGCTCTTCCATCATGACAAAGAGAAAGCGGAGACTTATAGCGAACACCTCCAACTCCATCAAGACAAATATGCCATGACCGGAGAAGCACGTACCGCCATAAGCCTTGTGGAAACAGCCAGGGATGTTGACGCACGTCATCAACAGTCACTCTGATTTCATCAGTTCTTCAAAATAGTTGTTCAGATCATTCTGCGTGACGACGTTTCCTGCCTTGTCGAGCGCCAATCCAAACGGTATGGCATGGAATTGGAACTTGGTGGATAGGTGTTGCCATTCCTCATGCGTCACATATATGTGCTCTCCCTTGATGGCATTGTCTTGCATCCATTGCTCGGCATTGGCGCGTGGACTTTCCTTCTCGTCGCAGATGTAAAGGAAGCGAACGGGCAGGTCTTTCATCCGCTCCACCTTGTCGCGCTCGTCAAGCATGTTGCGGCAGCAGGGTCCACAACTCATCCCCCAGAAATCAATGTAGAGGGCGTTCCCCTTGTAGGGTTCGACGATGCGCTGAAATATGGCATCGACTTCTGGAGAGGAAGATGCCACGGCTTCCTGATGGCCTTCATATTGCTTTACGTATTTGCGGTAGGCCTGCAATGCATGATAAGCCACGACAGGATGGCTGAAGTGAGGTATGGCAGCGGCAAACACGGAGGACATCTTGTCTGGTGAGAAGTCATCGTCATCACTATCCTTGAAGACATGATGACACAACGCCATCTGTCCCATGCAGCCTATGCTTTCGATGCCATAACGCGACTTGATGGTTTGCACTGCCAACCGATAGTAGCTTACGTCATCGTCTTTTTTCAGGTTAAGCGAATTAGAGTTGCGCATAAAGATGAAGTCGGGCATCATGTAATACTCCACACGATTGACAAGCGTGTTCACATCTTCGACAAACAGCATGGCGGGATTGTCGAGCAGCCATTTCTCACGGCCTGCCAGGAAGTCATAATAGTCACCCAACTCATCCCTCCTTGGTAGATACGTGCCTCCCGTCATATTGTAACGGTAATTTTGCATAATGGCAAGGAATGGCTCTGCCAACAATCTGGCACCCAATATTTCTGTAACACAGGAATCGGTTCCCGAGGGCAGAGGCAGGCGGTCGGCCTCGATGTCGGCTATCACTTTGTCTATCAGAACTACCATTTCCTTCTTCCACGCAGGGATTTTATCCATTGGCAAATCCTTGATGAAAAGCTCTCCGTCGCCGAAATAGTGCTTCTTCAACACCGGCCAGAACTTATTCACCATAACGCTTGTTCCTCTGCCGCTAATCGTCATGCCTTCACCTTCCGGCGTCCCTGCATCCTTGATCACTTCCACGGTGTCGCCAACTGCCAGGAAAACAAACCCCATATCTTGCACCATGACACTCTGCGAACATGTGAGGGGAATGGCGCCTTCGAAAGAACCGTCTGAAGTTACTGGAATCGTATGTATCTCTTCTTGGTCGGTAAACAGGTTGCTTGAAATCACGGTTACAATATTCCACTCATTGGAAGGCTTGTTCTGTATTCGACCTTTTAGTACTGCCATCCCGCTGTGAAACTTGCATACATCGATAGCGCTTGCTGTCATGCTGATAAGGGCGAGCAGGATGATGACGAGGGTATGTTTGTTGTTATTCATTTCGTTTGATATTGGTCAAAGTGTGTTTATAAGTTGACAATTCACTCATCTCTACATAGCACCAAGGTTTCGGAATTCTTCATCGCTTTCAAAATCATTGGTTACGTCATGCGAAAGTACGAATTATTATGGAATTATGGTTATGGTAATTGACTAATTATGTTTTTTTGAGTGAAATTAAAGATTGATGGTCTCGAGGACGATTAATCTCACTTTTCTTCACATGGTGTCCTTGTTTTTTGCTGTAATTATTGTTTTTTTCCAGCAAATTTCATAAATTTGCAATCTATTAGAGCAGAGTAATTGACCAATCGTCGATTGACTGTTTTGAGTAGCCATCCTTCCAATATAGACTATGATAAGAGATAGTTGGAGACATATGCTTCAGCTCCACCATCCAACCCCCAAATAGCGTATAATGAATTTGATGAAACTAATTTTTCTGACGGGAGTGATGCTGTTTTCATCCATCCTCTGCGCCAATGCCCAAGAGCCTATTCCAGGCGTCATTATCACGGGGCAGAACAATCACAATTGGCCCGTCAGCCATCAGGCCATCAAGATGATATTGGAAAGCTCAAGGCTTTTCAGCCTTGACGTTGCGGTGTCTCCCTCCCATGGAGAAGACATGTCGGTTTTTTCTGTGGATTTCAGCAAGTATGGCTTGGTGGTTCTTGACTACAATGGCGACAGTTGGTCTTCGGCCATGAACGCTGCTTTCACAGACTACGTACGCGGTGGAGGCGGAGTGGTGGTATATCATGCAGCAGACAACTCTTTTGCCGACTGGCAGGAATACAATGAGATGATAGCCCTTGGCGGCTGGGGTGGAAGAGACCAATCCTCGGGTCCCTATTTCTACTGGAAGGATGGAGCGATGCATGAAGACCATTCCCCTGGCATCGGCGGTTCACACGGCTTCAGGCATGAGTTTGTGCTTGATTGCCGCGCTGCCACGCACCCCATCACCGAGGGACTGCCTGCCCGATGGAAACACGCTACCGACGAACTTTACGACAGGATGAGGGGGCCTGGAGGCATAAAAGACCTGCTCTATACCGCCTTTTCCTCAACCGAACAGAAAGGCTCCGGCCGTGAAGAACCCCTCATCTTCACCGTGGAATATGGCAAGGGAAGGGTTTTCCATATCATGCTTGGCCATTGCGGAAACAGCCTGGATGACAATCCTGCCATGCAATGTGCAGGGTTTCAAACTCTCCTCCAGCGAGGGGCCGAATGGTGCGCTACAGGAAAGGTCACACAGCCTGTCCCGAAAGACTTCCCCACTGCCGACATGGTGTCACTTCGCCCCCACTACCGCCCCAATCAATAGAGTTCATGCTTGACCGATATGCCGTTGCGTCAAAAAAACTGAACGAGGAAGAATTGATTTGTTTTTGTCCACTGAGAATCATTAAGAAATGCGACGGACGACTTTTTTGCTGTCAGATATTAATGTCGCTAAAACTATTACAAATAAATATGAGAAAAGTAAAGAAAAGCATGGTGGCGCTTGCTATGATAGCAAGTACTTGTGGTATCCAAGCACAAAATGTGACCCGATTCACCACAACTGAAGACGCCCCTTGGGTTGAGTCCAAAGGAAAGTTGTCGGACAAGGCTCTAGGTACGATTGTAGCTTCTGTCGACGGAACGGAGAACGGTGTCGTTTTCCGTGCGTGGGGCACCACGTTCAACGAACTCGACTGGGATGCTTTCAACCTGTTGTCGCGTGACGACCAGGACGAGGTGATGAAAAACATCTTCTCGCCGACAGGCGACTTGAGATTCACCCATGGACGAGTGTCGATGAATGCCAACGACTATGCTCGAAGCTGGTACAGTTGCGACGACGTGGTGGGCGACCTCGGGTTGCACTACTTCAATATCGAGCGCGACAAGCGCAACATCATTCCCTTGGCCCGCGCCGCTCAAAAGTATTGTCCGCAACTCCAACTCTTCATGAGTCCATGGAGTCCTCCCTCCTGGATGAAAATCAACCAAGACTATCCCGTGTCTCCCAACAAATACAACAAGATGGATGAGAGACAGGGGTATCTGCTCCACATGGACAAGGAAGTGCAGTATGATGCCGACGAGATGAAACTGCTTGGCGACCGCGACGGCGTGTTCCCGAGGCGCCTTGCCGCACAAGACTTCTTCATTCAAGACCCACGGTACTTGCAATGCTACGCCAATATGTTCTGCCGCTTCATAGACCTCTATGCCGAACAAGGAATTCCCATCACCAAGGTGATGTATCAGAACGAGGCCTATTCCTATACACCCTATCCGGGATGCGCGTGGACTGCTGAGGGCACCTTGCGTTTCAACAATGAATACCTTGCACCAACATTGGCAAAGCTTCATCCTGAAGTGGAACTATGGATTGGAACGTTCAACACCAACCGGCTTGACTATGTGGAAAAAATCCTTGACGACCCTACCCTTCAAGCCAATGTAAAGGGTGTGGGCACGCAGTGGGAGTGTCGCGAAAACCTCCCGGAAATGAGGAAGCGATACCCCAAATTCCGTTTCATGGTCAGCGAAAGCGAGTGTGGCAACGGAAACATGGACTGGGCTGCAGGTGAGCACACCTTCTTCCTCCTTTCAGACAATTTGGGCAACGGCTGTGATGAGTATTACAACTGGAATTTCATCCTTCAGGATAACGGGATGTCGACATGGGGGTGGACCCAAAACGCACTCATTCAGGTGGACGGAAAGACCCGAAAAATAAGATACACGCCAGAATACCAAGCATACAAGCATTTCAGCCATTTCATCGAACCAGGTGCCGAGATGGTGGCATACGCAGGTAGGGAATACTCCAAGACCCCTGTCGTCGTATTCAGGCAAGGACAAAAAGTCATGGTCACGGCAGGCAACTTCACCGACACGGAATCACAACTCTGTGTGAAGGTCAAAGGCAAGTACCTTAACATGTCCTTGCGTCCACATTCATTCAATACATATGTGATAGGTAAGTAATCATCAAAACGAATACAACGATGGCAAGCGACAAAGACATTGTACAATATATCGCCGACCAATGCTCAGGTGCAGGCGACATCACCATCAAGAAGATGTTTGGCGATTACGGCATCTATTGCGACGGAAAGATATTCGGTCTCATCTGCGACGACCACTTCTATGTGAAACCTACCGACGCAGGGCGCTCATTGTTGAGGGTCATCGACCTGCAACCGCCTTACGAGGGAGCCAAGGACTATTTCTACATCGCGGATGTGGACGACCGCGACTATCTCGCCACACTCGTCCGCGAGACATGCAAGGCGCTTCCAGAACCAAAACCGAAAAAAAGGAAGACACAAGAGTAATCTGAGTAATCAGAACAATCATAGTAAAAGGAGTAATCAGTGTTTTCTGATTACTCCTTTTAACATTTTTTACATTAAATGATGATTACGAATGACGCCCTAATGTTATAAAGTCATAAAAGAAGATTATTTCATTAAAAATTTTCATATTATGACAATCCAAGACATCACACCAATGGCAGTCAAGGACTGCCTCATTCGTACAGCGAAACGCTTCCCCATCACCATCGGGTTCACGACAGCTTTCGCCATCTTCGCCATGGCGATGGTTTGGCATCCCGACATGTTGGAGGAATCGACCAAAATCGATGTCCTTTGCTATCTTGCAGAAGGCATTCTCCTCTCCATGGCTTTGAAATTCTGGGATGAGCGTACCGGCAAGAGTCATCTTTGGCAACAGGTTGTCGCCCATGTGCTTTTGTTGGCCGTCGCTGTGGCATGGTACTTTATCGGATATTTAGGATATGGTCTTGTCACGGCTCACCTGTCCATCTTCATCAGTCTCCTTATGGCTTGTGTGTTTCTCCCGTTCAGAGAAGAGGAAGATGACATCCCTGCGTGCAACTTTGGCGCACATTTGGTGAAGTCAAGCCTCATCGCACCCATTGCAGGATTGGTGCCTACTCTTTTGCTATGCATGCTGGTGAGTATTTCATTCCCCATATTCTTCGATATCGAGGCAAGCGAAGAGGATTACTTGTCTATTGTCATCTTCTTCCAGGTCGTGTTCCCAATGCTCCTTTTCCTTTCAAGAATCGTGAAAGGAAAGCGGATGACCAATCGCCTCATCAATGTGAGTGATTGGGTGGATAAATTTGCCAAAGTCATCCTGATTCCCGCGGCTGCCATCTATATGATCATCCTGTATTGCTATGAGTGTCATATAGCATTGGCATGGGAGTTGCCAAATGGCGGGGTATCTTATTTGGTGGCGGTGATGATGGGATTGTTCTTCATTGTTGAAACCTATCTCTATTTCACCAACCACGCGGGGGACAAGGAAACCACGGGATGGTTCCTGCGCTGGCTGCCATTGATGATCATGCCGCTTTTGCTCCTTATGTCCATAGGTATCTACAGGCGTATCAGCGACTACGGATTGACAGCTTCTCGACTTTACCTGGCAACACTGAATGTATGGTTCTACATCGTGTGTTTCTTCATGTTGCGTACGAAGATGAAGCGCATCAATTGGATTCCGACGTCATTCTGCATCATCTTCATGCTCACTTCGGTACTGCCAGTCAACTATCATTCCATTGCCAAAAACTACATCATCAACGACTTGAATAAGAAAGCTGCTCAATGGGACAAGATGGATGGTTGGGAGAAAGATGAATGGAACAGTCGTGTCTGGTATATGAAGAATTATTATGACATAGAATATAAGGCTAAGCAATAAGCATTTTAATGATTCGGAGTATTCGGAGCAATCAGATTGCTCCGAATATTCCGATTAGGCATCACTCTATTTCAGTTTTTTGTGGAAATAATGATTTTTGCTGTTGGCAGGCTGCTCTTGACGCTGACCCTGGCTTTTCCCGCCCCCGTCGTGCTGCGAACGACGATGATGGCTCGGCCTTTCCAAGTCATCACACGAGGGGTGGGGTAGGGTTCTGTGTCTTTCAAGTCGGCACTGGCGGCAGCTAGCAGACGGGCACAACCACTGACGGTCACTTCACAAGGAATAGAGGCATCGGGACAAACGCGACCATCACGGTCCACCACCTCCATGGTTACATATGCAAGGTCTTGACCATCGGCGGTGATGGTGCGACGGTCGCTGGTTAGTCTCAGACGTGCCGGCTCGCCTGCCGTGCCAAGGGTGACCCTATGCCCATCGGCTTCCGCACGGAGCGTGCCGGGCTGATAGGGTAGGGTGAAGACCGCCTTGTACTGTGTGTCACGTCCAACACTTTTTTTCCCAACCAGTTGGTCGTTCAAGTAAAGACTCACTTCCGGCTGCTTGGTGTAGACTTCCACTTCCACAGGCTTGCCTTCCCAACCGTTCCAATTCCACGATTCCCAAGTAGGCCACACGCTCCATTGTGTTTCCCTTATTTCGCCGTGATAGCCGCTGGGCTCTTTTACGGCCATATAGAGCCCCGGCGTGTCGTTCCACAACATTTCACGATAATGGCTGATGGGTTTTCTCCATCCTGTGATGTCGACGTCGCCACAATAGGCACCATGCCATTCGGGCTGACCTCCTGCAACATAATGCTCACCCTCGCGCTCACCTTTATAATAATAGCGACCGATGCCCGACTCACCGAGATAGTCGAGGCCAGTCCACACGATGTCGCCCACCACGTAAGGATGGTCTGTCACGACGACCCAGTTGTGGAAGGCATCTCGAGGATAACTTTCCGTCTGCCACATCACGCGCTGCGGGTCACGTTCATGGTCGGTCTTATGCTTGAATATCATATAGTTGTAGCCCACCACGTCAAGCACCTCGGCATGCGGGTCATAGATTTCCCAGTCGCGGTCCCATGAACAAAGCGCCTCGGTGACAGGGCGAGTGGTGTCTTTCTCGAGGATGGCCTGTTTCAACTGCCTGGCGGTGGTGATGACTCGAATGTCCTTGCGCTCCATCACTTCGTTGCCGATGCTCCAGGATATGATGCTTGGGTGGTTGCGGTCGCGTAGCACCATGGCGTGGATGTCGTCGCGATAACAAGAGTCGATGACCGTCGAGTAGTCATAAGCGGTCTTGGCAGTGCGCCAACCATCGAAAGCCTCGTCGATGACCAGGATGCCAAGACTGTCGCAGGCATCGAGGAATGCACAAGTGGAAGGATTATGGCTTGTACGGATGAGGTTGAAACCCGCCTCCTTCATCAGTCGCACCTTGCGTATTTCAGCAGCATCGAAGGCCATGGCTCCCAATATACCGTCGTCGTGGTGCACACAGGCGCCATTAATGAGTACTTTTTTGCCATTAAGTATGAAACCTTTCTCGGCATCAAACGAGAAGGAGCGCACGCCGAAGCGCACCGGTTCCGCCTTTTCGCCATTGATGGACACGTCGAGCGTATAGAGATAGGGCGTTTCAGGAGACCATAGACGAGGACGAGCAATCGTATAACTGAAGAAAACCGTCTTTCGCTCTCCACTTTTCAAGTAGAGTTGCTGTTCTTCGCATCCAGCAACGGACACCTTTGCTTGCTGGTCCATTTCAGATTCGTTCTCTATCTCCACTTCCACCTTGACCTTGGCTTCTTCAGCCGACACTTCTGGCGTAGTGACGAAGATACCGTTTTCTGCAATATGGACTTTCGGCATGGACAACAACCACACGTGGCGGTAAATGCCCGAGCCACTATACCAACGGCAGTTGGGTTGGGCACTGTTGTCCACCTTCACCACGACCTCGTTCATCTCTTTCTTGCTTCGGTGCAGAAATTTGGTGATGTCTACGGTGAAAGGTGTATAGCCATAGGCGTGCTGTCCAGCCTTTTGACCATTGATGAACACCTCTGCACGCTGATAGACCCCTTCGAAAAGCAATTTCACCACTTCGCCTTCAGGTGTTGCAAACGTCTTTCGGTATTCGCCACAACCTCCTGAGTACCAACCTCCACCAGTGCCTGTCGCACCCTTCCCAGAGGATGGACCAGCATGGATGTCCCAATCGTGTGGCAGGTCCACATTCACGCTTTTCCCGTTTTGAACAAACTGCCAGCCGAAATCCATCAGTTGGCGCCCCACATTCCCTTTTGCAAACAAGCCCAACGTTGTCATCAGGCAAAAGGATAGCAAAACACATTTTTTCATCATGACATTCAAATAATTATGATGCGACAAAAATAAGCATTTTTTCCATAACAAATGTTTTGAGAGATGAAAAAAAACAATTCCCCTCCCTATTTGATAGTCTTCCATCTTCATTTTCCTATCTCTTTTACATCGTTTCATCACAAAACCTTGCAGATTATCCCAAAAACTTGCAAAGATGAGGGTTTTTGCATACCTTTGCACAGAAAGAGAAAACGTCTTGAAATGAAAAAATTGCTGATAGCCATATCGATGCTCGTCACCATATCTCTGAATGCACAGGATATGGCGCATTACAAACGGATAGTGAAAGAACTGAGTTCCTCCAAGTACCAGGGACGCGGCTATGCTCGCGGCGGTGCCAACAAAGCAGGGAGGTTCCTGCAGAAGGAGTTCATTAAAGCTGGTGTTGATGAAGTGGTGTGCCAACCGTTCAAACTGGACATCAACACCTTCCCCGGCCGAATGAAATTGTCTGTCGATGGGAAGAAACAGGTTCCTGGCGTCGATTTCACCATGCGCGAATATTCGCCCGGTGTCAAAGGAACATACCCGCTTTACCATATCGACACCTTGACTTACGACTCGGAAAAGATTTTTCGTGATTTGGCTCTTCCAGAGAACAAGGGAGCCTTTGTGGTCTGCGACTTCATGTTCTCCTACAAGCACAGGGATGACTTCAAACGCCTTCAAAGCAAGGATTGTGCCAATGGAGGCCTGCTCTTCACCTGGGAGGAACCTATGAAGTTTTACAAGGCTTATGGCGAAAGGGTGGGGGAGAAACCCATCATATGGGTGCCCTACCGCTTCCCGAAAGACGCAAGAACCATCAGTGCCGACATCGAGAACCAATTCTTGAAAGACTACGAATGTTTCAACGTCATCGCCAAGGTAGAAGGGGTAAGGCACGACAGTTGTTATGTCTTCACTGCCCATTACGACCATTTGGGGAACCTTGGGCGGAAGGTGTATTATGCTGGAGCCAACGATAACGCCTCCGGCACAGCCACCATCGTCACCTTGGCCGCATATTATGCCAAGAACCAACCGGAATACGACATATACTTTATCGCCTTCTCTGGAGAGGATGCCTATCTCAGGGGTTCGGAATATTTCGCCAACAATCCCGTCGTGCCGCTGAAACAGATCAAGTATCTCTTCAACATCGACATGATAGGCGACAACAACCCGACGGCTTACTGCGAGGTGAGCGACGAGGGCATGCGTGGCTATCCCTTGTTTGAAGAAATCAACAAGGAAAGACATTATTTCAACGCACTCAACCGTGGTGAACTGGCAGGCAATAGCGATCACTATCCCTTTGCCACGAGGCATGTGCCCTGCATCTTCATAGAAAATGAGAATGGAGATGCTTTCAAATATTACCACACCATACACGACAATTGGAAGAATGCCCTATTCGACAGTTACGAACCCGTCTTCCGATTGGTTCGTGATTTCGTGGAAAGATTTTGAAGATTGAAGATTGAAAATTGAAGATTGAAAATTGAAGATTGAAGATTGAAGCCATGCCACACCTTGAAACTCTAAAAATCTTAGGGAGGGGCCTTGGAGCCGTCCCTAAGACAACAGGTGGGTGCAAAGAAGGGTAGGGATAAACATTCGGTGATTAGCCCTTCGACACCTTCATCCTCTTGTGATAGATGCGAAAGGTGCAGACTTCGAGAGGATACCTTTCAACGGGAAGGAAGTGCGCACAGATGTCATCGTGGAAGAGGCGAAACGAGAGGGGAAATACGATGGTGTCATCATCAAGAACGTATCTGGAGAGAACCATGGTCGTGTCAAGGGAACGATAGACGACTACATCCCATTCCGTCCCGAGCAAATAAAGTCTGCCGAAACGGAGACCCGTGACGACAACGGGAACGTGATACCCCTGTCGGAGCGTTTCAATGCCGAGAACCCGGATGTGAGGTATTATATGAATAATTATGATGACATTGTCCCCAATCCCAAATATGACACATCATCTGGCCGAGCGTTCGATGTATATAAAAGAATAAATGGAGTCGCTGTTGTAGGAACGATAGAAATCGGCAAAGACGGAGTGGCTGTTGCTACAGGATTCAAAACAAAAACGGCAGGTGTCCAGATGCTAAAAGCAGCCCCCGGACTCAACGTCCTAAACGCCTCTGCCCGTGCAAAGATAGCAAAAGAAATTGAAATAATCAAAGAAAATTTAAAAAAATCATCCAAAATTGTTGATGAAAATGGCGAACCGTTGGTGGTTTACCATGGCACGCGACTTGAAGAGCTATATTTCAAGGATGGATTGCCATACACCAAGTGGATACCGAGGTTCAACGTCTTCAAGTCAGGTTTCTTCACCAGTTCGTATGATGCCGCACTGACATTCGCCAACGGGAACGAAAGCAAGATGTATGCTTGTTTCCTCGACATAAAGAATCAGGATATGTGCGGAGGAAGATTTGGCCAACAGGGAGTCGGCCAAGGAACCTCATAAACTTTCGAGGCTTGATAAGATGCTTTTCCCAGAAGGAGAAGGCCGACTGTCTAGGGCAGATTTTCGACATGTTGTCGGCCAGCCGTCATATCACCACTGCCGTTCCACTGGTGGCCACCATAAGCATGGAACCGTTGGCGCCTATGGTCTCATAGTCGATATCGATGCCTACGATGGCGTTGGCGCCTATCGCTTGTTCACGTTGCGCCATTTCGTTCAACGAGGTGTCCTTAGCCTCGCGCAGTACGCGTTCATAACTCTCGGAGCGTCCGCCCACGATGTCTCGAATACCGGCGAAAAAGTCCTTGACGATGTTGGCACCGATGATGGTTTCTCCAGTCACCACGCCTTTGTATTCTCTGATGGGGCGCCCTTCAATGGTAGGGGTTGTTGATAAAATCATAATTGTTACGTTTATTGGTTTATTATACAAATCTCCATAATCGTTGCAAATGTACGAATAAAAAATCAAAACAAGCAATTGTTTTCAAAACTTTAGTAGATATCAAGAGGGGAATGACTACTATATCTGAATCTATGAAACTTTTTATGACAATTTAAGTAATATGAACATAGAATGCTATCGTGCATTTTGCCTTTCTTATGGCGATGTGCGACAAAAAATAAAGGCTGATTGTTTAGGACATGTCGCTTTTTTTTTCTAATTTTGCATAATGAACGTTGGCTGACATCACATAAATGAACCATGTTGGGCCCAAGCACGACAGACATGACCAATAAAGAAAAATCCATGGCTACATAACATCCAGCAACGATTGAATAAGAATTGCAAGAGGGAAAAGGGAAAGACACAACACTCATTTCCTCTTTCATTAATATGGTGAATGATAGCAAAAACCAAGATTCATACTATGACTGAAAAGATAGAGATAGGACTCAAACATACAAGCGAGTTAACGGTCACTGATGCTGTTACCGCTATTGCGATGGGGTCGGGTGACATGCCTGTCCTTGCCACCCCTGCCATGATGGCCTTGATGGAGAATGCTGCCATGCTTGCCATTGCTGAAGCATTGCCGCGGGGATGCACATCGGTTGGTGGTCGCATAGAATCGTCACACATCCGACCATCAAAAATTGGCGATAAGGTTTTTGCCATTGCAGAGGTGACAAAAGTTGATGGAAAGAAAATCGAATTCAAGGTGGCAGCCTACTCAGGCGACACTTTGCTTGGCGAAGGCTCACATCTGAGATTTGTTGTGGATAAAGAAAGTTTCATGTCAAAACTTGGATAATAGTATGGAAAACTTCAAAAGCAAAGTGGCAGTCGTTACTGGTGGTGCTCAGGGCATTGGCCGTTGTATTGTTGAAGAGTTCCAAAAGGCAGGCGCTTATGTCTGTGTGATAGACAAGCAAGATGGAGACTACTTCGTTGGAGACATTTCTGGCAAGCAGGTGTTGGAGCAGTTTGCCAAAGAAGTTATCGGTAAATATGGCCATGTGGATTATCTCATCAACAATGCGTTGCCATTGATGAAGGGCATAGACGAATGCACCTACGAAGAGTTCCAATATGCCATGAGTGTTGGCGTCACAGCTCCGTTCTATCTTTCAAAACTCTTCGCCCCACACTTTGCTGAAGGTGCTGCCATCATCAACATATCCTCTTCGAGAGACCGTATGAGCCAACCGCAGACAGAGAGTTATACTGCTGCAAAAGGCGGTATAGCCGCATTGACCCATGCATTGGCTGTCAGTCTTGCTGGACATGTGCGTGTCAACTCCATTTCTCCTGGTTGGATTGACACAAAGCATACCATCTATGATGGCCCAGATGCCATTCAGCAACCTGCAGGACGTGTGGGCAATCCCATGGACATAGCCAACATGGTGCTGTTTCTTTGTTCCGACAAGGCTGGTTTCATCACCGGGGAGAACATCTGCATCGATGGCGGAATGACTCACCAAATGATTTATCATGCTGACCATGGATGGAAACTAGACATCTAATCAAATAGATTGCCGCTGCCAGTCACTCCTGTGGCTGTGCCCAGATCCCAGGCAAGGTTGATTTAAGAAAGTACAATCCATTTATCAATGTAAGAGATGAACATTTTGATGTTCGATGACAGAACCAATAAAATGAAGACATGGACAGACGAGAGTTTATCAAGAAGTCAGGCATAGCGGTGATGGTGGCAGCGGTCGGCCCTTTGATGGCATCGGCATTGGGAAAAGTAATGGAAGACGAAACAACTAAAACAAATACTGATATGACAAAGAAGATTATGATTATCGATGGAGGCCCAAGGAAGAATTTCAATACGGCCTCGATGCTGCAGAAGTTTGCTGAGGGCGCAAGTTCTTTGGGCAGCGAGATTGAAGTGAAGACAGTACGCCTTTATGACCTTGACTACAAAGGATGCATGTCATGCATGGCCTGCAAGATAAAGGGGAAGGCTTCGAACATCTGCAAGTTCAAGGATGCCTTGACTCCCATCTTGGAGGAAATCGCACAAGCTGACGGTCTGGTTCTTGGTTCACCAATATATTTTGGTGACGTGACCGGCAAGATGCGGACTTTCCTGGAACGTCTGGCTTTCCCCTGGCTCTCTTACAACGACTACAGTCTGACGGCTCCAAAGCGGATGCCTGTGGTATTGATAGAGACAATGAACGGAACTCCGGAACGGAACAACAGCCAGGGCTATGGTTCGATGGAGCATTGCATTGCTGGTGCCCTTGGCGAACCAGAGCACATCATAGCCTACAACACCTATCAGGTGAAAAATTACGACCGTTATGAATTGGCCGGATTCTCCGAGGAAGCCAAGCGACAATACCGTGACCAGCACTGGGAGCAAGATCTGGAGAAAGCGTTTGACGCAGGCAAGCGAATGGCTGAACTGGCCATAAGATAAATCGGGATTTACTTGTTCAAAGACAAGAATACCATAACAATCATTCTGTCTATACTTGCTGCTGCCATATTTGGCATCAGCAATACTTTGTCAAAGATAACGCTTCAAACAGTGGTCCTAAATGCCACTAAATCGAGACATGCCTTTGGAAACGCAGGCATCCTCGCCAGCAACAGATGAATCACCCTTTTTACTTTAGGCATGATCTTTTTTCATCCTTTTGAAATATTTGTTATCTTTGCATCAAGAATGATACAGAAACTACTTAAAATGAAGAAGAGTATTTTGACCCTCCTGCTGTTTGCGGCAGCATTGACGTTGCATGCACAGAAATTCCAACAGGAATTTGGCAGCCCACGCAAGGCGTATGTGGAAACCATCGCCATGCCCAACCACGCCGACAGCTATTACCATAGAGGACAGTCGGCCACGCTTCGCATCGTGGCACGTGAAGGAGGTGTGCCTTTGGAAGGCATCTTCCTACGCTATAAGGTTGGACCAGAGATGTGGTTGCCCGAACAGTGGGACTCCACGCTTTTTGTCGGAGGCGAGGCGTTGGTTCGCATGGGTACGATGACAGAACCGGGATTTCTGGCCTGTCAATATGAGTTCTGCACCTCTGACGGCAAAACCACCAAAGACCTGGTGAAACTCGCATACGACCCAGAACAAATAAAGACACTCACACCATTACCGCAGGACTTCAAACAGTTCTGGCAAAGAGCGTTGAACGATGCCCGCAAGGTATCCTTCGAGCCAGAGTTTCGCGACATACCCGATGCTACAGATAACCAGTTAGTCACACGCCTTGTGCGTCTGCGCGTGGGTAAGGAAAAGTGGATGCAGGGCTATCTGACCATTCCGCGCAGCGGCGGTCCCTTTCCCGTGGTGCTCTGCCCTCCGGGTGCTGGAAGCCAGAAAATCTACCCTTCGGACTATTTCCCAAAACAGGGATGCATCTATATGAAAATAGAGATACACGACAACGACCAACTGATGCCGGACGATGCCTATAATGAGATGCGTCAGAAGAAATGCGACGGCTATATGCGCCGTGGTATGGCTTCACGAGACACATATTACTATAAGGACGTGTATGTCGGTTGTGCCCGTGCCCTTGATTTCCTCTGCTCGCTGCCCGAGTGGGACGGCAGGAACGCCATTGTCACTGGCGGCTCACAGGGAGGAGCGTTGACCATCATCACTGCCGCCCTTAACGAGAAGGCTACGGTCTGCGCACCTTTCTATCCTGCCTTGTGCGACTTGACGGGGTTCCTGCACCACCGTGCCGGAGGCTGGCCCAAGTTCTTCAGCGGATTCTACAAGGACGGCAAGACCGACATCCCAGATGACCAGGCCATTGCCACCCTGCAGTATTATGACGTGGTGAACTTCGCCAGACAGCTGACCATCCCCACTTTCATGTCATGGGGTTACAGCGATGACACCTGCTCGCCAACCTCTGTCTGGGCGGCGTGGAACGAGATTGCCGCACCTAAAGATAAAGACATCACCCCGTCGAGCGGGCACTGGCGTTATCCCTCCAGTTGGGAGAAATGCTGGCAGTGGATAAAGAATCAGATGAAATAACCTTTTTGCGTAATAGCTGGATAAATCGGGATTGATATGGATCGAAGTTCTCAAATAATTCGCACAAGCATCATCGGCATTGTAACCAATGTGTTATTGGCAGCATTCAAAGCCGCTGTTGGTGTCATTGCCAGTTCCGTGGCCATAGTGATGGACGCCGTCAACAATCTAAGCGATGCGATGTCGAGTGTCATCACCATTGTTGGGACGAAACTATCACAACGCCCTGCCGACAGGAAACATCCTTTCGGATTCGGGCGTATTGAATATTTCAGTGCCATCATCATCGCCGTCATCGTGCTCTCCGCAGGCATCACCTCCCTCATTGAGTCTGTCAAGAAGATATTCAACCCAACAGAGCCAAGCTATACGACAGTGACTCTCGTCGTCATCATAGTGGCCATAGTCGTAAAACTCATTCTTGGACAGTATGTCAAGCGCAAGGGTGAACAGTTGAAGAGCGATGCCCTCATAGCCTCTGGCTCGGATGCCTTGTTCGACTCCATCATCACATTGACCACACTTGTCTCGGCGGGAGTCATGCTACTATGGCACATATCCCTTGATGGCATTCTCGGAGCTTTGATTTCCATCGTCATCATCAAGGCCGGCATCGAGATGCTTGCCTCACCCGTAAACGAACTGCTGGGCACCAGTATTCCGGCAGACCTCACGAGCCAAATCAAGAAAGAGGTTTCCGATTTCGAGGGTGTGCATGGTGTCTTCGACTTGATACTTCACAACTATGGCCCCGACGTGAAAATAGGTTCCCTCCATATTAATGTTTACGACACGATGTCAGCATATGACATACACGGATTGACTCGTAAGATTACAACATATATGTTTGAGAAGCACGGCATTATCATGACCGTTGGCATCTATGCCGTTGCAACTGGTGAAAACAAACGGGCAGAACTACAGTCAAAGGTGATGCAAAAGCTTGCCTCTCATAAGGAGATCGTTCAGGTGCATGGCTTCTACTATTCAGAGAAAGACAAGATGCTCTCCGTCGATGTAGTCCCCGATATTTCAGTTCACGATGATGGTTCATTTGTGAGTCAGCTCACAAACGAGATACAACCTTTTGTCCCAGATATGCAAGTGACCATTGTCGTAGACCACAACTATAGTGAATAAAAACCATTTTTAAAACCCTAAGGATGAAAAAGATTATGATTTCAATGATGCTGGTGTTCACAGCAATCATCGCATCGGCACAGACTTCAACGGTATATCTCACGAGAGAGATTACCCCTGAGTCATTAGTGAAAATCTACAAGGCACTGGGAGTGGAAGCCAAAGGCCGTGTAGCAGTAAAGATTTCAACGGGCGAGGGCAGCAACCCGAACTATCTGAAACCCGAGTTGATCAAAGATTTGGTATTGGAGGTAGACGGCACCATCGTGGAATGCAACACCGCCTACGGCAACGGACCAGCCGACAAGAAGGACGAGCGCAACACATCAGCCAACCACTGGAAAGTGATAGAGCGTCACGGATTTCTAAAGTATTTCCCCGTTGACATCATGGATGAATATGACGAGATGCGCATCCCCGTCAAAGACCAGGCGCACATCAAGTATGACATCGTTGGAGGCCATATGGCCAACTACGACTTCATGATCGCACTCAATCACTTCAAAGGGCATCCCATGGGCGGCTATGGCGGTGCGCTGAAGAACCTATCCATCGGATGCGCCAGCCAGAACGGCAAAGCCTACATCCACTCGGCAGGAAAGATGGAGAAACTTGACATGGGCAAGCTCTGGACACCCGAATACATTGGCAATCAGGACGGTTTTCTGGAGAGTATGGCAGCAGCAGCCCAGGCCGTGGTGAACTACTTCAACAAGAAGCAAGGCATCATCTATATCAGCGTGATGAACAACATGTCGATTGACTGCGACTGCGTAGACCATCCCGAACCTGTGAAACTGGAGGACTACGGCATTCTCGCCTCAACAGACCCGGTGGCACTCGACCAGGCTTGCATCGACATCATCAATCAACAGAAAGTGACCGCCAAGAACGACCCAACCGACCTGCTGAACCGCATCGACAAACAGCACGGCACACACACCATCGACCATGCTGAAAAGATAGGCCTGGGGTCGAAAAAGTACTCTCTGGTGAATCTTGACAGATAAAAAATACGGGATTTCGCTGCCCCGATGTCTACTTTTTGTGTCCGAGAGGATGGTGCTAAGCCACGAGATGCCGATTCTATGGTGACAGCCGCGCCATCGTCCAATAGCAAGAATCGATAATCAAACAATTTTTCCTCTCTTTTTCAATCTCAATTAGGTTTCCCCGTCCTTAGGAGAGGGAAGGTATAGGACAGCCTATTGTTTCTTCAGATACTCGCTAGGCGAGAGACCGAAGTTGCGTTTGAACGTGCGTGTGAAATGCTGGGGATAGTCGAACCCCAGCATTTCTGCTGTTTCTGAGACGGTGTGACCAGCGGTGAGCAACTGCTGGGCACGCAGCATGACAAAACGGCGGATGGCAGAGGAGGCGTTGTCGCCCGTCATCTGGCGAATGAGGTCGCCGAAGTAGTTGGGCGAGAGGAACAGTTCCTGTGCACAGTAGCGCACGGTAGGCAGTCCGTGCTGAAGGTAGAACCGCTGGTCATAATAGCGCTTGAGCAGGGCATCGAACCGTATCAACAAGTCGTTGGTCTGGCTTTGGGCCTCAGTCTGGAACTGGCGGTCATAGAATCGCACACTGTATTCCAGGATCAGCTGGAGGTATGTCACCACGATGTTCTTCAGGCGCATATCGTCGGCGTGGTCCTGCAGTTCGTGGCGAATCATCTTCATACACATGACCAGCGTACGCTGCTCGTCGGGCAGCATCTGCAGGGCTTCGCTGTCATAGTAGGAGAAGAAATGGAAGTCGTTGATGCGACGCTCCAGAGGAGTGCCCGCCAACAGCTGTGGCGAGAACATGAGCACCCATCCGCGGATGTGGATTGTCTCACCGTTGTCGCTGACACCCCCCATCTGACCAGGTGCGACGCAGAGCAGCGAACCGCTGCTAAAACGATACTGCCCCTGCCCGTAGCTGATGGTGTAAGGACTCTCTTCGAGCAAGAAAATGCCATATATGCCGTAGTTGCAGAGTGCATGGCGGCAGTGCTCCAACTCGTCGTAGTGCACCACGCAAATTTCGTCGTGCAGCACCTCGGCGCCCACATATCTTGCGTAGTCGTTGGGCGTGTTTACCTTTAATATCTTCTCCATCATTCTCGTTTATGACCACAAAGATAATACTTTTTCTCAAATTCCGTAAATTTGGTAATTTAATCCGTAAAATGTTTAGCAAACAAGTAGCGATTTTAGACTAATTTTACACCCGGAAACTAAAATACTGAAGATTGTGAGCAAGATTGCATTAGGAACCTGGGCCTGGGGCGCAGGAGCATTCGGAGGAGACTCCGTGTTTGGAAGTAACACTAACGTAGAGAACTTGAAGCCAGTGTTCGACGCTGCGATGAAGGCCGGACTGAACCTCTGGGACACCGCCACCGTCTATGGCATGGGCGAGTCGGAGAAGATTCTCGCCACATTGGTAAGAGAGTCGTCGATTGCCAATCCTCTCCAACGCCGTGAGGATGTTCTGATTTCCACGAAGTTCACACCTCAGTTGGCTGAGGTCTATGGGAACTCTGTGGAAAAGATGGCCGAAGCCTCGCTGGAGCGCATGGGGCTGGACTACATCGACATCTACTGGATACACAACCCTATGGACGTGGAGCGCTGGACGCCAGGGCTGATTCCCCTGCTGCAGTCGGGCAAGGTAAAGCGTGTGGGGGTATCTAATCATAACATCCGGGAGATTCAGCGTGCCGACGAGATTTTGGGCGAGGCGGGTTTCAAGGTCTCTGCCGTTCAGAACCACTTCTCACTTCTCTACCGCTCGAGTGAGAAGGGCGGTGTGCTTGACTATTGCCATGAAAAGGGCATCGAGTTCTGGGCCTACATGGTGCTGGAGCAGGGCGCACTGTCGGGTAAATATAATAAGGAGTGCCCGTTGCCCGCCGAAAGCGACCGTGGCAAGAAATACAACCCCGTGCTGCCACAGTTGGAGGCGCTGACCAACGAGATGACCGCCATCGGACGGAAGTATGGTGCATCATGCTCGCAAATAGGCATTGCCTGGGCCATAGCCAAGGGTACATTGCCCATCATCGGAGCCACTAAGGAGCGCCACGTCATCGAGGCTGCCGAGGCCGCAAAGATTCAGTTGACAGCAGAGGAAATTGCCCTTCTGGAACAGTTGGCCGATGCTACAGGTATAGACACTCGTGGAGGTTGGGAACATAGTATGGAGTGAAAAGTGAAAAATTTGCTACATCATTTGTTTAATGTGCTGCTTGCAACGATGATTGCAACTGCAACAATGGCTCAAGGCGTGGTGGATGTGCACAGTCACATCATCACTCCTGAGTTTGTGTCGGCCTTAGAAAACGAGGGACGACTGATGGATGAGGGATTCCCCCTGCCGAAGTACGATGCGGAGAGTCATCTCAGATGGATGGACGAGGCTGGTGTGCAAACATCAGTTCTAACTTTGGCGGCGCCACAGCCGGCATCACCCAAAGTAGTGAGACAGGTAAACATAGCCGCAGCTCGTATCAAGAGTGAACATCCTGGGCGGTTCCTGTTCTGTGCAGCCCTCCCGTTGCCTGATGTCTCGAAAGCCATTGAAGAGGCTAAGTATGCGCTCGACGTGCTGAAAGCCGATGGCATCAAGATGGCGACAAATGTTCAAGGACAATATCTTGGTTCACCTGAACTCGACACGCTTTTTGCCTTCCTGAACGAGCGCAAAGCCGTGGTAATCCTACACCCCCATCGCCCTGAGCCTGTAAACAAGCATGTGATGGTGCAAACGCCACTCGCCATGCAGGAATACCTGGCAGAGACCACCCGTGCCGTCTCAAACATGATCAGCCGTAACGTACTAGCCCGCTATCCGCAGTTGAAGGTTGTCGTGCCCCATTGCGGTGCTTACCTGCCGCTGGCCATCCCTCGTATGAAGTCGCTGACGCCTGTGATGCAAGCGAACAAGATGGTGGGTGAAATTGACTACGAAGCAAACCTCCATGCATTGTATTACGACCTTGCCGGCGCACATAGCCCAGAAACCATCCGCATGCTACTCACCATCACCTCGCCCGACCACCTGCTCTACGGCTCCGATTATCCCTATGTTGCCCCACAGGCTCTCACCCAGAGCCTCGCCCGCATGAAGCAATATCTATCCACAGAGCCCGACCTCGCACCGTTCTGTGAGATGATACTCTACAAAAATGCGCAGTGGCTTATGAGTCAGTCTTCCGAAAAGCCGTCCACCATCAGTCGCTCAACCGACGGCATGCTGTTCCGCTTGGCAGAAATAGAGGTTCACCCCCAATATCTGAAGGAATATCTCGCCGCTGCTGCCGAGATACAAAAAGCGAGCCTCGCCGAGGAGTCTGGCGTTGTCTGCCTGTTCCCCACACAGACCAAGGAAGACTCCACGCAGATTCGCATCCTCGAAATCTACGCCTCGCAGCAAGCCTACCAGCATCACATCCATACCGCCCATTTCCAGAAATACAAGCAGGGGACGCTCCATATGGTAAAACATCTGAAGTTGCAAGACCTCCAGCCACTGACACCAGAGACAATGAACATTATTTTCAAACGATAAATACAAGACAGACGAACCATGAAGAAGATTCTAACGATGATTTGTTGCTTGTTTCTAACAGTGAACAGCACCATGAATGCAAAGACGCTCGTAGTGTATTACAGCTATACCAACAACTGCCACGATATCGTGCAGACGCTAACATCGCAAATAGAGGCTGACGTGCTGAGAATAGAGCCAGCAGACAAGACGCAGAAGTATGAAGCGAACAACTATGCCATCGGTACACAGTTGTTGAACGCTATCAAAGCAGCACCCAACGATGCTGCCAGTTATCCCGCCATCGATCCCGTAAGCATCACCGACCTCACGCCCTATCAGACCATCATCATCGTAACACCCCTATGGTGGAGCCAGATGGCCGCCATCATGCAAACCTACCTCTTTCATCATGGTGCGGAGATGGCAGGCAAGAACGTCGGACTGATAGTGTCGAGTGCCAGCAGCGGCATCAGCGGCGTGGTCAATGACTGCAAGCGCCTGATGCCCGACGGCAACTATTTCAGTGAAAACCTGTGGGTCAACAACTCCAACCGCTCCAACCGCAATACGCTGATTCAGAACTGGCTCACGGCCATCAACTACAGTGTCGTGACCGACATCAAGACTCCGGCCACAAGGAGAACAGCCACAGGCCTCTACTACTCGCTCTCTGGCCAGCGTCTGTCTCAGGCTCCAAAACGCGGGATTTTCATCGCTGATGGTAAGAAAGTCATAAGGTAAATGGACCTATCGACCCTCAAAAAAAGAGAATTCATCCAAGTAAAAGAAAACAAAAAAGCAACGATATGATGGAATACATTAAACTAGGTAACTCCGACTTGCAGGTGTCACGCATCTGCTTGGGCTGCATGGGATTCGGCGACCCGACCATCGGGCAACATTCGTGGACTGTTGGCGAGGAGCCGACACGCGAGATCATCCGACGTTCGCTCGAACTGGGGGTGAACTTCTTCGACACGGCGATTGCCTACCAGCTGGGGACATCGGAACAGTATGTCGGACGTGCCTTGAAGGACATGGCTCGGCGTGAAGACGTGGTGGTGGCCACAAAATTCCTGCCTAGAACAGACGAGGACATCGAGAAAGGTATTGACGGGCGACAGCATGTGCTGAACAACATCGACCAAAGCCTGCAACACCTCGGTATGGACTATGTTGACCTCTACATCTATCACATCTGGGACTACAAAACGCCTGCCGAGGAGATTCTTGAAGGCATGAACGAGGCCGTGCAACAAGGCAAGGTGCGCTTCATAGGAATTGCCAACGTGCATGCCTACCAATTGGCAAAGATGAATGCACTGGCAGAGAAACACGGCTGGGCAAAATTCATCTCGGTGCAAAACCACTACAACCTTATCATGCGTGAGGAAGAACGTGAAATGCAACCATTGTGCCGCGAAGACAACATTGCACAGACACCCTACAGCGCCCTGGCTTCGGGCAAACTGGCCAAGCGTCCTGGAGAGACATCGAAGCGGCAGAAGGAAGACTCGTTCATGCACTTCAAATACGATGCCACCGCCGAGCAGGACAACCGTATCGTGGAACGCGTGGTGGAACTGGCCGACCGCTACGGTGTGGAGATGACGCAAATTGCGCTATCCTGGCTGCTGACAAAGGTGGAATTGCCCATCGTTGGTGCCACCAAACTTCACCATGTCGAGGGAGCAGTGAAAGCACTCGACATCCATCTTTCAGAGGATGACATCCGCTATTTGGAGGAGCCTTACGTACCGCACAATCTCTCTGGCGTAATGGCTGTCAACAAGCCCGTAATGAGTGAGGAACCAGTATGGGTCGCTGCAAAAAGAAACAAGTAACACAGAAAAGCAATGAAAAGAATTATAACATTTTTAATCACAATAATGACGATGATAACAACAAATGGTCAGACACTGACGGAGCGTCAGAGGGGATTGGCGGCATGTGCCTGCCTGATGGCACAGGGAGATATGGAACGGCTGGAACCTGCGGTAAGGCAGGCACTCGATGGCGGAGTATCCATCAACGAACTGAAAGAGGCATTCTCTCAACTCTATGCATACACGGGGTTTCCACGAAGCTTGAACGCACTTGGAGTATTGAGCAAGGTGCTTGAAAACAAACAGTCAAACTGGCAAGAGGGGAAGCCTTGGACGCGTCCCGCCGAATGGGACGATGCCCGAAAGGCATACGAATTGGGCGTGAAGAACCAAACACAACTATCTGGCCGTCCGTTCGATTACGTTTTCTGTCCACAAGATGACTACTATCTGAAGTCACACCTTTTCGGCGACATCTTCGCTGGCAACCAACTCTCTGCTTCCGACCGTGAGATTGTGACCGTCGCAGCCTTGAGCGGATTGGAAGGTGTGACTCCACAGTTGGCTGCCCACAAGCAGGGAGCAGTGAACATGGGCAACTCACAGCAGTTGGTCGATGAACTTTGTCGTTGGCTCTGTGACGAGGGTTACACGCTAAACTCCAAGTGGGCCAAGGGCGAGCGCAATCCATACGGCAAATATTTCATAGGGCAGAGCTATCTGGCCGACGTTGGCGGCGGTGTGATGAACGTGACTTTCGAACCTCGTTGCCGCAACAACTGGCACATTCACCACAAGCAGGTGCAGGTGCTTATCTGCGTTGCTGGTCGTGGATGGTATCAGGAATGGGGCAAGGAACCGCAGGAGATGACTCCCGGCATCGTCATCGCAATCCCCGCCGAAGTGAAACACTGGCACGGAGCCGCAAAGGACTCATGGTTCCAACACTTGACATATCATAAAGATGTGCAGGAAGGAGCCTCAAACGAATGGCTGGAGCCTGTAACGGATAACCTTTATGACAAGTTGCCATAAAAGAAATTACTGATTTCGTAATTGGGGAAATTCTTCCCAAGATTCGGATTGGCGCATCAACCGCCAGCATGGCACAAATACCGTAGACCATGCCGCCAAAATCGGGGTATCAACAGAGCAATAGACTACAATAAAGAATAGTGAAATATGTATAGCTTGAAATACAAGGTAACAACAAGCACCTGCGACAGTAATGGACGACTGAAGCTCTATTCCGCCCTCCAGATGATGCAGGACTGCTCGGAAATGTGGATTGACAGTGAGCCAAAAGTAAAGGACTACTTCGAACAGCAGGATATGTCACAACTCTTGGCAGCACGTCAGGTAGAGGTCATCCGTGTGCCTGACTACAAGGAAGAGCTGACGGTGGCGACCTCCGTCTATGGAATGAAACCGATGTTCGGCTTCCGCAACACTTTCATCTACGATGCAGAGGGAAATCCCTGCTACAAGACATGGAGCATGGGGGCATTCGTGGATAAGACAGCAGGAAAACTGAAGCGTGTGGACGAGGCAACCATGCAATCCATAACGCTGGAGCCACAGTTGGAGATGACCTACAAAGACCGTCGCATCATCTTGCCAAAAACAGAAGGTGATGTATTGGAGCCTATCAGGGTCCTTCGTGCCGACATCGATTACAACAAACATATGAACAATGCCAACTATGTCCGCATGGCGATGGAGTTGTTGCCTGACAATTTCGAGGTACAAGGCTTACGGGTGGAATACAGGATTGCCGCCAAATGTGGCGACATACTGTTTCCCACCGTTTATCATATTTCAGAAGACACGTATATCGTCTCGCTCTCCTTAGGAAAAGAGGTTAGCGCCATCATCGAATTACAGTCACATTAAAATGATTCGTGAGCACCACCGGCTGGCTGTTATGAAAAGATCTCACCGATGAGGTATTGGAAGTGGCTGTTTGTCGGTTGGATGAGCTTGCTCATATGTCGAACTTTCAATTGAAAGTTGCGCAAATAAAATCAAAAAAATTCGCAGTTATATTCATTTTTTCAATAAAAAGTAGGTGGAAAGTGGAAATAATATGTTATTTTTGCAGTCAAAATGATTATCTCTTGAAAAGAGACAAACAAATTATTGGCAAGCGATTCATACAACCGATACGATAGGAAATAAACAATAACAAAATCTTCATGAAGATAAGAATATTTTTTATACTCGCCCTGCTTTTGGGGACTGTGAAATGCGCATTGGCCGTCGAAGCAGGCAGCCCACGCACCCAGTTACAATTGGCATCCTCCTACCCGGGCGACGTAAACGGCGACCGGGCAATCAATGTCACCGACGTGACCATGTTGGTGAATTACATCCTTGGCAATAGTGACAACAACTTCGTCTTGGCAAATGCCGACGTCAACGGCGACGAAGAAGTCACTGTGACCGACGTGACGGCGTTGGTGAACCTCATCCTTACCGGTAGTAGTAGCTCCTTCACAATAGATACCAATCTCGATGACGACCCCATCACATTCGGCGGTGGTGGCAACGGCCCGGCCAGGAGTTCCCGAAAATAGAAAACATCTAATCGACATCCTCGGAAATCTACCAGCTCAGCCTCCATACGATGTTCTGTGAAGTTTCTTTTCGTATGCAGAGACTATGGGTAGTTGTCGCAGGTATCTGAGTCTTGGTACTAGTATTGATTGGCTTTCCTTTCTTCTTCTGAAAGGAAAGCCATGTCAGTTTACACCTGTTCACGTTTTTTGTGTCATTCAGATAACAATCATTGGCTTGGTGCTTGCCAACACATGGTACAAAAGGAAATAGCCATCCTCCCATAAGATGAAACAGTTTATAGTCCTATTCACTTTGGCATTAATGTTTGCTTGTTCCGGTCATAACGGCAATGAAAGCAATGTCCCTGTTGTTGAGTTGAATGACAGCGCCATGGTGGCCAACGGTTATGATGTGGTGGAACTGCATAAGATGAAGACAGGACATATAACGGCCACGTTCAAAGTCAATGGAAAGCCATGCCAGTTCTTGGTTGACACAGGTGGTGGCGGCACTTTGATAGACATGTCCAAGAAAGACAAGTATGGCCTTGAAGCATTGGGGATACGTGACTATGCAGCGGGTATCGGCTCCGTCAGTTCGCTGGTCAGGACTTCGGCCACGTTGCAAATTGGAGGAAAGGATATCAAGTCGGAAGACCTCTTCCTAATGGATATTTCCTACATCAACGCCGAATTTAGAAAAACCAAGGGAAGACAAGTTGATGGAGTCCTAGGTACAGACTTCTTTGAAAGACACCACACTGTCATCGATTACCCACATTCAAAAATGTATCTTGTCATCGAACCAGATGGAGAAGAATAAGCTAACCATTGGCCACATCACCTCCATATGAAAAACCGCCCGGAATCAATTTCGGGTGTTTTTTTCGTTTCCATCCACCGAAAATGTTATATTTGCACAGAAGTTCAACATAAATCAGAAAACGCCATGAGAGTTTTATTTACTGCATTCATATGGCTGACCGCACTGTGTTCAGCACAGGCACAGACCAAGGCACAGAAACTGCAAACCATCAAGGATGCCTACGCATTTGCACAAGACCGTATTGCGAATGATGGCAAAGGAGAGAGCCAACGCAAATGCGTCGACATCACACTCCACGACGAAGGAGGCTATGCCGGACACAAACTCACAGATGTAATACACATCTACTACTATGAGGATCATACCTCTGCTGAGGATGGAGCGCTGCAGGTCAACAACAAGCCTTACTTCATTATACGTGAGTTTTCATACGAAGGACACAACCTGCGTCAGGAATTTCTGTTTGAGATAAACAACTCCGATGAGATGTGTGAAGACCCGTTGATTTACGCCTATAGCCGCCAAACGCGCGAAGGTAATGTTGAAGAGAAACGCTATTACTGGAACAATGAGAAACTCGTCCAATGTGACCTCAGCACCCCCGGATTGCTGGTGGAAGATGAGGATATGAAAGAAGCGGCTACACGATACTACAACGTGTTTGTTAATATTTTCTGGGATATTTCCGTACGTTTCTATTAAAATGTCCTCAGACTGGTGTTGTATTTGCCATATGAAAAGACGCTCTCCAACCAAACGAGGTAGGGGAGCGTCGTTTTCTTTTCAGTGAAAGAGAAAGGTCTTACTTCACGACATATTTCTTTCCATTCTTGATATAGACGCCTTTTGATGGAGCATTGACAATCCGTCCCATGAGGTCATATACCGTAGTGTTTTGCTGTCTGCTGGCTTCCGTACCTGCGATGCCGTCCAGCATGGGAGGCATTTCATCGTCATAGACACCCACTGCATCCCATGCGTCAGCCACGGTTTTCACCTCTTCGCTGTTGTCACCATAGAGGTCGGCTGCTGCTTGCAAAGTGCACAATCTGAAATCAGCATACTGTGACTCCTCGGAGGCATAAGAGACCACGGCGCGGTATGCGATTTGTCTCGACTTCTCAATGCCAATGCCCTTCACGTCATATTCGAAATCGTCGCCATTGACTCCCTTCTCACCGTCGGTGACCAAGAAAAACCATTTGTTACCCACGGAACTGTTGGTGTGAACGCCACCTTTGTCAGTATCTTCTGAAATATCCTCGGTGTCCACCCAGTATTCACCATTATAGGTGGAAGGGGCAGGCGTTTCCCCGTCCATGCTATTCTCCGGGTGAGCCATGTCGCGTATGTTGGAATATTCGAGTAGCATATCGTCTCCACCGATGTACCAAGTTCCTTCATCCCCTCTGGCATATTTCTTGACGCTGATTCCCATCATGTCGGAGAAAGCTTCATTGATTGCTCCCGACTCACCCCTGTATTCCAACCCAGCGGTAAATCCGGTGACGAGGTGCGTGAACTCATGGGTCATCACAGAAAGCTCGACGCAGGGCTTCTGGGTGTTGTCTTCCATGCCATATATCATAGGATTGGGTGCCCAGCCATACGCCGCCGCCGCATTGTCAAGTTGTATGGCAAAGAGATTTGTTTCCGAATCGTTGTTCAAAAAGACCAAGTTGTATACAGGGGCGCCTTCATCGTCATAACTGTCACGGTTGAACACTTCTTTATAGAAATCGAGTGTTTTCTCCATTCCCCAATGGATGTCCACCACGGCCGATGGTCCTTTCTCATAGGTGAGTTCAATCTCTGTCCCGTCTTTGTTGTATTCCACCAAACCGGTCTCGTCAGGAATGAAGGGGATATAGGCTGCGGGGAAAAGGCCAAAGGCAAGGTCGCCATCCGCTAAGAATTCATAGTTTCCATTCTCATCTACTATAGGTTTTGATACCATGATTGCCAACGTGGCACCTTCAGCAGGTAAATGCGCCATAACTGCTGTATCTAGACATCAAGGATAAAATGCATAAAAATCAATTTTTACTTGATTCATAAAAAAAGTTATATTTGATACAGTGGATATCCTCAGCTGATTACTTCAGAGTTTGAAATGGTATTATGTATTAGAAAACATAGTCCAACCATTTAAATGAATCAATTATGCACAACTCATCAGCAATCTTAGTCAATCAGGCACCACCCGCAGTGTCGAACAACAGCGTTATGCACGATGCAGACCTTGACAGAAAATAAAGGCTTTTGATATGAACTATTTCATCATTCTCAATTTCCTCACCGCCATTGTGGCATTTGGCGTGCTTTGCAGGAAACGGCATTTCCTGTTTGCCTTGGCTGAAGCGGTGGGCAGTAGTGATATGGATGCTGCTGATTGCGGGTGTAGGAATTGCAGTCAGCATTTATTCACCACTGAATGCCATGGAGGGTTTGTATGCCGTATGCTGTGCCATCATGTGCGAGTTGTCGCTCATGGCAGGTGTGTCATATATGGAATTCTGTGTTTTGGGAAACATCTATCTTCAGTCTCTTCTTCCTACCGTATTCGCCTTGCCGGCCCTATGGGTTAGTGTCCGTCTGTCGAGAAAAGAACCTCAGCACAAATACCTGCCTCTCCTTCTCTCCGGAACATGGTTCGTGCTGAATCTGTCCATGACCATTGCCGTATGGTCGCACTACATCCATCTCACCCTGGGAGAGGCGTGCAGCCTATGTGTAGGTGAACTAAAGAGCATGTCAGGAAACACCTGGTCTGGCTACGTCACCATCAACATCTTGATATTCGTCATTTTCTTCTTGATTGACGCCATCATCTGTTGGCTGTTATATCGTTATTCCAAAAACAAATTCAACAATACAAAAAAGAATCGTAAAAATGAAAAAGAAAACAAAAATCTTCATGTTTGCAATCGCCGTAATCCTCATTTGGAACCACCTGCCATATCATTACGACAATGAGAAGACGGTTGCCTATGTGACAAGCCACTCGGCTCCCCAATCACGTTCCATGTGCGCCTGGTATGTGATGAAGGCTATGTGGTGCGGAGGCTGTCGTGTTGGACTCATTCCCGCTTATGCCTACGAAAAGACCTTGCCACAGATGGGATTCGAGGAAATCCCTTCAAAAGGGTATAAGCCCATGAAAGGCGACATTTCCGTTCTGCCCCAAAATGAACACAGCTGTTTCGGTCATATCGCCATTTATGATGGGGAGCAATGGGTGTCAGACTTCAAACAGAAAAGCCTATATCCCAATTCCACCTATAAGGAAAATGGACACGAGAAGATATTCCGTGCCAGTGATGGTTGGCATTGGAAGCATGTATGGACATCTCCGAGAGATTGGTATGGATGGATCAAATCGCTGGTGGAAGGATTCAACAAGATTAAATTCTGACACATCAAGGTCAAGGTTCAGATACCGATAAACAATCCAATTCACACAGGAAAGACCGTATAACGTATAAAGAACCACTTTTGCAAGTTACCTCTGAATGGAAAGTGATATTACATATAGGAATATATATAGGAATATAGGAAGCAGCTCATTCGAAACGCCTAGAATGTCGATGCTTCAATTGGTGTTGCTGAAGGAATCAATAATTCGATTTTCACTTATAAAATGTAATCCAATTGGTGCGGAACTTATAGTCTGAGGCCTGTTTGCTTTCCGGGAACAACTCTTTTACCTTCCCAGCGTCATCCCTGTACCAAGCGTAGTTCCAACCAGCGCCCATGTCCAGATAGATGGCGTTGGTGACGAGGTTTTCGACCAGGCATTTGGTAAAATATTCGAGAGTGACGACCTTTCTTGACTCCACCAGGCAGAGGCGTCCGTTCTTCTCGCATAGTGCGCGATACCGTGTCTTGTTCTTCCGCATGCGTTCCCACATCGGGGTCTGCTTGCCGTTGAGTATGATGAGATACTGGCAAAAGGCCATCTTGCAGACGGGGCGGGTGTTCAGGAAAGTCGTCTTGTTCATAAACGCCCATTTGTCTCCATACCACACAAATGCACCTGTGTTGGCCCTGCAGTTGTAGCCTTTGTGCCATGTCCCGCCGCTCACATGTGCATCTGCCACGTTGGTATGAGCAAACGATGCCAATCGCTGACCGGTGAACGCGGCCTCACAACAGAACGTCACTCTGGAGTCGCTGCTCGACGGCATGCTTCCCAATGCCAGGTCGATGGAGTGGAAATTGGGATAATAGAAAGTGAGGTTTTCCGTCTGTACGACCTCCGTTGCTGAGAGATGGGTGACGGCAAACAAAGCTAACAGTGAAATGATGATTCGTTTCATAGGCATGGCGGAGTTTATGATGGTCGGAATGGGTGTGTACCGGATGTCAAAAGTGTTTTTTCCCATTTTTAGGAACAAAATTATGAAAAATCCATGGAATGGCAAAAATATTGATTATTTTTGTACACCCAAAAACAATTTAACAAATATACTGATAGAGATGAAAAGGATTTTTTTATCCATGGCATTTGTTTTCGTCGCATGCCATATGTTTGCGCAGGCCGACCGGATGACGGTCGTGGTGACCAACGAAGGACAATTGGTGGGGAAGTTTGTGAGAGAGACCGACTCCACCTACGTTGCCAATCCCTTGGATTGGGAAGAGGTAATATTGAAGACGCAGGGGCGTGTGGAGGTATGGACGCCGGAGAAAGGCAAGGGCTTTGTTGTACGCAAATCCGGAGTGACCGGCAATATCAATGTGCGCAAAGGACCTTCCACGAAAACTGCCGTCGTTGCAAAAATCACTGAAGCAGATAGCAATAAAGACTATCCAGAAAATTCCTTCGAGTGCATAGGAAAAACAAAAGGTTGGTACAAAATCAAGGTCAAGGGGAAAGTAGGATATGTCAGGCAGGACTTGATGGACTGGGCAGCCTATTATGCTGACTGACTCTGATGAAGTAGTTAATGAAATCATCACCGCGCTCGGGGTTAGCGACAATAGTACCATGAGGCGCTTTCGCAGAAAACTGAACTTCCGCGAGCTTGGCGGAATTCCCATATCCGACGGCAAGGGATGTGTGCCAACAGGTCTGTTCTGTCGCAGTGGGAAACTGAGCGTACTCACAAAAGAGAAGTGTGCCCGATTCCTGGAGCAGCATCGAGTTGGTTGTGTCATCGACTTGCGCACCCCAATAGAGTCTGCCGAGTTTCCCGACCCATTGCCAGAAAATGTAGAATACCTTCAAATCCCCATCTTTAAGGACGCGGCTGTCGGCATCACCCATGAGACGGGTTCCGATCCAATGACCATTATCCGAAATCTGAGAAAGCATCCCGAGAAACTCAAGGAGATGGTGCCAGACTTTCCACACCTTTATCGTCAAACTGTAACCGACCCTTACTGCAGGAAACAGTTGGACCAAGTGGTGACAACCTTGCGAAGGAATGCGGACAAGGGTGTGTGCACCCTCTTCCATTGCACGGCGGGGAAGGACAGGACAGGTATCGCCGCCATGGCGTTGCTCAAATCCTACGGTGTCGCCGATGAAGAGATTGTCAAGGACTATATGCGCACCAATAAGAACGCATTCTTGCCCACCGTGAAGAAATGCGTCGCCATCGCGCTCCTCACCAGAAACTGGAGTTTGGTAAAAACCGCATACTTGTCGTTCATGGCCGACAAAAGTTTGATTCTCACAGCCCTCCAGCATTATGAGAAAGCATTTTGATATGAAGATGCAACCTCCAGCCTTTCTATTTGACGGTAGAGGAGAGCGTGCACAGTTGATTGGCTTCCACCCGACCACTCTGAATACTCCTATTACTCCGAACGCCCCAATCGGGTAGGCGCAAGACCTGCCCCTACAGTACTCCCTTATGAAAACAGTTTTGCTTTCCATTTTGCTATTTTTGAGTGTCTCTTTGGCAAGTGCGGTTGACAAAGCGTCGCTTGGTTTCGCGCGGGTACAAGACCCACCCCTGCGACTTCAGGGGGCATTTGCACAAGGGCGCTTTACACCCTCGGATACTGCCTTTGAGGCGTATCTGGTTGGGCCAGGCGATTCCACGGTGATGGCTGTGCCAAGTCCCACAGAAGGCGTGATCACCAGCGTCTTTGTAGGTGAACAGCAGATGAAAGACGACATCTTGCAGATGTTGGCACGTTTCGCCACATATATGAAAAATGATTTTCAGGAGTGCAAGGAGCCCAACAGTCTCAATGAACCGTGCGGTTGCTTCAAGGGCGAGAATACCATGGGCAGTGACGAAAGGGGTGTCAGACCAAATGCCGACCTTTCCATGGTGTGTGCTTTCCTCGTGAAATATGGAAAGGGTAGGGTGGAGTTGCCCGATGGTGTCACATGGGATGACTTGCAGCAAATAGCCATGAAGAGCCTCGTCTTCGCATACAGCACACACAAGGCCAACAAACTCAAGGTGTGTGCCGGCAACCGATACTGGGGTAGCACGGCTGTTGGTGATGCTGTCTGGGAGAGTTCATTATGGGCCTTGTCGGTCGCATATTCTGCTTTCTTCCAATGGCATCTCCTTTCCGACACGCAGAAAAGCCATGTCTATCAACTCCTCAAGGCGGAATGTAATTATGAATTGGAAAGGGCCATTCCAACAGGGTATGTTGGCGACACCAAGGCGGAAGAGAACGGATGGGAGGTGGATGTACTAGCTGCCACGTTGGGACTGTTCCCCGATGACGAACTCGCACCGAAATGGTTTGAAAGGCTCAGGGAATTCGCCATCAACTGCCATTCCCAAAAAGACGATGCCGACAACAACCAAGTGATTGACCCGGAATATGACGGCAAGACCATCAAGGAACTATTCAGAGGGCAAAACCTCTATGATGACTTCACTCTACAGAACCATGATTATTTTCACACCTCCTATCAAAACGTAGTCATCCAGGAATTGGGAGAGGCGGCATTGGCACTCAAATTGTTCCAGAAAGAATTGCATGGTGAGGAGAAGTGGAAAACCAGAGCATTGATGCACAACAACGACAACGTGATGCAGAAGGTGCTCTATTGGTTGGCACTGGCAGATGGAGAACTTGCCATGCCCAATGGCAACGACTGGAGCCTCTTCCTCTACGACCAGATTACGTCCTACAGCACAAACGCTTGCTTCTTGAGAGACCCAAAGGCGCTGATGCTTGAAAACCTTGCTTACAAGATGATCAAGGCAAGGCAGACCACCACCACCGACGGGAGTTGGTTGCTCAGGGCAGACGTGGGGGCAAGAAGGATGGGGGTTCAGGCGCATCGCGTCATGATGACGTGGCTCATGCATGAGATGATGCCCACCGCAGGACTGAAACCGATGGAATGGGATTGCTTCAACCGTGAATATGGCAGGGCAAAGGTGTTCTACACTCAGAATATCGTGAGGGCGGCCAACGAGCATCGGTTTGTCACTTTCTCATGGAGCAAGGGCTTGGAAAGTTACACCGGGTATATTGCTGCCAATTCCGTGGACAAGAACAAGGTCGTCATGCCCTTCAGACTCAACAACACAGGCAACTTCCTCGGATGGTATGTGGTGCAAGGCATGAGCACCGATGCCGTACCCGTCGTTGGAAACAACTGTCGGTTGGATGGCAACAGTTTTGTGATGAATGGTGAAATCAACACCAATGATTCCACCCTCAACAACCGCTTCGTTCTCTATGCCACCCCGGGAAATGCCGTCGTATATGCCGACCTCGTGCAAGCGAACGACAGTGCAACCATCGTCAAGGAAAGAGGAGGACTGATGGCCATCAGCGTGGACGAGTTGACAAAAACCAAGCGCACTTTCCACACCGCAGACGGCGACCTACTGCTTGATGGCAGCGTGATGACCACCATGTTTGGACCATGGCTCAATATCGACAATATGTTGGGCGTGGTGTCGTTGGGGCGCAAGCAGATGGCGTTCGGCGAGAAAAACCCTTACAATTCCATCATGACCTCAAAACTCTATTCATCGTTTTCCGATGAGGCCAGGAAGGTGGCCAAGGGTGATGTCGTTGACCGCAGAGCTTTTGTTTATTATTCCAACATCGATGCAGAGACCACTGCACAGTTGGCGAAACTCAACATTCAACTCCCAACCGCCGATGGATGGAATGCTGTTTTGGCTTTCGACCCAGACAGCACCGCATTCCTGCTGCTTGCACGTTTTGCGGGGGAAAGACAAAGCGTGCTAAAAGATGTCATGACGCCTTTTGGTGCACCTGTGTTCTTTCCGAGATGCACCATCACGGAGAACGGTTCTGAAGCTTCCTTTGTCGCAAAGGAAAACCACTCTCTGGTTCAGGTGGTCAGATTCTTCATCGATGGGAAGGGGGTAGAGGCTGCCCAAGAAGGAGGTGATGCCATTCGCTTGCACAACCTCACCAAGGGGGCAAACACCATTTTTGTGAATGCTTTCATTAATGGCAAGAGACACTCCAAGATATTGAAAATCAAGAAGAAAGACTTGAGAGTCACGCTGAAGGCAGACGAATTGTTGGTGGAGAAAATGTAGGTTGCGGCTAGTCGCAACTTCATCAATGGAATAACATCCATGCGATGAGCACCAGTAGCCAGAAAATGAACAGATAGATGCACCCCAATTTCTTCATCAAGGCCATAGACGCTGTTAGCTGGTGTTTCCTAGAGGGAATGACTTTAAATCTTTCCCTCAAGCTTACATTTTCATAAGGTTCCTCCACACTTTCTTCCTTGATTTCTTCGGGTGTTTCTAGTTCCTTTTTTTCAATGTCTTCTAAATAGGATTGGTAGGCTTTCTCCCATTCCCTTGCCAAATTGTCAAACCTTTTCTTGGTGGCCTCCATGACAGCCAAGTCCCTGCATCTCCTCGCAATTTTGGGGAGGATGAAGATATTGCCTGCTTTGTTGCTCAGACATAATTCTGTAAAGCTCCAGATTTTTTCGATATACTTCTCGGCTCTTGCCTGATAGATGGCATTGTCTTCCCCAAGGATGTCTTTCAAAGCTTCGATATGTTCTGATAGTGGAAGGAATTGTTCGAGCGTTTCTTTCATGGCTTCCGTGTGCCTTGGGTTTATACCTACCACCTTTTTATAAAAGTCTTCAAGGCATCGGTTGTGGTAGTCGGAAGCTTTCTCGTCTATCTGCTGCTGCCACATCGCCGTAATGGCATCGTCTTTAGCAGAGTGGGATAGGGGTTTGAAAGAGTTGCGAAGGACTGAAATGTTCACCTCTCGGCAAAGGGTGTCGAGAAAGAGTTTAATGTCTGTTTCTTTCTTATGCAGGCACATTGCCAGGTAAAGGACGTCTTGCCAATTATTCATAATAAGCCCGGCCGTCAGCATGTTTTGGAGGGCAGCATGGTCGTTACGCCCGGAGAGGCAGGCCATGGCCTCATCAACTTTCTTTTCGGAGAACAAGTTGACAAACTGTTCATCCTCATCATTATGTTTCTCAAACCAGAACATGGCATACCTGTCCTTTTCAGAAGGATTTCTTAAAAGGTCTTCAGCACTTTTCACTTCTTGTTCTGTCAACACCAAGTCTGAAAGCCAACGGTTCATTTGGAGGGGGGCGTCAATGGTTTGCCCCACTTTCATATGGGCTTTCATCTTCGATGCCTGAGAGACGATGTCGCGTATGGACAAGTTCCCGAAAATGCCTAGCAGCCGATAAGGGTTGTGATTGATGATTTCCATGATGGTCTGACTAATCTGAACACTCCAAGCAGCCGGAAAACTCCGATGGTTGTGATTATTCCTATAATTTGCGTCTGTCGCTTTCCTTGATGATGCCGTGGCGGTAGGCGTAAAGCAGTTTTTCCAAGTCGGCGATTTGAAGGCGGATTTCCGCCCCTCTGTCAGTATCAGCCACACGCATGCGATGTGTCGACATCTCCACGATCTGGGTTGTACCTAGGATGTCGGTGCCTCGAAGTATGGCGTCGCGGGCCGAAGTGAAGGGTTCGTGTTGAACCAGTTGGAAACCTCGGCTGTGATATACCAAGGTGTAGCCGGCGATGCCTGTTTCCTTGTGGTATGCTTCGGAGAAACCGCCATCAATCACCATCAGTTTTCCGTCGGCTTTGATGGGATTCTCTCCTCTCTTCACGTGCACCGGGACATGGCCGTTGATGATGTGGCGGTTGGGGCCTTCTACACCGAAGGCATCCATGATGCGGTCGCAGACGTCGGAATTGTCACGCAACTTGAAGTAGTATCCTTTCTCTTCTTTGTGTGTCTCTTTCTCCTTGAGGAAATAGCGCTCGAAGGTGGCCATCTTCGACTTGCCGAAGAGGGGTGAGTCCTTGCCGCACCATAGGTAGAGGAAATAGTCGATGGCATGTTGGCGCTCGTCGGGTTCCGTGTCGCTTTCAAAAGCGGAACGGATGAGCATGCCGATATGGTGCATCAAGTCCATACCCGTGAATTTCCTGCCGTTGTAGAGTTCAACTTCCTTGAACGAGCCGTCGGCGTTGAGCGGGACGGAGGCATGGAAGAGCAGGTTGTTGTTGATGACGGCGTACATGCACCCATGGCGCAGGATAAGCCGGATGTGGCGATGTAGTTTCTCACTCACGGTGAAAGAGTGGCGCAGTCGGTCCATCAACTGGCGCTCGCCAGGGGTAAGAGTTGTGGGTGAGGCAGGGTCGATGGTGGGGAAATGGTTGCTGCTGAGCTGGTATTCCTCTCCGTTGAGTGTGATGATGCCACGGGTGTAGTCCACCTGGCTGAGCACGTCGCGGTCATCCATGTCCCATTCGGGATGCCGGGCAGCCAATTGTGCCTCAATCTTGAATTGCAGGATGGAGATGGCTTTGTGCATACGGGCGGTGAGCATACGGTTTTTGTCATCCATCGTGTTCTCACCGAGGGTCCTGGGAATGAACTCCTCGCAGGGGTCGTCGCCATAGTTGTCGAGGGCGAAGGTGGCAAGGGGCATCAGGTTGATGCCGTAGCCTTCTTCCAACGTGACAAGGTTGGCATAGCGAAGTGAAAGGCGTAGGACGTTGCAGATGCAGGCTTCATTGCCAGCGCAGGCACCCATCCAGAGGATGTCGTGGTTGCCCCATTGGATGTCCCAACTGTGGTAGTCTTGCATCGTGTCCATGATGAGATGGGCACCTGGACCACGGTCGTAGATGTCGCCGAGGATGTGGAGCTGGTCGACAGCGAGGCGGTGAATCACATTGCAGATGGCAACGATGAATGCGTCGGCGCTGCCTGTGGAGATGATGGTGTCGGTGATGGCGCTCACGTAATTTGTCTTGTCCACGTCTTCTGTACGTTCGTGGAGCAATTCCTGGATGATGTAGCTGAATTCTGGTGGAAGGATCTTGTTTACCTTGGACCTCGTGTATTTGCTCGATACGTCGCGGCATACTTTCACCAAGTGGTGGATGGTGATGTGATACCAATCGTTGATGTCCTCCTCTTTCTCCTTCACCAGTTCAAGTTTCTCACGGGGATAATAAATCAATGTGCATAGTTCTTTTTTCTCCGACTCCCTGATTTGGTTGCCGAAAAGTTCGTTCACCTTGCGCTTGATGTTGCCTGAGGCATTCTTCAGGATGTGTTGGAAAGCCTCAAACTCGCCGTGGATGTCGGCGAGGAAGTGCTCCGTGCCCTTGGGCAGTTGGAGGATGGCTTGCAGGTTGATGATTTCGGTGCTTGCCTCGGCAATGGTAGGGAAACGGTGCGATAACAATTGAAGATACCGCAGGTCTTGCATGATGTCTTGTGTCTTCTTGCTCATAGTATGTATAGGTGGTTCAGTATTTCATAAGGTGTGCTCTGATGTTGGCCGTGCCGCGGTCGTCGAGTGCAGGAACAGGCATGTATCCTTCGTCCAGGTAGGTGGTTTCACTAAGCACCTGGCAAATGCGGCGGGTGAATTGGTAGAGTTTCAGTTCCTTCAGGTGGAAGGCCAGGCGGTCTTCGTCCATCGCGTCGAAACGAAAGACTGCGGTGAGGTCGCACAGATGTCGGAGTGTCGCCGTGTCTTGTCGGAGGAGGTGACGGAGGTTGAGTAGCATCACGCAGGTGTTGCGCGTCGGTTCGTCACAGTCACGGAGTTTGTTTTCCTGCATCCGTCGAAGCATGGGGTTGGGGGTGAGAATGGTGGTGTCCAAAGGCTTTGTGTCCTTGGGGATGCGCAATTCAAAGGTGGGATGGGTTTCCTTGTGAAACTCGGGGATGGTGAGTTGTGCTTTGGCAGCTCCCTCTTCCATATTGGACGTGACGCCTTGCTCCAAGGCGAAGAGATGGATGTCGTGCCATTGCTTGGGAGTGATACTGCGCAGGTTGAGAATGTCCTCAGAACATAAGGGATGTTGCTCACTGCTACCGCTAAGGCTTAGGTGTAGAAGTGCTCCAAGTGCTTCGCGGCTCTTTTGGTCGATGTGCACCCCCTTGTCGCTGTCAAGCACTTTCTGGTAGAGCACCAGAGTGCTGTGAGCATAATTCTCCTCGCCAAAGTACTGGTCTATGCGAGGATCGGAAACAAGTTCCACTCTGTCGGTAAGATGCTCGTGCTGTACATATTCACTCTCCTTGGGGTCGGAGGTGAGAATGGCAGACGCCCCACGGGTCATAGCCTTTTGGTAGCATATCATTTTCCATGTGCGCATGCCATACTGCGATTCGATGTAGTCGGGGTTCATACCGCCGTAAGGGGAGAACACCACGGGGAAGCCGCGCTTGCGGGACCACAGAGCGATGCGGGAATTGAAATAGTGGTAACTGCCGTGCACATGGACGATTTGCGGCATGAGGGAATAAAGGATTTCCAAGAAACGCTTCTGTAGGGCGAGAAGGTTGACGGGGCGGTTCTTGCCATATTGTGGATTGCCCGTGCCGATGCAATGGATGGAGTATTTCCTGTCTGCTCCTTCTGATATCTCAGCATTTGAGACGGTCTCCATCGAATCGGCACCTGCAGTACCGTCCACCGTCTTTGTCAGTTTGAGTTCGGGCGTGAGCATGGCAAGATGCACCTCGCACTCTTCTCCCATCGAGGCAAGGACTTTGTCGAGGAATGCGGCCATGCCCGCATCTTCGGGCACATAGGGTATGAAGTGTAGAACTCTCAATTCCATTTGAGATGCAAAAATAATGATTTTTCCTGATATTTCACCCTAATCCCGTTTTTTTCTATTATTTTCAACCAACTTTCCTCTTATAATGATATGTCTATTCCCCACACCTTGACGGAGTGGGGAAAAGTCGTGTCATGGAAAAGTTGAAAACAGGGAGACAGCAACCTATTTCTGGGTCATTCTCTTTCGGATGTCGTTATAGGCGGCCACCCAGTCGGTGTCGAGGGAGAATTGGGTGATATAGCCAGGAGTGGTGATGTAGGCCAGCACATATGCCTTGTCAGGATCGTTGAAACGAGGATGGGCAAGGCTTACCCTCTTGAAACGATCGATAATGGCGGGACGGTCTTTCTTCGGGGACATCTTGTAACTGCCGTAGAACAGGTTGATGAACTGGAACAGCGCCAAGGCTTGGTAGTCGAGCATCGTCACCGAACTGTCAGGGGTGAGTTTGTAAGCCTGACGGCCAAGGTAGTAAAGGGCGTCTTTCTTGAAAGTGGCCACTTTGCGGTCGTCAAGGGGTTTGCTGGTGTCATCGGCAACTTCCTTGGCCATGCGGATGGCCTCGTTGTAGGCATCTTGTGCGGATGCTCCTGCCACGATGGCAAGGAGGGTTAATGTGAAAAGTATACGTTTCATCATGTCTTGATTGTATATGTTCGTTGGTATGAATTAATTCTTTTCCAAATGCAGGTGTTTCGTCACGCATGGGGGGATTTCCTCCTCGTAGTGGGTCACCATGACCAGTGTCTTGTTGCGGCGATGGCAGAAAGCCTCTATGATGTCTTTCACCAGTTGCCGGTTGACGTCGTCCAATCCGTGGAGTGGTTCGTCGAGTATGAGCAGCTCTGGGTCTTTGACAAACGCACGAGCAAGAAGCACAAGGCGCTGCTCACCGCTGGACAGGCTCAAGAACGTGCGGTCGTGAAGATGTCCGATGCCGAAGATGTCCATCCACCATTGGCAGGTGGCATATTCCTCTTGTGAAGGTCGGACGTACAGCCCCACGGAGTCTTTCAGGCCACTGGCCACGATTCGTATGGCAGGCAGGTCTTTCTTGTAGGCGCGGTGCATTTCTGGTGACACATAGCCGATGTGGCGCTTGATGTCCCAGATGGTTTCGCCGGAACCTCGGGGGATGTCGAACAGCGTGATGTCGCAGGCATACCCTTGAGGGTTGTCGGCGCACACCAGGCTGAGCAGGGTGGATTTCCCAGAGCCGTTGTCGCCGCTGAGCACCCATCGCTCGCCGTTGAGAACCACCCAGTCGAGGGAATGGAGGATGGTGCGCTCACCGTAGCGGATGCTTACATTGTGGAGATGCACCACTTCGTGCGCGTGATATTCCTCATTATTATAAGGAAGACCTTCGATGGCTCGTTCCTTTTCCGCCGACAACACATGGGCAGGGCGGTGACTCTTGGTAGCCAGGTATTCACCGAGGGTGACTTTCCTTCCCGCCACCATGTCCTTCACTTCCACCACGTGGGTGATGAAGTCGGGGATGTCATCAGTCTTGGCAATGACGAGGATGAGTTGCAGGGTATGCTCCCTGGCGAGTGTGCGCAGTGTGTCGCGCAACTGCTCTCGTGTTTTCGCATCCAGCCCTATGAAGGGGTTGTCCATCACCAGTATGCGAGGCGCGCAAAACAAAGCCTTCGCCAGTTGGAATTTCCTCAATTCGCCGCTAGACAGCAGGATGACATACTTGTCGAGTAGTTCGCTTAATCCTAACAGTTCAAAGATGTGCAACTGCCACTTGCGACGCTCTGGTGTGTCGCTGCCGGTGAGCATGAAGGCATCCTCAAGGAGTGCCCCTACTGTCGGCGTTTCCTCGTCGATGTCATGTTGGTTCCAACGTTGCTGCAGGTAGTAGGTGGTATCGTTGTCGCCTCCATAGCAGTCGCGGAAGGTGATATGCTTGATGTTGTCTGATGCCAGCGGGCGGGTGCTGGGGCTGAAGTCGTATTCAGGATCGCAGCCTAGGAGGGGATGGCGGCCAATGAGCAGGTCGGTGAACATCGACTTGCCACTTCCGTTGCGTCCCACAATGGCGAGGTGCTCGCCGTCGAGCAACTCGATATCGACCGGCTCTGCCATGCGCCATTTGGGCATGCGGGCCACGCCGTTGCTGATCCTTATGGTTGCTTGCATACGCGTTGCTGGTTTTTGTTCACGAAGTCTTTCCATCCCTTGTAATGGACTTTTGACTCCGGGCGCCCCATCTGCATATAGTGGCAGTAGGCTGCTCCTAACGCATCAGTAGCGTCAAGGAAATTGGGCAGGTCGTCATCGTCGATGCCCAAAAGCCGCCCGAGCATGGCGGCCACTTGCTCTTTTGAGGCACTGCCGTTGCCCGTGATGGCCATTTTGATTTTCAGAGGGGCGTATTCATGGATGGGGATGTCGCGCTGTATGGCTGCGGAGATGGCCACACCTTGCGCACGCCCCAATTTGAGCATCGACTGAACGTTCTTTCCGTAGAAAGGAGCCTCAATGGCCATCTCGTCGGGAAGATAGGCATCGATGATGCCCGTGACACGCTCGAAGATGCGCCCCAGTTTCAGGTAGGGGTCGCTCAACTTGCGCAAGTCGATGACGCCCGTCACGAGCATTTCAACTTTCTCGCCGACGACCTTGATGACGCCATAACCCATCACTGTGGTGCCGGGGTCGATACCAAGGATGATTTTTTCCGTCATCTGTCCATGAAGGGGTTATGCTCCAGTTCGGCGCCTATGGTGCTTTGGTTGCCATGGCCGGGTAGGATGACGGTGTTGTCGGGCAACTGTGCCAGGTGCCTCAGGCTTTGTATGATTTGCATCATGCTGCCTCCTTGCAAGTCGGTTCGTCCTATCGACATATTGAAGAGGGTGTCGCCAGTGAACAGGATGTCCTCATCCTTCAGGTAGAGGCACACGCTGCCTTGGGAATGACCGGGTGTGTGGACGATGGTCGCGCAATGGTTTCCGAAGGTCAACGTCTCCCCGTCTGCGAGGTGCTTGCCCACGGATGGGTAAGTGTTGTCAGGCCTGTAGCCGATGAACTGCTCTGCTTGCTCGTTCAGGTGAGCCAAGAAGTCTTCGTCTAAGGCGTGTATCTCGGGGAGCAGGCGGTACTGCTCATATATGGTGTCGATTCCAAAATTGTGGTCCACATGTCCGTGGGTGGCCACCAGGTGCTTGGGCGTGAGTTGCTCGGAGTGGATGTAGTTGATGATGGCGCGACGTTCTTCTTCATAGAAGGCGCCACAGTCAACGACGATGCACTCGCCACTATCGTCACTTGCCACATAACAGTTTTCCTGGAACATGTTGAACACAAATCGCTGTATCTTTATCATAACGGTAAATAAATGAGTTGTTTCTGCTTGAACCATTCGCCTTCAATCCATGTGCTCAGGGGAGTGACCTCCACGTAGCGGCGGAAAGATGCTGTCTCGGCTTGAAGGTCGCCACCCTTGAGGCAGAGGATACCGTTGGCGATGGCGTTGCGCTGGCGGGTGGAGATGTTCTTTCTCACCATGCGTGCAAGGTCGGGCAGTGGCATGACGGCACGGCTCACCACGAAGTCGTATTTGCCACGCTCCTCTTCGCCACGGATGTGAGTGGCGCGCAAGTTCTCCAAGCCGATGGCCTTGGCCACTTCCTTGACAACGAGGATCTTCTTGCCTGTTCCGTCGATGAGGCGGAAATGGCAATCCGGCCATACGATGGCAAGGGGTATGCCGGGGAAGCCTCCACCCGTTCCGACGTCAAGGATTTCGGTGCCCGGGGTGGGGTGCACGGCGAGGGCGATGCAGAGGGAGTGGAGCACGTGATGCTCGTAAAGGTTGCCGATGTCTTTTCGGGAAATCACGTTGATCTTCTCGTTCCATTCGGCATAAAGGCCATGGAGTGCCTCCAACTGGCAGACTTGCCGGGGGGTGAGGTTGGGGAAGAGGCGTAGGATTTCGTTCATCGTTTTAGCAGATTTCTAATATCGGAGTATTTGACTTCTACTTGTATCTCACCTTTCGAGCGGTCGGCAATCTCGCCAGCCACATATACGAAGGTGATGGTTTTGTCGCCAAGGATGAAATTGTTTGGGGCGTAGGCCTCACTATTGACGAAGAAACCAGCCGTGCGGAGGTCCTCCGGGGTCTTGCACCTTGTCTGTTTCATCAACTGGGAGGTGATGGCTTCTTGAAGCCCCTTCTCCGAACCAGGTACGAAGACGTCGGAAAGTCCTAGAATTCTTTTCCTGCCCAGGTCTATGTTCAAACAGTGGGTGTATTCGGTGGTGATGGCACCTTGGCGGTTGCTGATGAACGCCTTGTAGGTGAGGATGCTGTCTTTACCTTCCTCTATGCTCGTGGTGATGGTGTAGCCGATGGTGGCAGCCTCGGTGTCACCCTCGTCGCTGAAGATGCCTGTGAAAATCTCGCGATAGTCGCTCGTGTACCGTTGGATGAACGAATCGACGGCGGCTTGGGGCGTCATATGGATGTCGGACAATGACAGGTAGTCCGGGGAAAGGATGCCGCTTCGCAACAGGCTGTCGTTGATGGATGAGTATTCTTTGTTGCCAAAGGTGATGAGTTCTACAATCACATAGCATTGTGGCGAACCGGCGGAGTCTTCCAAAAGTGCAATATGGTTTTCAGCCTTCAACGTGTCGAGCACCACGCCCATCTCTTGCATAGTGGGTTTGTGTCGGCAACTGCCAAGTGCCATGCACAAGGCCAAAAGTGCCAAGAGGAGATGACTTCTATCTGTATACATTCCGTTTGTCGGCTAGTGCCTATGAAGGGTAGGGCAGTACCTATCTACATCCTTAATTAACGCGTGCAAAGGTAATGAAATCCTTCTTCTCCGCAAAAATATTGCATTTTTTTTAAACTATGTTATATTTTTGTGGACTTTTGATAGGTTTTTTTTCACACTGAACCCCATTGTTTTGTTTTTTTTCTTATATTTGCACATCATTTTCTCGGAAAGAGGGAATGTCTTGGAAAGATAAATCATACTCATTACGAAAACCTCTACCTGATGCTACGCAAAATCAGAATCTTTTTGGCTGTGGTGATGTTCATAGGCATCACAGGCCTCTTTCTAGATTTCTCGGGTACCATGCACCATTGGCTGTCATGGATGCCTAAAGTACAGTTTTTGCCTGCTCTTCTGGCACTGAATTTCATCATTGTCGGGGCGTTGTTGCTCCTGACGCTCATTTTCGGTCGCATCTACTGCTCGGTGATTTGTCCTTTGGGTGTGATGCAGGACTTGCTAGCCAAACTCAACCGCAAACGCAACAAGTATTCCTATTCGAAAGCCGTTTCCTGGTTGAGATACACCATGCTGGGTGTGATGGTTGTGGCGTTTGTTGCCGGGATTGGTTCGCTGTTCGCCCTCCTGGCTCCTTACAGCAGTTTCGGGCGCATTGCCACCCACTTGTTGCAACCATTATGGATTCTTGGCAACAACGCCTTGGCCTCTGTGGCAGAGAATGCCGATAGTTATGCGTTTTACCACGTGGATGCCTGGATGCGTGGACTGCCTACATTCGTCATCGCCCTCGTCACTTTCATCATCATCGGCATATTGGCATGGAAGCACGGGCGAACCTATTGCAACACCATCTGTCCGGTTGGTACATTGCTGGGCTTCTTCGCACGCTTCTCATGGTTCAAGGTGGTCTTCGACGAGGAAAAGTGCCGCAACTGCTCCATATGTTCCAAGAACTGCAAGGCTTCATGCATTGATTACAAGTCGCACTCCGTGGATTACAGCAGGTGTGTGACATGCGGCAATTGCTTGGAAAAATGCAAGTTCGGGGCATTGAAATATGCCCACAAAGGAGTGAAGAAACAGGCCCTCAAGGAGGGTGATGCAGAAAAGGCGCCTGTCGATGTAGGAAAGCGCTCGTTCCTACTAGCAACCGCCTTGGCCACCACTGCCGCTATCGCGCAGGAAAAGAAACTAGTGGACGGAGGACTGGCCGAGTTGCAGGACAAAGTGGCGCCATGCCGCCAGACTCCCATCACACCGCCAGGTTCGCGCAGCGCCGACAACATGGCCAAGCGATGCACAGCATGCCAGTTGTGCGTGTCGGAATGCCCCAACCAGGTGCTGAGGCCGTCGTCAGGGTTGATGACTCTCATGCAGCCAGTGATGTCGTATGAAAGAGGCTATTGCCGACCAGAGTGCAACCGTTGTTCTGAAGTGTGTCCTACGGGAGCCATACAGCACATCGGCGAGGACGAGAAGTCTTCCATTCAAATCGGCCATGCTGTGTGGGTGAAGAAAAACTGCGTGGCCATTACCGACAAGGTGGAGTGTGACAATTGCTCCAGGCATTGCCCTGTAGGTGCCATCGAGATGGTGCCTCTCGACGAGGACGATGAAGACACCCCCTTCGTCCCAGCCATCAACGAGGAGCGATGCATTGGGTGTGGTGCATGTGAGCATCTTTGCCCTGCAAGGCCTCATTCAGCCATCTATGTGGAGGGACATTTGATTCACCGTGAAGTTTAACCCTTTAGCAAACATCAACTTATGAAGAATATATCGAGACGTGTTTTCTTGAAATTGTTTGGTGGTGGTGCGCTCGCCACATCAGCCGCCCTTGCAGGTTGTGGAGGCAAGAGTGTAGGGGTGAGGGGCGCCGAAGAGGAATACAAGAGCCAGGTGGAGCCGCCTGTGGGTAAGATGACCTATAGGGAGAATCCAAGCACCAAGACGAAAGTGTCGCTGTTGGGATATGGTATGATGCGACTGCCAACGGTGAGAGACACCAAAGGGAAAAACAGTGATGAGATAGACCAGGACATGGTCAACAAACTCGTGGATTATGCGATCGAGCACGGTGTTAACTATTTTGATACTTCACCTGTTTATTGCCAAGGCAAATCGGAAGCTTCCACCGGCATCGCGCTACACAAATATCCAAGGGAGAAATACATGGTTGCTACAAAACTCTCCAATTTCGGCGACAGTTCAAGGCAGGCTTCCATGGAAATGTATCATAACTCCATGAAGGAATTGCAGGTGGACTACATCGACTATTACCTCCTCCACGCCATCGGTGGTGGTGGTTTGGAAAACCTGCATAAGAGATTCATTGACAACGGTATGCTCGACTTCCTCTTGGCTGAGAGGGAGGCAGGGCGCATACGAAACCTCGGGTTCTCCTATCATGGCGACGTGGCTGTCTTCGACTACCTCCTTGAAAACCATGACAAGTACAAGTGGGACTTCGTACAAATAGAACTCAACTACTTGGACTGGGACTACGCCAAAGAAATCAACCCCGACAACACCGACGCACGTTACCTTTACGGGGAGTTGGAGAAAAGGGGAATTCCGGCAGTTGTCATGGAGCCGCTGTTGGGAGGGAGATTGTCGAAACTCCCGCAATACCTGTATAATCGTCTCAAGCAACGTGATCCAGAGAAGTCGGCGGCATCGTGGGCTTTCAGGTATGCGGGGACACCGGAGGGCGTACTTACCGTTCTCAGCGGCATGACATTCATGGAGCATCTCAAGGATAACTTGCTGACATATTGTCCACTGACACCTGTCACCGAGGAGGATAAGGAGTTTCTCTATGGGGTGGCAAAGGAAATCGTAGGCTTGAACAACATCCCTTGCAACGACTGTAAATATTGCATGCCATGTCCATACGGCATCGACATTCCCGCCATCTTCACACATTACAACAAGTGCGTGAATGAGGGAAGGATTCCATCGGAAATCATGGAGGAGGAATATGTCAAGCGCAGAAGGGAGTACCTGATCGGATATGACAGGAGTGTGCCACGAATGAGGCAGGCCGATCATTGCATCGGATGTGGACATTGTATTAATGTGAAGCATTGCCCGCAGAACATCAAGATTCCGCAGGAATTGATGAAAATTGGTGATTTCGTGGAAAGGCTAAAGAGAAATCCCGTCGTCAAACACGAAGAGACAGAAGATTGAAAATTGAAGATGACCTCTAATGTCTCTAGTGGCTTCATGGCACCTAGAGACATTTAAGGTCTTTACCTTAATAAGAAAAAGAAATGACCGATAACCTGAAATATGAACAGGCGGTGGCAGAATTGGAAGCCATTGTCAAGAAGATGGAGAACGATGAATTAGACATCGACTCTCTTGCCGAACAACTCAAAAGAGCAAAACAACTCATCCTGCTTTGCAAGGACAAACTGACTAAAACCGATGAGGAAATCCAGAAAATCCTCGAGAAAGACTGAGAAGTCCCCAATCTCGCAGCGCTCTCCGGTACGTCCTGCCTGTCACGAGATAGGCTTGGAGGCTTGGTTGTTGTCACATTTGTCATATTGTTGTAATACAGCAACATACATTAATGCACCCGCATTCAATCCATTTTGCCGACAGATTACATGAGCAACAAATGGTGTGAAATCTTTACTCAAATTTTGGTTTTTGGTTGATATCAGAAACTAAAAAAAACAAAAAAACAATCATCACATATAACATTTTCACCTTTTTCTCGTCTATAGGATAGAGGGTGATGAACATAAACCTTGGAAACCTTTCCCCTCAAAAGCAAACAGTCAAACTTTTAACCTTATTTTGTAATAGAATTGGAAGTGAAATTATTTAGCGACATGACTGCGTACGTCAAAGACGTGACCAGTCTCATTTGGAATTACATACACCATCGTGATCAATACCCCGATAATGCGCAACTTGCCGTGCAACCTGAAGTGATGGCTTCCGTCATAGACGACCCCACACAGTGCAGGCATTGCGACTTCTACGACCTTGGAACGCTCATCAGCAAGGATGCAAGGGGTGAACTTGTCCCCAACACACATGCCATACAGAACATGGCAAATAGGTATTATGAAGCAGGGTGAGCCTCTTATGGTGTCGCTGTAAACCAAAATCAAAGATGAAGCCTGTGCCGAGCTTACGGCACAGGCTTCATCTTTTTCTCTTTAGTCGGCTTTGAGGACGTTGTTTTAGCGATTCTTGCTTTTCTGGTCGTATTCCTAAGTCATAGCACCTCAACCATGATGGCGGAATAGTTGTCGCTGGCATGATTGTCACAATAGACTATGATTTCGCAAAGGGAAGAGGAAGTAGACGTGGATTCTTGGAGCATACCCGCCAATTTATAACTTCCGAAGCAATTGGACACACCGTCTGAACAGAGCAGGAACTTGTCACCAGGCCGTGCCTTCAATACTTTCATGTCAGGTTGTTCCAATTTCCCGTAATTGAAAATCCCTTTGGAGACATACGGCCATCCTCCTTCACTCACACAGACATGGTCGGATGTCTCATAGAGCAGGCCTTCGCCAGTGCGGTGATAAAAGGCTTTGCTGTCGCCAAGATGAGCGATGATTACTTCCTCGCCATCAAGTGCAGCTAGTACCATCGTGGTGCCGGCATTGTATCTTGACATCATGTCGAGGCTTTTCCTTGCACTCTCCATCGCATGGGATATGATCCATGTGGAGGACTTGGTGCCATGGTGCTCATCCCAGATAGAAGAAAAGGCATCGCCAACGAGTTTGCTAGCAAGATCGCCCCTGTAAAGACCGCTCATACCGTCGCAAACCACAAACAATGCCTTCCCTCTTTCCAAGTCACATTTGGCGACAATGGTGTCCTCGTTACGTTTACCACATGGTTCGGAAAAACAGGAGTACCTGATATCCATCACTTACATTGTTCATCTACGCAGCGTTTCCACGATGCGCCCCAATTGGTTGGGAATACGGATTTGCTGTGGGCATTTGGGGAGGCATGCCTCGCAATCCTGGCATTGGCTGGCCCAAGTTGCCTTGTCGGCAAGTGCTTTCTCATACCCCTCAGCAAACTGTTTCTTGCGAGTGGCGAAGTCTTGTGAACTGCTCTCGGGCAGAGGGATGATCTTTTGGTTGACGGCTTCGTTATAATAGGCGAAGTTCTTGGGGATGTCCACACCGTATGGGCATGGCATGCAATATGCACAAGTGGTGCAGGGGATGGTGGGCACACCGGCCATCTGGTCAGCTATGCGGGCAAGCAATGAGTTCTCTGCTTCCGTGCAAGGGTCGAGTGGAGAGAATGTTGCTACGTTTTCCTCCAGATGATCCATACGATTCATTCCGCTGAGAGTCGTCAGGATGTTGGGGAAAGTTCCTACCCAGCGGAACCCCCAACGGGCGGGAGTGTCGTTTGGACGGAGCGCCTTCATCTCTTCGGCTGCCTCATCGGAAACTTTGCCCAAGGCACCACCGCGTAAAGGTTCCATGATGACACACTGCACACCGCTCTTCTCACACTTGTTGTAAAGATACTCAGCATCGGCGTCGTTGCGACGACCTCCGCGTATGGAGGCGTGGCGCCAGTCGAGATAGTTCATTTGAATCTGTGCGAAATCCCAATGGTATTCCTCTTGATTGTCGAGGAGCCAGTCGAAGACACGCACGTCGCCATGGTAGGAGAAACCAAGATGGCGGATGCGTCCGGCTTCACGTTCTTTTAACAGGAATTCGAGAAGGCCGTTGTCGAAGAATCGTTGGTTGAGGTTGTCCATTCCGCCGCCACCTATGCCATGAAGCAGGTAGTAGTCGATATGATCCACCTTGAGGCGCTCGAAGGACTGTTCATACATTTTCTTCGCCTCGTCGAATTGCCACGCACGTGAGTTTTGGTTGGACATCTTCGTTGCAACGTAGTATTTCTCACGAGGATGGCGCGACAGCGCATTGCCCATGAGAACTTCCGACCGCCCGCCCATATACATCGGAGCGGTGTCAAAGTAGTTCACACCGTGCTCAATGGCGTAGTCCACAAGGCGGTTCACCTCCTCTTGGTCATTAGGCAGTCGCATCATGCCAAAACCAAGCAGCGAAATCTGTTCTCCGGAACCATGTTGAACACGGTAGGTCATACGATTGGTTGGCTCATCAACCGTTTCCTTTTCCTGGGCAAATATTTTCAGTGGCTCCATAGCCATCAAAGCCATTGCCGAACCGGCACCCAAGCCCATGCGCCGCAGAAAATCACGACGACCCTGGTCTATCTTTCTCATCTTCTTTGCCATGTCTGTCTTTTTTGAAATTACCCTACAAATATACTACTTTTTTTCAATTCCACAAAATAAAATCGCATTTTTCAATTTTTTTCTTAAATACAAGTCGCAATGATGGTGGCAATGGGCATTATGTGCATGAACAAATAATAGAACTTTGGTGTCCTGTTTATCTCTAGAGTCATTCCAATTTGACACCCCGTGGCACCGCCCAATACATTAAAAAAAGTTAATTCGTCTAAAACAATCGTAGCAAATCATCAAAGCAAAGAAAAAAATAACTATATTTGCATGTTGACAACATAAAATAAGCGCTTATGAATAATAAAATACTAACATTGGTGCTCTCGGCCTTCTTGCTTGCAGGTGTGCCTGCCTTTGCCAGCGCAGCTCCTGCAATAGAAATCTATGAATTTGAGCAGGAGAACCCGCCTATTACCATTTCGGTGACAGAATCCACGTTGTATATAGCCGGCGCAAACGGGCAAGTACTCCAAGTTTACAATGTTGCTGGAGTGCGTGTAATGAGCGTCAAGGTAGAGGGACAGGACAAGAAATTCGAACTCAATCTTCCCAAAGGATGCTACATTGTGAAAGTGGGGAAGGTGGTGAGGAAAATCTCCATCAAATAGATCTCTTATTTTAACGACCATGGCATGGACCTCCTGCTGAACTAATGTGGTGAGGGGTCCATGTCGTTTTTTGTACCGACTGGTGAATGGCTTTTGACGAGAAGGGAATACTGAAACTTCTGGCAGACCCTGCTACACAACGAAAGGCTTTTGAGCAAATTGTCGCTCAATATGGCGAGCAGCTGTATTGGAAAATAAGACGCATCGTACTCGTGCATGAAGATGCCGATGACGTGCTTCAGAATTCTTTTGTCAAGGCATGGGTAAACCTTCCCGATTTCAGAGGGCAATCGAAAATCGCCACTTGGTTATACCGCATAGCCATCAACGAGTCACTCGACTTCCTCAGAAAGAAAAAGCACCTCCAGGGTACCAGTATGGACGAGGCTGCAGGCGTGGCTTCAATGTTGCTCGCCGATGAATATTTTGACGGAGACAACGCTCAGGCCATCCTTCAAGAGGCTATAGCCACACTGCCAGACGTCCAAAGGAACGTCTTCAACCTTAGATACTATGACAATATGAAATACAGTGAGATGAGTCGATTGCTCAACACTTCGGAAGGGGCTCTAAAGGCCTCATACCACCATGCCGTTCAGAAGGTTACGGCCTATGTCAATGCACATAAGTGACAAGGCTCTTCAAGCATTAAATCATCCATCAACCATTCTATCAATTACAACTATGAAGGATTTCAATTTTTACGCTCCCACAGAAGTGGTGTTTGGAAAAGAAGCAGAGGAACAGGTGGCATCGCTTGTCAAAAAATACGGTGGCAAGAAAGTATTGCTGCATTTTGGAGGTGGCAGTGCCAAACGCTCAGGCCTGCTAGACAAAGTCATATCGTTACTCGAAGAACAAGGCGTCGCCCATGTCGAATTGGGGGGTGTCGTACCCAATCCACGGCTTTCGCTCGTGAAGCAAGGCATAAAAATGTGCCGTGAAGAGAAAGTGGACTTCATCCTCGCCGTTGGAGGAGGAAGTGTCATCGACTCAGCCAAGGCCATCGGCTACGGAGTGGGCTACGAGGGAGAGCCATGGGACTTTTGGGAAGGCAAGTCAAAGCCAGAATCGTGCCTCCCCATCGGCGTCGTTCTCACCATACCTGCCGCCGGGTCGGAAATGAGCAACAGCTGCGTCATCACCAATGATGCCAACAACGACAAGCGAGGAATCAACAGCAACCTTTGCAGATGCAAGTTCTGCATCATGAACCCGGAACGGACATTCACACTTCCGCCATACCAGACGGCAGCGGGTGCCACCGATATCATGATGCACACCATCGAGCGCTATTTCACCACTCATCAGGATATGACGCTCACCGACGCACTCGCAGAAGCCCTCTTGCGCACGGTGAAGGACAGTGCATTAGAGGTGATGCGCAACCCCGAGGACTACCGTCACAGGGCGCAAATCATGTGGGCAGGAAGCCTGTCGCACAACGACCTTATGGAATGTGGCTCTGCCAAGGATTTCGCCACACACCGGTTGGAGCATGAACTCAGCGCCATGTTCGATGTCACACACGGTGCCGGGTTGGCTGCCATCTGGGGCAGTTGGGCACGGTTCGTTATGCCAGGCAATGAGGCACGTTTCGCCCGTTTTGCTGTCAATGTAATGGGAGTTGACAATGACTTCACCGACACACGACGGACGGCGGAGAAGGGTATCGAGGCAATGGAAAGGTTCTTCGAACAAATAGGCATGCCTGTGAACATCCACCAATTGCTGGGACGCGACATCACCGATGAAGAAATAGAGGAAATGGCCAGACGTGCAAGCCATGATGGAGGCATCACGTTGGGCAACATCAAAGTGCTGAAAAGGGAAGACATGGTGACCATCTACCATATGGCAAAGTAAAGGATGGCGCGCAACCGCCTCATCTTGCAACTGGCACTGCCTTCCATCGTATCCAACATCACCGTACCATTGTTGGGCTTGGTCGATGTGGCCATCGTAGGGCACATGGGGGGAGCCATATACATAGGAGCCATCTCCGTCGGTGCGATGGTTTTCAACATCATATACTGGATTTTCGGTTTTCTGAGAATGGGCACCAGTGGTATGACGTCACAAGCACTTGGAAGGAGGGACCTCGTGACTGTCATGCAATTGCTGTGTCGTTCCCTTGCAGTGGCATTGGTGGTTGCGATGACCATTCTTATTTTGCAGATACCCATCAAGTGGCTTGCATTCCTCGTTGTCAACCCAGAGAAAGAAGTGTCGGGGTTGGCGTCGTCCTATTTCGACATCTGCGTGTGGGGCGCGCCAGCCATGCTCGTCTTGTACAGTCTCTCAGGTTGGTTCATAGGCATGCAGAACACACGCATCCCCATGATGATTTCCATCAGCCAGAACGTGGTCAACATTTTGGCTAGCCTCACATTGGTGTATGGATTTGGGATGAAGGTGGAAGGGGTGGCTTGCGGTACTTTGTTCGCCCAATACGCAGGGTGTGCCATCGCCATCATCCTGTGGGCAAAAGTATATGGAAGGCTGACGAAACACTTTGTTCGGGAAGGGTTGTTTAATATTGTTAAAATGTTGGAATTTTTTAAAGTCAATTCCGACATTTTCCTCCGAACGTTATGCCTTGTTGCGGTCAATCTCTTTTTTTTGGCCGCAGGGGCGAGACAAGGTTCTGTCATATTGGCGGTAAACACCCTTCTTGTGCAATTATACATTTTGTTCTCTTATTTCCTCGACGGTTTTGCTTTCGCCGGCGAGGCTCTGTGTGGCAAATACCATGGGGCGACAAATAGTGCAGCATTCAGGGAGACGGTAAGGTTGGTGTTTGCATGGGGTGGTGCGATTGCCTTGTTCTTTACGGCAATATATATCATTGGAGGTCTGTGGTTTCTCAACTTGCTTACAGACGAGAGGCAGGTAGTTTCGGCCGCAATGGAATATTTGCCATGGGCGGTGGCCGTACCGCTGTCAGGAGTGGCGGCTTTCGTATGGGATGGAGTTTTCATCGGTGTGACGGCAACCAAAGGGATGCTCCTTTCCTCTGTCATCGCCACCATTGTTTTCTTCTCCCTTTATTACATTGGGATGGATTCTTATGCCAACCATGCATTGTGGCTGGCTTTTATATTTTTCTTGGCAACAAGGGGAATTGTACAGACAGCCATCTACATCAAATTGAGAAGAAGAGGCATTTTGTAAAATAAATTATCAACAATACGCTTTCCTACGCATTTATTATAACACGCGAATTTTTAAATAAACTCCTTAAAGAAAGTCATTTTTCCCTCATTTTTCTTTTGAGTTTCGGCAAAAATATCTATCTTTGTATCCAAAATACACTTATTTCACTCTTTTTGCCGTCAAGGCTGTCTGAAAAGTGAGTGATGGCGGCATGGTTTGATTTAGAAAACATTCAAAGAATACGATTGATGATGAGATATTTTTTAATTTTATTAACCATTATTCTGGCTCCTATGAATATCCTTGCGCAATCATATGAGAGTCTTTGGGGACAGGTGGAAGCCGCCCGCAGGGATGACTTGCCCCAAACTCAATTGGAGGTTTTGGGCATCATATTGGATAAGGCCACAAAGGAAAAGGAGTATGGGCATCTCATCAAGGCTCAACTGAAAAAAGTAGAAGCCATTACAGCCATCACCCCCGACTCGTTGAATCCCGAGGTAGACAAGTTGGTGAAATGGGAGCAGGCGGAGAGAGGGAAGGATGAAGTTCTCGCTGCCGTACTGCAGTCCCTGCTGGGAAGAATATACCAGAACAATCCCACTCTCGACATCGACAATGGGGAGCAAATCGGAAATGGCTATTTCAAACAATCGCTTTCCAACAAACGCTTGTTGGCTGATACCAAGACGGGGAAATTCGTGCCGGCTCTCACTGAGGGTGTAGACAGCAAGTATTTCAACAATGACTTGCTCCATGTGTTGGGCATGCAAGCTGAGGATTATGAAGCATTGCTCGAATTCTATGAAAATGAGGGTAATCGGGAAGCAGCCTGCCTTGTCGCCGCAAGCATACTCAGAAGGATGCCAAAGAAATTGGCTGACAGGAAAGAGGAATCTTCAACCAGGCTTCATAAGGCCGACTCCCTCTTGCAAAAGTATGGAGACCTCGAGGTGGCCGGTGAACTCGCCATTGTCAAATATCAATTCTTGGAGGAAGTGAATGATGTCAAAGCAGAGCGATTGATAAGGTTCATCGATGAAGCAAAGGCGAAATGGGGTAGGTGGCCGAGGTTGGTTGCTCTTGACAATGCCATGGACGGCTTGACTCAACCTTGTTTCCACGTCGATGCCGGATGCCAGATGATATTACCTGGAACAAGTCGGATGATCAAGGTGGATGATGCCAGGAACATCCCGTCGCTGACGGTGAGATTGGCAAGAACCGACATCGATGTTTCCAAGGAGTATTATTTGTTCAATGAAAGCGACTTGGCCGAAGTAAGGAAAGCCATTGTGAAGGGGTCGGAAATGGAATTCACCCATCATTACAATGGTCACCAGCCATATGAGCACTTCAATGACAGCCTGGAATTGCCACCTTTGAAGAAAGGGACTTATTTGTTGGAGTTTGAAGCCGGAGACAGTGATGTGAACGTTGAAAGGACGTTGATGTATGTCAGTGACGTCTTACTCATTTGCGAGCCGCAACCCGATGATGCCGTACGCCTCATTGCCGTGAGTGCTACTACGGGAAAGCCTCTGCCGAAGGCTAAAATACGTGTCTCATATATAGCATCGAACACCACACTTGTCTGTAATGCAAAAGGTGAGGTGATGTATCAAAAGGATGAGAATGATTACGGACAACCTGAATTCTATGTATATACCAACGATGACCATTATTGCCCGTCACAGCAATTGTGGTATGGGCGTTATTCTTTTTCCAGGCCGTTGGAAGTTAAGACCAATACAGCGGTATACACGGACAGGAGCATATACAGGCCTGGACAGCAAGTGCATGTCGGTTTGATAAGATACGAATGCTTGAGAGGTTTGGAGACGAATGCGTTGGAGGGAGAAAAACTGGAGGTCGTACTCAGGGATGCCAACTACAAGGAGGTGGCCACCAAATACGTGGTGACCGACAAGTTCGGCAAGGCTGATGTCGATTTCCAACTCCCCGAAAGTGGACTGACAGGCAGATTCACCATCACTGCAAACGGTGGGAGCACTTCCTTCAGGGTGGAGGAATACAAGCGACCTACATTCGAAGTGAAGATTCCAAACGTGGAGGAGGTCTACAAGAACGGAGACACCATTCAAGTGAAAGGATATGCCAAAACTTATGCCGGAGTGCCTGTGCAGGGAGCAAAGGTGGAATATACGGTGAAAAGGGAAACGTCTTGGTGGTGGAGAAACGGTAGAGGCGGCGATGAAGTGCTGGTTGTCGACAGCACCATCACCGACGAAGAGGGAGCATTCTATATGCGTGTTCCCATGTTGATGCCCGACACCGACGATGAAGACCGATATGGATGGAGTTGGGTGCGTTTTTATGACATAGCCATCCAGGCCATGGTCACAGACCAGGCTTTCGAAACCCATGAGGCAAAGTTGACATTGCCATTGAGCAACAAGTCTACCGCATTCAGCATGTCTGTGACAGAAAGGATGCGAAAGGATGAGATGAAACCTGTCAGATTCTCCTTGAGAAATGCATCTGGGAAGGAGATCGACGGCATCGTGGCCTACACCATCGACGGCGGTGGCAACTTCACGGCTGAAGCCAACAACGACGTGGCGCTGCCTGCATTGAACTCTGGTCGTCACACGATTGAGGCCGTATGCATGGGAGACACGGTGAAGAAGGATTTCGTGGTGTTCTCTCTTGATGACAAGAAACCTTGCGTGGAAACACATGACTGGTTCTATGCTTCCGGCAGCCAATTCCCAAGCGATGGCACGCCGGTGTATGTACAAGTTGGTTCTTCCGACCGTGACACAAGGGTTTATTATAGCGTGTTTACAGAAGAAAAGGTTTTGGAACAAGGAGCCTTCACGCTTGACAATGCAATCCAGACACGCCGCTGGGTGTATGATGAGAAGTATGCCTCAGGATTGTTCCTTACTTTCGCATGGGTGAGGGAAGGGAAGGTGTATTCGCATACGCTTTCCATCAAGAGACCCATGCCCGACAAGCGCATCATGCTCACATGGCATACTTTCAGGGATAAACTCAAACCTGGAGATGAGGAAACATGGGTGCTCAAGGCATTATATCCCGATGGAAAACCTGCAGATGCACAACTCATGGCAACCCTCTACGACAAGTCGCTTGACCAAATCTCATCACACGGATGGTATTTCAACGACCTCGTCGGGGTGTATACGCCTAACACCTACTGGAGGGCTCTCCAATTCTATGACATGAGCTTGTTTGGCTCGAAAGTCATCAGAGGAAAAAACGTCCCATCGTTGCAGTTCACTGCTTTCGATAACACGTTGTTTAACATGTGGGAGCCGCACTATGACAAATATGATGAAATGCCGATGGCAATGCCTGTTGAAGGAGGGAAGGTCAGAATGAAAGTCCAGGCTGCATCAGCTGACATGGTAGCTTTGAACAATCGTTTGGCAGAAGTGGTTGTTGTAAACTCTTCTGCAGAGATGGATGAAGCCTCAACAATGAGGCTCAGTGGCTTGCCTGGCGATGGAGAGGAGAAACAGGCAGATGCTACTCAAGTGAGGGAAAATCTCGACGAGACAGCTTTCTTCATGCCGAAGGTGGCTGCCGACGAGGAAGGCAATATGGTGCTCAAGTTCCAAATCCCAGAGTCGGTCACCACATGGCAGTTCATTGGACTTGCAACTGACATACACCTTAACAATGGTGCCATCAAGGCGGAGGCGGTGGCCAAGAAAGACGTAATGGTGCAACCCAATGTGCCACGTTTCGTCAGACTTGGGGACAAGGCTCAGGTTACCACCCGCATCTTTAATACTACAGATAAGACTATTGGCGGAAAGGCTGTCATGGAACTCATCGATCCCGAGACCGAGGCTGTCGTTTTCTCCCAAGCACATGACTTCAACCTGGAAGCCAACCAAACCACTAGCGCCACCTTCGACTACGATGTAGAAGGTGATGCACGACTGCTCGTCTGCCGTATCATAGCCAAGGGAGAGGGGTTCTCTGATGGAGAGCAGCATTACCTGCCCGTACTGCCAAGCAAGGAACTGATTACACGCACCATGCCGTTCACTCAGAATGGTCCACAAACCACTTCCATTAATCTTGGCAAATTATTCCCGAAGAGAGTGGACGATGCCAAACTCACCGTGGAATACACCAACAACCCGGCATGGATGATGATACAGGCTCTTCCCACCATGGCTGCTGGAGACAGTGAGAACGCGATCACCCAGGCTACTGCTTACTACGCCAACGCGCTAGGGCAATTCATTATGAACATGTCGCCTTCCATCAAGCAAACCGTGATGAAGTGGAGGGATGAGCTTGGTGACAATGGCAGCATGGCCAGCAGCCTTGCCAAGAATGAGGAACTCAAGGATCTCTTGCTCAATGAGACACCTTGGGTGGGACAGGCCGACAAGGAGGAAAGCCAGAAGAGAAGCCTCGTCAAATTCTTTGATGAGCAAACCATCAGCATACGGCTCAGCCAGTCCCTCAAGAAACTTGAAGAACTGCAAAATGAAGATGGCTCATGGTCGTGGTGGAAAGGAATGGGTGGAAGCCCGTACATGACCACCGCCGTCAGTGAGATGTTCATCAGGCTAAACAGCATGGTTGGAAAGCGGAATGACAACCAAAGGATGCTCGACAAGGCTTTCACCTTCATGGACAAGGTTCTCAAGGATGAAGAGGAGTATTTGAGGAAATTGCAAGCTCAAGGAGTTGAGGTCAGACCCAGCGAAACTGCATTGAACATTCTCTACAACTATGCACTTGATGGAAGGGAGCCTTCCGACAAGACCAAGTCCAGCATACAATATCTCATTGACCTGTTGGACGGCAAGGCAAGAGAGTTCACCATCTACGGAAAAGCAAGAAGTGCTGTTGTTCTATCTCATTTTGGGAAGGAAAAGAAAGCAGCCCTCCATATGAAGAGTTTGTCGCAATATTCTGTAGCCACAGAGGAGATGGGAAGGTATTATGATACAAGAAAGGCTTACTACTCTTGGTGCAGCTACAACATTCCAACCGAGGTAGCTGCCATCGAGGCTTACCAACGGATGGAGCCAGGCAACATAAAGGTACTCGAGGAAATGAGGTTGTGGCTGCTCCAGCAGAAGAGGGCTCAAATGTGGAGTACGCCCATCAACAGTGTAGATGCCATATACGCCTTCCTCAATGGAAATGTCGATGCACTCGACAACAAGATGGAGACTGTGCTCGCTTTGGACGGAGAGCTTTTGGAGACTTCCGAAGCGACCGCAGGACTAGGATATGTCAAAACTGCTGTCAAACCTAGAGGTAACGAAATCTTCACCGCTCAGAAACAATCCTCTGGAACTTCATGGGGAGCTCTTTACGCACAATTCTCGCAAGATGCGAAAGAGGTGACAGACACCAAGGCAGGCCTTTCCGTGAAAAGGGAAATCCTTGCCAAGAACGGGGACTTGAAAGTGGGAGACAAGGTGGTGGTGCGAATCACTATCAAGGCTGAGCGTAACCTCGACTTTGTAGAAGTCATAGACAGAAGACCCGCGTGCATGGAGCCCGTGGAGCAAAGGTCGGGTTACAGGAGGGGATGCTACATCGCCCCCAAGGACTATACCACCAACTACTATTTCGACAAAATGGGAAAAGGTACACACCTGATAGAGACAGAATACTATATCGACAGAACGGGCACTTACGAGTCGGGGACATGCAAGGCACAATGCGCCTACGCACCAGAGTTCTCTGCCACTACGAAAGCCTTCAAAGTCACCGTCAACAAATGATGAGTATGGAAAAAATGGTCAGGATGATAAAAGCGATGATGGTCATGGCTGTTCTTGCCACGGGGGTCCAAACAAGGGCACTCGCTCAAATCATCACTACTCCCAACCAAGTCATAGATTGCGGACAGGTGCTTTTCAGAAAGCCGGTGACTGTGCATTTCGAATTAACAAACGAAGGGCAAGGATCCATCACTATCAAAAAAGTGGAGACTAGTTGTGGATGCACAGAAGTAAACTACCCAAAGGGGATCATCACGGAGAACAAACCGTTCATCGTCTCTGCCACATATGACGCAAAGCAAATGGGACATTTTGAAAAATATGTCGACATTTTCACCCAAGGTGCGTCATTGCCATTCACGCTCACCATCAAGGGCGTTGTAGTAGAGGAGGTGAAAGACTATGGTGGAGAATACCAATATGTCTTGGGGAAACTGAAAACAGACAGCAAGGAAATCTATTTTGATGACGTGGAAAAGGGAGAAAACCCTGTCGCAGAGATACATGTGCTCAACACCACAAGCGAGATGGCCAACCCTGTCGTCATGCACCTTCCGCCGTATCTGAAGGCCGATGTTTCTCCTTCGGCAATCCCGCCGGGAAAGTCGGGAGTGATTTACATTACACTCAGAACAGAAAAGATGGATGACTACGGACTCTCCCAGACCATTGTCTATCTCGGCTTCAAGGCAGGCGACAAAATCAGTGAAGACAAGCAAATACCCGTCACGTCCATCTTGCTACCTTCATTTGGAATGGTGACAGAGCAACAACTGGTGTATATGCCGAAGCTTAGGATTTCAGACACCACGCTAGACTTGGGCGAGTTTGCTGGGAAGAAAAAGAAGAAAGGTACGCTTGTCATAGAAAACCTCGGAAGAACCGACTTGGAAATCACCAAGATGCAAACATTCACCGAGGGTTTGGAAATTGAACTTACAGACGCTGTCATACAACCCGGGGCATCGGCAAAACTCAAGGTGACAGCAGACCAAAAGGTGTTGAAGGGGATGAGGAGCACTCCGAAAATCCTTCTTATCACAAACGACCCAAGGACACCCAAGGTGATCATAGATATCAACGTGAAATAAACATATAAAAAATAGGTGACATGGAACATCCTGAAAATAGTGAGGAATACAAAGGGCTGACGGTCAATTCGGGCGTTGAACAACCCGCAATCATCAATCCTTACCTTAATAGAAGGCGCTTCCGGAGAAGAGTCTATACCGTCGCAGAGATGGTGGAAGGCATTCTCAAGGGAGATGTCACCATTCTCAGCCAGGCTGTAACGCTTGTCGAGAGTCTCAATCCCGAGCATCAGGCCATGGCACAGGAGGTCATCGAGAAATGCCTCCCTCATAGTGGAAACTCCATCAGGGTTGGCATCAGCGGAGTGCCGGGAGCAGGAAAAAGCACATCCATCGATGTTTTTGGATGCCATGTGTTGGACAACAAGGGTGGAAAACTTGCAGTCCTTGCCATCGACCCCAGTAGCGAGAGGTCAAAAGGGAGCATACTTGGTGACAAGACAAGGATGGAGAAACTATCCACAAGGCCAGAGGCATTCATCCGTCCTAGTCCCACTGCAGGTTCCCTGGGTGGTGTGGCAAGAAAGACAAGGGAAACTATCATCTTGTGCGAAGCCGCTGGCTACGACAAAATCTTCGTGGAAACAGTCGGTGTAGGGCAAAGTGAGACAGCCTGCCATTCCATGGTCGATTTCTTCCTGCTCATACAACTCGCTGGCACCGGGGATGAACTGCAGGGCATCAAAAGAGGAATCATGGAAATTGCCGATGGCATCGTCATCAACAAGTGCGACGGAAACAATGTGGATAAATGCCAGATGGCAGCCACCAATTTCAGAAACGCTCTCCACTTCTTCCCCATGTCGGATAGTGGATGGATGCCGAAGGTGTTGTGCTACAGTGGATTCTATGCCTTGGGAATCAAGGAGGTGTGGGATATGATCTATCAATACATCGATTTCGTCAAGCAAAACGGATATTTCGAGTATAGAAGAAACGAGCAAAGCAAATATTGGATGTATGAAACCATCAACGAGCAGTTGAAAAATAGTTTCTATCACAACCGACAAGTGGAGGACCTGCTCAAGAACGCGGAAAGAAGCGTCCTCAATGGAGAGCAAACATCTTTCGCTGCCGCAGGAATGTTGCTCGACACTTATTTCAAACAATTGAAAACTTTAGAAAATAGATAAATGAACATTGAAATTGACAACCAAAGTGGCTTCTGCTTCGGAGTGACCACTGCCATCAACAAGGCAGAGGAAAAACTCGGCGAGGAAAAGACGCTATACTGCCTGGGAGACATCGTGCACAATGGCATGGAGTGCGAGAGACTCAGGCAGATGGGCTTGGTCACCATCAACCATGATGATTTGGCCTCACTGAAGGACGTCAAAGTCATGTTCAGAGCACATGGAGAGCCTCCAGCCACATATCAAGTGGCGAGATGCAACAATATAGAAATCGTGGATACCACATGCCCAGTTGTCTTGCAACTACAAAAAAGGATCAAAAAGCAGTTTGATGCCAACCCGAAGGCGCAAATCGTCATCTTTGGGAAAAACGGACATGCCGAGGTGCTTGGACTCGTAGGGCAAACCAACAACAAGGCCATCGTGGTGGAAAACCTCAAAGACGTGGAGAAGCTCGACTTCAAACGTGACATCTACCTTTACTCACAGACCACCAAGTCGCTGGAGGAATACCACCATATCATTCATTACATCCAGCAACATATAGAGGGAAGCGCTACGTTCAGAAGTTTCGACACCATCTGCAGGCAGGTTTCCAACAGAATCACCAACATCGCACAGTTTGCTCAAAGACATCAACTCATCCTCTTTGTCTCTGGAGGCAAGAGCAGCAACGGGAAGGTGCTCTTCAACGAATGTAAAAAGGTGAACCCTAACGCCCACCAAATAGAGTCGGCAGAAGAAATCAACATCGAATGGATAGAAAACGTCGACTCTGTCGGCATCTGTGGAGCAACAAGCACGCCAAAATGGCTCATGGAGGAGTGCAAGACTTTCATAACCACTCATAAAAAAGAAAAAAACAATTTATAATTTCATTTACATTAATGTCTTAATCTTATGAAGAAAAAAGTATTCTTATCTCTGGCCTTGCTATTGGTTGCAGCATTGCAAGTCATGGCCAACCCCGTCTCTCAGGACGTCGCTTTCCTGCAAGCAAAACTATTCTTGCAAGAAAAAGGTGTCATTGTCAATGACGACATGCTTACCATCATCGAAGGACCGAAAATCAACGAAGTGACGGTGGCATATTATGTCGTGAACAATGGAAATGACGGTGGCTTCGTCATCATTTCAGGTGATGACAGAGGGAAACCGGTCCTCGGCTATTCTGAAACGGGACATTACGAGTTGCAATCCGACAACGAGCAGATGCAATTCATGCTAAAAAGCTATGCTGCCCAAATGACTTATCTCGATGAACACAATTATCAGTTGAAAGAGGATATGGGTCCGGCAAGAACCCAAACCCCAACCCATTCCGCCGTCCAGCCTTTGACCACAACCAAATGGGGGCAAAGGGAGCCTTTCAACAACAGCACTCCCAAAAGTGGTGACTCTCATACACAGGCCGGATGCGTACCCGTGGCTGTTGCACAAATCGTGTATTATTATCGAAATAGAATGCCTGCCAAAGTTCAAACTACTATTCCAGGATACTCGGCTGGTGGTTTTACAGTAAAAACCGTCAATTCAGGTACAGCATACAACTGGAACAACATGTTTGACGCATACAATGCCACTCAGACTTCTGCACAAAAGACAAATGTGGCCAACTTGTTGCTTTATGTAGGGACAGCCCTCAAAGCCACTTATGGACTATCGGTAACCAATACTACAGTAGACTATGTTGGTTCCAGGATGAAAGAATACATGGGATTTGCTGAGAGCAAGCTCATCCAAAGAAGTGATTATACTTATGAACAATGGAAGAGAATCTTGATCAATGAGTTGGAGCAAGGAAGGCCTGTCTTGTATTCAGCGGCATTGGATTCAAAAAGCGGACACTCGTTCATTGTTGACGGATATGATGGCGACGACCTCTTCCATATCAACTGGGGATGGACAGGCATGGACGATGGCTATTACTCGCTCTCCGTGCTCAATCATTTTGACCGTGAGGGAAATGACGCCGGTATCGTTGAAGGGTTGTCATACATCTATAGACCAAGGTGTTACATTGGCTTGCAACCACTCAATGGCTACAGCAATGTGGACACCAACACCAAACTTACCGCGCTCAACAATTCTTTGACAAGCAGCAGTGGAACGTACACCTTGAAAGTGACCTATACCAACAAGACAGCCAACAGTGGACAGTATTCTTGCGGTCTTGGATATATTGACGGAAACAAAAACATACAAGTCTTCCAGGAGTGGACCAAAGGAGAGGTGAGCCTCTCTAGCAATCAAGGTACAGGAGCCATTTCATACTCCTTCAGTGCTTCTGATTTCGCAGCCAAAAAATTCACTGCCAAAAAGACATATAAACTATATCCCATATGTAAACTCAAGGGAGGAGAATGGCAACTGTGTGACCAGACGGTGTCATCAACGACATATGTCAGTTGCGACTACCAAAGTTCCACATCCATGACGGCAAAACTCACAAAGGCAGAACCGTATATCACCGTGAGCAAGTTCGAATTCCCCGGGGCGAAAACCAAGGGGGCGAAACAGTATGCAAAGGTGACGCTTGTCAACAATGGAGACGACTTCTATGGCAATGTATATCTTTTCGCAAGTACGTCATCGTCAAAGGGGTCGGCGTCATCCTATTTCCCAACATACTTGCCAGCAGGCGAGACAGTCACACTATATCTCTATTTCACACCTAAAAGCGCAAGTACTTACAACATCTGGATTTGTACTGCTTCAACAGGAGCAAGTGAACTAGGGCACACAACTGTGACAATCAATAGTGGGAGTTATTCGAGAAAACTTGTCTCCGGAGGCCTTACGGTGAATAACTGCACAGGTAAAAACGTACTTGGAACAACCTTCTCAGGAACGCTGAAAGTGAAGAATTCTTCCGCCGGGACTTATGCAGGCATCGTGAAAGTACAACTCTGTTGGTTGCATCCTACCAAGAATAAATGGACCAGCCTTGATGCTTCTTCCGTCAAATTCATGGAAATACCAGGCGGGGGTACGGGAAATATTGACTTCAAGTTTGAAGGTCTGAATCCACAGATGAAATATGGACTCTTCTATTTTTATGGGGAGGATAACTCCATGTGGTCCAGCAATGCATACGCGATTGATTACAAGATGTCATATGCGGTGATGTGTTACAACCAAGAAGGAGAAATGACATCTGTGTTTGCACCGACCACCACCGTCAGCATTCCATCCGACGCCGTGGCAGTCGACCTCTCTGGTACCACGGGGACAGTTACAAAGGTGGTGCCCAATTCAAAAACAAACACTCTCTATTATGTGGGAGCAAATGACACCAAGCCTTCTGGCCTGTCGGGCAAAAACTTTGTCAAGGGAACTAAGGCCGACAACATCACCCTTGTTGACAAGGAGCCATTCTACGTGCTGAAGTATTTCACAGCAAGCAACATCTCCTTCACACTAAAGCCCACCATCGGAGCACCAAAGAGCGGTGTGGGTGGATGGCAGACTTTCGTACTTCCTTTCTCACCCACATCGATCATGTGCGAGAACCATCCTCTGGATTGGTTCAAGTCAAAGAATGATGAGAAAAAGCAATTCTGGGTGAAAGACTTCTGTGCCATCCAGGGTGCCTCCAATGTTTGTTTTGGATTTGCACAGTCCATCAACGCCAACCAACCCTACCTCTACACCGTGCCCAACCAGGAATGGGGAGCCAACAACAATCTGGTGGGGAAAAACATTGTGTTCTCTGCCACTAATGCATTCGTGCATGCATCCCCCATTGCCGTTTCTGCTTCTAGCGCATACAATTTCAGAGGCACTTACACAAATACCACGTTGAGCAATATCTACACGCTGAATGCCGCAGGAACAAAATTTGTCAAAGGCAAGGCTACCGTAATGCCTTTCTCTTGCTATTTTGTCGCCACACAAGACGATAATACTGATGTCAACGCTCTTAACATCACCACATTCGACCCGGATGAGGAAACAGGCATCACAATGTTGCCTGTTGAGGAAGAGAAAATGGTGGACGTCTATAATATCGGTGGCATGAAGGTGGGCAAAACAGTCATGAGAAACGGAAAAGTTGACTTGCAAAACTTGCCGAACGGCATTTATATTGTCAATGGGAAGAAAATCATCAAATGAGTCTGTCCTACCTTCTGATTTGAAAAGATATTAATGTAAACAGCCGGCTCCCATTGATGGGAGCCGGCTTTATTGTATAAGATATCAAGATTGTCAGATTTCTCAGAATAATCCGTAAGCTCAGATTACACCGACTCGTCGCCTTTGGCGGCAATAAGATATTGCTCGTAAAGCCATGCGTTTTGCTCGTCGATGGTCATATGGCTGTTGTCCAACTCCATGGCATCGTCGGCTTTGCGCAGCGGGCTGGTCTCACGATGGCTGTCTTGGTAGTCGCGTTCCAATACGTTGCGATATACCTCGTCGTAGTCGGCGGGTTGTCCTTTTCCCACCAACTCATCATAACGACGGCGGGCTCGTACATCCGGACTTGCTGTGACGAAAACTTTCAGTTCTGCATCAGGGAACACCACCGTGCCAATGTCGCGTCCATCCATGACAACACCTTTCTCCTTGCCCATTCGCTGCTGCTGAATCACAAGTGCTTCCCGCACAAAGGGAATGGCGGCCACTTCACTCACTTTGTTGGACACTTCCATGCCACGGATGAAACCCTCAATGTTCTCACCGTTCAGGTAAGTGTCTGGACGGCCAGTCTCCTCATTGGGTTTGAAATGGATGACGATGTCGGAAAGAGAATTCTCAAGTGCCTCAATGTCAAGTTTCCCTGTTTCGTCATATAGCCCATGTGAAAGGGCGTAATAGGTAACGGCACGATACATTGCTCCTGTATCCACATACACATACCCGATGCGTCGGGCCAAGTCTTTGGCCATCGTGCTTTTGCCACACGACGAATGGCCGTCAATTGCTATTGTAATCTTTTTCATATCTTATAGGTTGAATGAGATGTTGGCAATGATGGAAGAGGATGATACGTGATACTTCCCATAAGACACCCCCAGTTTGAAGCGCTCCAATTGTATGCCGCCTCCAAAGGACAGACCTGCGCCATGGCTGCTCGAACTGTCGCCGTTGCTCACCTTCATTTCGTTGGCACGACGGAAATTCATGCCTGCGCCCACCCATATTTGCTCGGACAGCAACACATCGAGACCAAGTGCAAGGTGGTTGACAAACTTGTAATCCCAATGGGTGAGGTCGAGAAGGGTGGCTGAGAATCGAAGAGGAGCGCTTGACAATTTCTTTGTCACACCTGCCTGCAATTCAAAGGGTAGGCGCTCATATTCCTCATCAAAGGCTTTCAGCTGACCTCCAAGGCTCTTTGCGACAATGGAAGCAGAGAGGTCGTGTGAGGGGTCATAGTAATTCAAACCTAAATCGACGCACATCGCCATGGAGTTGTAATCGCCAATATAACTAGTCAGCCATTTCGCACATATGCCACCGCTCAAATGCTCGGTGAGGTTGTAACTCAGGTATGCGCCTAATGATATGTCACGAGCGCTGAACTCTCCTGTTTGGATATTGTTCGCATCCGTCTCTTTCATCTTGCCATAGTCCATCAATTGGGCGCTAGCCCCCACGGTTGTGCGCTCCTTGACCACCCAGCTATACGAAGCGCTCACCGACTGCACGCCTTCCATATAGTTCATATAGTTCAAGCCTAGGGTGCGGTCGCTTACAGAGGAGAGCAATGCCGGATTTGAGAATGCAAGAGAGGCGTCGTCTTCTATCAGGGTGATGTTTTCACCGCCAAGGGATGCACCATGTGCACTCACTGGCAAACGAAGGAATGAATATGCGCTTTGACTCTCCTGACCGTATGATGAAAGGGTCAGAAGCGACAAACATAGCGCAAAAACACTTTTTTTCATCCTTTTTTGCTTTTTTGACGGCAAAGATACACCTTTTTTCAAATATCTGAGTTATTTTTGTAACTTGAAATCATCCATAACGATGCATTGACATATTTATAACGCTGATTTCATCCGATTATTGGGTGAGAAGACGACTTTAATTCAACAACACTGCCGATGATAGAGGTGAAGAAAAGCCACATGGCTGATTTGGAACGAAAAAGACCGGTCAGACTCTTGATGGGGATGGCAATAGCCATCGTCATGTTTGTCGTGGCCATGGAATACTCGGTCAACGGAAGTGACTATCTTTTCGATTCCAATTTCCTGGATGAGATAGCGGAGGACATGGAGTTCATTCCTCCCATACAACAACCGCTCTCTGTAGAAGAAGAGGAAGAAGTGAAGAAAAGCGACCAACTAGAGGTGGTTGAGGAGGTTTATGAGAATGAAAAGTTGGACGAAGAGGAGTCAAAACCCGTTCTTCTTGAAGAAGAAGAAGTACCTGATGAGATCACCGATGAGATAACGGAGTCTGTTCTCATTGAAGAAAAGGAAGATGATATTGTAGCGCCCAAAGACCTTGATGCTTTGCCTGTTTTCCCCGGGAATCTCCAAGTATGGTTTACAGAACATCTCAAATATCCCGAATCAGCAAAAAAAGACAAAGTGGAAGGAAAGGTGTTTATCTCTTTCATCGTGAATGCCGACGGTTCTGTCTCAGACGTGAAGGTTGCCAAATCTGCCGACCCAAGACTAGACAAAGAGGCCGTAAGGGTTGTTGAAATGATGCCCAAATGGCAACCGGGACAACTCAATGGAAAACCCTGCAGGACAGTCGCCCATCTCCCAGTCATCTTCATACAAACCAAGAAATAAATTCTTTCACCCCTAATAAAATCTCATTTCACCATGCTCAATTCAAACGAAATCTTGCAACTCATCAATGACTACCTGGAAAACCTCCGCTTTGAAAGAAAGCCACAGAGTCTCTATGAACCCATAAAATATGTCCTCGATATTGGAGGGAAGAGAATCAGGCCCACACTCATGATGCTGGCATACAACCTTTTCAAGGATGACCCGGAGAGTATCTTGTCTTCCGCATGCGCCCTTGAAACATACCACAATTACACGCTGCTGCACGACGACCTTATGGATCATGCCGACCTTAGGCGTGGACATCTGACAGTCCACAAAAGATGGGATGCAAATACTGCCATCCTCTCGGGAGACACCATGCTTGTCCTTGCTTTCGACATGATGGCACACTGCCGCCCCGACAAGTTGAAGGCCATCATCACGCTCTTCACAGAAACTGCTCTAGAAATTGGAGAGGGGCAACAATATGACATGGATTTTGAAAGCAGGAACGATGTCAGCGAGGATGAGTACATCGAAATGATTCGACTCAAGACAAGTGTCTTGCTCGCTTGCGCCAACAAAATGGGTGCGATTCTTGCCGATGCTGATGAAAAGGATGCAGACAACCTTTACAGGTTCGGGGAGAAGATAGGACTGGCATTCCAATTACAAGACGACTTCCTCGACGTGTATGGTGACACAAAGGTGTTTGGGAAAAACATCGGAGGCGACATCGTGTCAAACAAGAAGACCTACATGCTCATCAACGCACTTGCCTTGGCAGATGAGAAGCAGAAAGACACTCTCTTGAAATGGATGGACATGGTCGATCCTGACCCACAAGAGAAAATAGCTGCTGTAACAGAGATATATAACGAAATAGGTGTCAACAATCTCGCGATGGAAAAAATAAGGTTCTTCTTCAACGAAGGCTTGAAATACTTGGAGGCAGTGAGCGTGGACAATGAAAGGAAACGCGAAATGCTGGCTTACACCAAGGAAATGATGAAAAGGGAGTATTGACATGCCATACCGGCGCCTGCCTAAAACTGATGCGGCGAGACTCAAGGCTCTCGAAACACTCACGGAAAACAATGATGTATATACCGTGGGGGGGAGGTTCATTGACCGACAACTATTGGCAAAAGCCCAAAAACTGTATGCGAGACTCAGTGATGCATGCGGGCAGCACAGGACATCCATGAGGACGCAAGTGAGATATTCCAAGAGGATGGCAGACTTGCAGCACAATGCCATGACGTTCATCAGTCATTTCCTGCAAGTACTCTTCCTTGCCGTGGAAAGGGGGGAAGTCAAACCTGAAGAGATGGAGCAATATGGAATCAACCCCGATGAAAGGGTGGTGCCATATCTTAAGACGCCGGATGCCATCATCCAATGGGGGCCAAAGGTGATTCAAGGAGAGAAAAACCGCATCAAAGGAGGGGGGAAGCCCATTCTCTCGCCACCCATCGGTGCCGTGGCTGCCCATTTCGATGTCTTCAAGGCCAAATACATGGCTCAAAAACAATACCAGGCAAAAACCACGGAGGCTTTGACAGATATCGATGCCATCAGGCCACAGGTGGATGAAGTGATACTCCAATTATGGAACCAAATAGAGAAACATTTTGAAAACGAGCCTCCTGAAACGAAATACGCTCTATGCAGGAAATACGGAGTGGTCTATTACTACAGGAGGCATGAAAAACATTTGGAATGAGACAATTCATTGATACACATGCCCATCTCGACGGAACGGAATTCGATGAGGACAGGGATTTAGTGGTGAAGAGGGCAAAAGAGGCTGGTGCAGCTGCCATTTTCATCCCGGCCATCAATTTGGAAAACCTTGACATGGTGGAGAAGGTCTGCCACGATTATCAAGGTTTCGCTTTCCCCATGGCTGGGCTGCATCCCGAAGATGTGAAGGCAGACTACAAGGATGTATTGCAACGTATCAGGAAAAGACTACCTGGAGATTTCATCGCCATAGGTGAAATAGGACTAGACTTCTATTGGAGCAGGGAATATGAGAAAGAGCAATTGGAGGCTTTCGAAGAACAGGTGAGATGGGCTTGCGAGTTGGAGATGCCTCTGATGATTCATAGCAGAAAGGCTCAAAACCAATTGGTCAGCATCTTGAAAAAATACAAGGATGGTTTGAAAGGCGGCGTGTTCCACTGTTTTACCGGCAACTTGCAGGAAGCAAGGCAGTTGCTGGAATTTGAGAATTTCTGCCTCGGGATAGGCGGGGTGCTCACGTTCAAAAAAAGCCACTTGCCTGAGGTAGTCGCACAAATTCCTCTCGAACGTATAGTATTGGAGACCGATGCTCCATATATGGCACCGGTTCCCAAGAGAGGGAAGAGAAACGAGAGCGCATATGTCTCTTTCATCATCGAACGTATGGCTGAAAGTCTTGGCCTTGAGAGCGAAAAAGTGGAGGAGGTGACGACAAGGAATGCTTTGCGCACTTTCCCGAAAGCGTGCCTGCCCCATATTGACAAGTAGACACCAGTCACGAAGGATGATGCGCAAACTAATCACTTTTTGCTTCTTTCTTCTCAACATTTGCGTGGCAAATGCAGATGACACTGATTCGTTGCAGAGATGGGGGGTGTCGGCGGGTGTGAATCCCGGCCGAATCCTCTGTTTTGGCAAATACCAGAAGAAATGGCAGAAAGGAAAAGACAACTTTTCTCTTGACTTAGGGGCGAACTATCACCCATTGCCTGCTGACAGCAATGCTTATGACGCCGACTATGGATTCCCTACCGTCAGTGCACGCTTGAAAATGAGTTTCAACCACAGGGTCACCATGCATAGGGATAAAGACCCTGATTGGGGGTATGCAGAAGAGGTGGATTACAACTCTCACATGGGCAATTCCGTCGCCTTGTTTGGCACTTTCGAGAGGCCGCTCTTCCGCAACAAGCGCTTTGAAGCGGAGATGGACATTTCCATGGGGTTGGCATACGCCAATACCATTTACAACAAGGAGAACAACATCGACAACGAACTCATAGGCTCTCATCTGCTCATCTATTTCGGGATGGGAGCGCATGTCACATGGATGTTCACGCCAAAAATCGGGCTCAAGGCTGGTGTCGATTATTGGCATGTCAGCACCGGGGCGTTGGACAGACCCAACAAAGGAGCCAATGTCTTAGGGCCTTCTCTCGCCCTGGTTTACGTACCCTCATATCAACAGAGAATATGGGGAAGAGGATATAGGTATAATGCTCCATTCGATAAAAAGGTGTATCTTGACATGACAATCGGGGTAGGGGCGAAAACGCTCTATGAGGAATTTGAACGAACACAATTCCAAACACCCAAGGGAGAGAAGGACTACCGAACAGAAGATTTCAAACTTTACATGGCTTATTCCACGCAGACTGACTTGATGTACCGTTATGCGCGTAGATGGGCCTCGGGGGTGGGACTCGACCTCTTCTATGGCACTTACGCCTCAAGGGTGGCGGAAATAGAAGAACAAAAGGGAGTGAGTGCCAAGCATCATCCTTGGTCTGTGGGATTAGCTGTAAAGCATCAGGCATTTTATAGGCAATGGTCGTTGGCTATGGCGGTGGGATGGTATCTTCATCGTGAGATGGGAAGCAATGCCGCATTCATAGAAGAGAAATATTATGAGCGCATCGGGCTCAGGTACACTTTTCCTGGCGCTTTGCCCATCTCCATCGGTGCTTCCGTGAAAGCGCATTCCACCATTGCCGACTTCACAGAGGTGAATCTCACCTTGCCCATACGCATCAAATAAACAATAAAACCAAAAGGGCTTCATCCAACCATATGGTGCAACAGTAGTGGTAGCCTTTGTGTCCTCCTGAAAAACTCAGCATAGCCCGCTTCTTCCCGTCTCCCTTGCAGAATGTTGTTCTTATCTGGTCCACCGACTTTCAGAACCCAAAGGATTGGTGCGTACAGAAGGGGCGGAGACCGCCCCTTCTGTGTCAGAACGTCCTTTCAGAGTCGCTCCACCTGTTTCACTCCTTTTACGGTGCGGATTTTCTTGATGAGTGTCTCCAATTTGGAAGTGTCGTCAAGTTGTACGACAAGGATGCCTCCAAAAAGCCCGTCGTGGCTTTCTATGTTGATGGAACGCATGACAATCTTCTCTTCTTTAGAAATGATGCTGGTGATGTTGTTCACGATGCCAATGTCGTCGTTGCCCACGACACGGAGCGTGATGGAATATTGCGAACTTCCTTTCCCGCTCCATTTCGCCCTTACAAGCCTATAGCCGAAACGGCGACGCAATTCGGGAGCGTTAGGGCAGTCTTGCCGGTGGATTTTGATACCTCCATTCACCGTAACGAAACCAAAGATTTTGTCACCATAGATGGGATTGCAGCATTTTGCCAATTGGAAATCGATACCTTTCAGGTTGCGGTCTATAAGCAGTACATCATCGTTCTGGCGTGTGAATGCCTCTTCAGGGTTAGCATAGTTGAATTCCTCCGCACTTCGGACAGGCCCCTGTGGCACATTGCCTTGCTCCATCTGGCGTAGCTCCACATATTTCTCTATCACCATGTTGGCGTCGAGTTTCTCTTCGGCCAACTGTTTGTAGAAGTCGTGGGTTTCCTTGAATCCCAGCTTTTTTATAAGGTGCGACATGGTACCCTCGTCCATCTCGACTTTGCGGTTCTTAAAGCGCCGCTCCAGCATTTCCTTGGCATACAGTCCGTCTTTCACCTGGGTTTCCTTCAATGCCAGGCGGATTTTCGACTTGGCCCTGGAGGTCTTCACCACCGTCAACCAGTCCACCTTGGGTTTTTGGTTGCCCGACGTGAGGATTTCCACGGTGTCGCCACTTCGCAACGGCTCACGCACAGGTACAATCTTGTTGTTGATGCGCCCGCCCACGCACCGGTTGCCTACGTTGGAATGGATGTGGTAGGCAAAATCGAGCACCGTGGCACCCTTCGGGAATTTCAGCAGGTCTCCCTTAGGGGTGAACACAAAGACTTCGTCTTCATAGAGGTCCATTTTGAACTGGTCCATCATCTGTAGGTCGTCGTTGCTTTCCAGGGCGGCACGAATGTTGTTCAGCCATTCATCGATGCCCGATTCCCCTTTTATGCCTTTGTATCTCCAGTGGGCAGCAAGACCGCGTTCCGCCACCTCGTCCATTCGTTCTGTTCTGATTTGCACCTCCACCCATTTGCTTTCTGGGCCTAGAACGGTGATGTGTAGGCTTTCGTAGCCGTTGGACTTCGGTACGGAAAGCCAGTCACGCATACGCTTCGGGTTGGGTTGGTACATGTCGGTGATGATGGAATAGGTCTGCCAGCATTGCATCTTCTCCTTGTCTTGAGGGGCGTCGATGATGATGCGGATGGCAAAGAGGTCGTAAATGCCCTCAAAGCCACATTTCTGTTTCTTCATCTTCTGCCAGATGCTGTGGATGCTCTTCGTGCGACCTTTCATATGGAAATGAAGGCCGGCAGCACGCAGTTTCTCCTCGATAGGACCGATGAAACGCTCGATATAAGCATCGCGTGCTCGTTTTGTGGCATTCAACTTCTCTTTAATCATGTAATAGGCGTCGGTCTCGAGGTATTTCAGGCTCAAATCTTCCAGCTCACTTTTCAGTTTATACAGTCCCAGTTTGTGTGCCAATGGTGCATAAAGGTAGGATGCCTCCTCGGAGACACGGCGTTTCTCCTCTTCCTTGTCCGTATCCCTGATTTGTCGCATGAGGTTCACGCGGTCGGCAATCATGATGAGGATGACGCGCATGTCTTCGGCGAAAGAGATGAGAAGGTTGCGGAAATTCTCACTCTCCACGGTTGGACTTTTCTTGTATAATGTTTTGATACGCTCCAGCCCATGCAGGATTTGGGATACGCCCGAGCCGAAAAGATTGGCGATGTCCTCGTTGGTGTGATGCTCACTGATTTGGCACGAATAAAGAATAATGGAAATCAAACCATCCCTTTTCAATCCGATTTCCTCCATGGCGATTTCTGCTGTTTGGAGTCCGAATAGCAACGGGTTGAGTCCGAACACGTCGCGCTGGATGAAGTTGTTGTCCAATGCTTCCTTCAGCAGCAGATGCATCTTTTCCACGTCATCGTCGTGGAAAAGTGGCTTCATTCGCTCTTTTAACAGAGACATTTGTTCTAATGCGGATTGTTTTTCTTGTTCTGTTAATTCCAATTTTTCCATTTCCAATATTGTTGCATATGTTGATGTTCTACCCTTGCATAAGCATGCAGAAGGGGCGAAAAAGCACAAATTCACGACAAAGATACAAATTTTCCCACAATAATTCTTTCAATTAAGAAAAAGTAAGTATATTTGTGACAAAATACCACTATTCTGTGGTAAATGTGTCATTAAATCTAAGAATATTATGTTATCACAAGAAGACTTGAGACAAATTGAATCAAAAGGCATCACAGAGAAACAAATCGAGACCCAACTGGAAGAGTTCAAGACGGGTTTTCCTTTCCTTAAGCTGGAGGCAGCTGCAGCCATCGGCAAGGGCATCATCGCCCCTGGTGAGGATGAGCTTAAGGAGTATGTCAAAGCTTGGGAAGACTACAAGGCATCAGGAAAGGACATTGTGAAGTTCGTACCTGCATCGGGTGCCGCCAGCCGAATGTTCAAAGACATGTTCGCATTCCTCTCTGCAGACTACGACGTGCCTACAACTGCATTTGAGAAAACCTATTTTGACAACATCCGGAAATTCGCTTTCTACGATGCTCTAGACAAGAAGTGTATGGAAACCCATGGAAAGGGAGTTGCCCAACTCATTGAAGAGGGCTGTTACAAAGCCGTCGTTGCTGCCATGCTCGAGGCGTCAGGACTTAACTACGGACAGCTTCCCAAAGGCTTGCTCTTGTTCCATAATTATGAAGAAGGCCCGCGAACTCCGATGGAGGAACATCTCGTCGAGGGCGCACTCTACGCCGCCAGCAACGGTGAAGCAAACGTACATTTCACCGTCAGCCACGAGCATATGAGTCTCTTCGAGCAGAAAGTTGAAGAGAAGCGTGATGTCTATGCCAAGAAGTACGGCATCAAGTACAATGTGTCTTTCTCGGAGCAGAAGCCCAGCACCGACACCGTGGCAGCCAATCCAGACAACACGCCTTTCCGCACTGACGATGGCAAGTTGCTGTTCCGTCCGGGTGGACATGGTGCACTCATTGAGAACCTCAACGAGATAGACGCCGACGTCATTTTCATCAAAAACATCGACAATGTGGTTCCTGACAGGCTGAAGGCGGATACCGTCACCTTCAAGCAGGTCATCGCAGGGGTGCTGGTCACATTGCAAAAGAAGGCCTTCGAGTATTTGGAAGTGCTCGACTCTGGGAAATATGACCACGAGAAGTTGCAGGAAATCATCCGCTTCGTACAGCGTGACCTCTGCTGTCGCAAGAGTGACATCAAGATGTTGGAGGATGCAGAACTAGTCATCTACCTCCGCAAGAAACTCAACCGCCCCATGCGTGTATGCGGTGTGGTGAAGAATGTGGGCGAACCGGGTGGTGGCCCATTCCTCACTTACAATCAGGATGGAACAGTAAGCCTTCAGATTCTTGAAAGCAGCCAGATAGACAAGAGCAACGAGGAATACCAGAAGATGTTCACCGAAGGTACGCATTTCAACCCAGTTGATTTGGTATGTGCTGTGAAGGACTACAAGGGAAAGCGTTTCAATCTTCCTGATTTTGTTGACAAGTCGACAGGTTTCATCAGCAGCAAGAGCAAGAACGGCAAGGAACTGAAAGCCCTTGAGTTGCCAGGCTTGTGGAATGGTGCAATGAGTGATTGGAGCACCATCTTCGTCGAGGTGCCTCTCTCCACTTTCAATCCTGTCAAGACAGTTAACGACCTCCTTAGAGAGCAGCACCAATAAAACATGACTTGGTCGGGTGGGGTACCATACCCGCCCGGCCAATCTTCATCCCTTATTGTGGAAACGCTCTGGAACCGTAATTATATGAAGGTGATGACAGCGAATTTTTCGCTGTTTTTTGCTTTTTACATCTTGGCACCCCTGTTGCCGCTCTATCTTTATGAACAGTTTGGAGCAAGCAAGGACATCATAGGAGTGGTGCTGTCAGGATATACTGTCACTGCGCTGTTGAGCAGGCCTGTCAGCGGATTCCTCGTTGATGCTTTCGACCGCAAACGCATACTTATGGGCTTCTATGCCTTGTTTTTCGTTTTTTTCGCTGGTTATATAGCTGCAGGGTCGCTATTGCTCTTTGCCATAGTCAGGACCCTTCACGGAGGAGCGTTTGGAGGATTGACCGTGGCCAACAGCACCGTGGCCATCGATGTGTTGCCGTCAAGCAGAAGGAATGAAGGCATCGGGTATTACGGGTTAAGCAACAACTTTGCGATGGCTCTGGCACCATCGGCAGGAATAGCCCTCTATCAACACACGGGGCGTTTTGAGTTGCTTTTCTGGGTGGCCCTGGTGGTAGCAGGTTTGGGAATGGCAATAGACCAGTCTGTCAAACTGCCCAAGCAAACGGTGGTGAAAGAGAAAAGGCCATTGTCCATAGGCCGCTTTTTCCTTCTTCGAGGATGGTTGTTGGCGGTCAACATGGTGTTTTTTGGCTTTTGCTTCGGAGTGTTGCAAAACTACCTGGCCATTTACAGCAAGGAGGTGATGGGAGTGACTACGGGCACGGGGGTGTTTTTCATTCTTCTTTCTTCAGGATTGGTCGTTACGAGGTTGATAGGCGCCAGGGCGTTGCGAAAGGGGAGTCTCACCCAGATTGCTGCCGTAGGAGCGTTGCTCTCCACTTTAGGTTATGGCATCTTTGTCTTCTGCAACAATAGTGTGGGATATTACTTGTCGCCTCTGCTCATTGGATTAGGCAATGGTTCAATTTGGCCGGCTTTCATGAACATGACCATCAACGTAGCAGGAGACGACCAGCGAGGAACGGCAAATTCCACTCTTCTTGTCTCCTGGGACATAGGGATGGGGATGGGTTTGCTGCTAGGTGGAGTGATGGCAGAACATGCCGGATATGCCTTTGCTTTCCATTCCGTCGTGGCCATGCAATTGGTGGGAACAGTGCTCTTTCTCCTAGCCACAAGGAAATTTTTCTTGCGCAGGCGATTAAGATAAGAACCATTCTCAGAATGTCATGATTCAAATCTGCAAAATTTCTTGCATGTTTTTCAAAAGTTTCATATCTTTGTCCACCAAACGAATGAACCCATATGGAATTATTCAGGAAAATCAGGACTGAGACCCTTCTCATCATCGTGCTTTGCATGGCGGCATTCTTCATCAACAACAGTGCATTGTCAACAGATGGTGAAGAAGCTAAAATAGTGGTCACGGCAAGAGACATTGCAAACATTGGCAACTGGATGTCGCCATCCATGAACGGCGTGGAGTGTCTTTCCACTCCACCGTTGGCAGCTTGGGTGGCAGCATTTGTTGAGAGAACATATCCAGGCAATATCAGTGCGCAGCGTTGCGTCTCAGCTGTGCTGGCCACCATCTGCTGTTTCTTTTTCTTTGGAGTGGCACGCTATATGGAGCGACGGAGGGGATTCGCAGAACTGGCCACCATGGTGTTCCTCACCTGTTATCATGTCATTTATATGGGACGAATGGTGAGCCATGAGGTCTATAGTATAACATTCATCATGGGGGCCATCTATTTCCTCATGCGTCTCTTTTACGACAGTCGGTATCATGCCCATCCACACAAATGGAGATGGGCCTTGCTTGCCGGCTTGATGTTGGGCTTGTCTTTCCTGAGCAACGGCATCATGACTTTTTATGCCTTGTTCCTTCCGTTCGCAGTCACCACAATGGTGCTCAAACGCCCTGATCTGAAGGGTCGTGGATGGCCATTGCTGCTCACGACATTGGTGGCCTTTCTCTCCTTTGGATGGTGGTATGCCTGGCTTTTCACACATCATCCGGAAGTGACAGGAGAGGTGCTGAAGAGCGAACTCGCTCCATGGATGACCGGTCATGCCAGGCCCTGGTATTACTATTGGCGTTTCTTCGCAGAGGTGGGGGTGTGGGCTGTCTTGGCTCTTGCCTCGTTCTTCGTCCTTTACTGGCGCAAGCGTGTGAGCACCAAGAGACCTTACCTCATGTCGATGCTTTGGGTGGTGGTGGCCTTGGTGTTGCTTTCCATCATGCCCGAGAAGAGCATGGACGACCTCGTCGTGCTGATGCCACCGCTTGCAATGGCCGTGGCTTGCCTCATCTATTATTATATCGAACAACGCCCGACTGACACATGGGGGAAAGTGCTCTTTTTCCTCAACGGATTCATCATTGCACTATTCATTTTCGCCTTGCCTTTCTTCATCCATGTGTTTATGACCAACCATCACATCATTGACTTTGGAACAGCCTTCTGTGTCAATGTGCTCTTCATCGGAATTGGCATATATGTGGTCGTTTCCACCACACGCAAGGAGATGAAAAGCGTGGTGAAAGGGGTGTTGGCACTCTTCATCATTGCTGAATGCCTCTTGTTCTCTTCCATCGACGAACTCGTCACCAATTCCAATCACCGTAGCATAGGCCTTGTCAACACGGACAAATTGTTGAGTGAAATGCCTATCTATCATAATGCCGACGAAATGCTGCGCATGGAACTTGTCTATGAGGCGAAACGACACATTCAAGCCCTTGACCTCAATGACAGGGAGGCGGTGATGAAAGCACTCCCGTGCATGCTGGTAACCCAGAAACCGTTGAATGACGAGCTCCCCAAGTACATCATGGACGAGGTGGACACCATGAGGGTGGGGGTGTTCGATGACAATCGGCTTCCTCAAAGAAACAGCCATTACCGCAAGGAACTCGTCAACCATGTGAGCGTACTCAAACTCAAAGTGAAAGCGGAGAGAGTCAACGATGCTGAAGTCGTTTCCTCAACCTCTCAATGACAATCACCCAAACAACATAACTGCCATGAAAAAGTTTTTTACCTTGTTGATGCTGACAGTGACCATAGCTGGTTGGTCGGCTCCCAAACCTGTCAAATCGCCTTTTGCAGGATACCTTTTCGCCTACTTCGAGGGTGGCGGCGAACCTATGAAACAAGAACAGCTGAGGTTCGCTATCAGTAAGGATGCCAAGACATGGTATGCCCTCAACGGCAACCAACCCATCATTGCCAGTGACACCATCAGTGAGAGTGGAGGAATACGCGACCCGCATATCCTCAGAGGGGAGGATGGCTGCTACTACATCGTTGCCACGGACATGTTCACTGTCAAGAACGGATGGAAGGAGAATCCCGGCATCGTCATGCTGAAATCGACAGACCTCATCCACTGGACTCACTCAAAAATCGTCCTCGCAAAGGATTATGCCGAGCATTTCGCCGATGCCTATTGGGTTTGGGCACCTCAGACCATCTACGACCGGAAGGCGGGGAAATACATGGTGTATTTCACTCTTCAACGGACAGGAGACAACAGGCAAAGCCTCGTCACTTATTACGCCTATGCCAACAAAGACTTCACTGGTTTCGAAAGCGAGCCTCGTGTTCTGTTCAGGGCGAAATACGGATGCATAGACAACGACATCATCGAGCGGAACGGCGTTTTCCACATGTTCTACAAAGGAAACATCAAGGATGCTGCTGGCAAGGAAATACAGAACGGGATACAGCAGGCTACGTCGAAAAAGTTGCTCGGACCATGGAAGGAGGATTTCAAGTTCATCGATGCTTATGCCAACTCGAATACAGGTGTGGAAGGCAGCGGAGTGTTCAAGCTCAACGACAGTGATGAATACGTGCTGATGTACGACCTCTACGGGAGTGGGAGATATGAATACCAAACATCCAAGGACCTCAAGACTTTCTCTGAGAAGCCTCTTGCTTTCAAAAAAGATTTCTTCCCCCGTCATGGCACCGTATGCTCCGTCACAGCAGAAGAGTTGGAGCGCTTGCAAAGTCGTTGGGGGCACGTGCTTTATGGTTTTGAGAACCAAGGTGATGCATCTAAGGAATGGAGTGGCAATCCCATCTTGCCGGATTTCCATGCAGACCCTGAAGTATTGTATGACCCCAAGACAGACCGTTTCTATATCTATTCCACTACGGATGGACAACCGGGATGGGGCGGATGGTATTTCACTTGTTTCTCATCTTCCAACCTGGCGGATTGGCAATATGAAGGGATGGTGCTAGATTTGCCAAGGCAGACCAAATGGGCGCGTGGAAACGCATGGGCGCCGGCGGCCATTGAAAAGGATGGGAAGTATTACCTCTATTATAGTGGCGACGAGGGCAGGCAGAAAGCCATAGGAGTGGCTGTCGCCGACCACCCCGCAGGACCGTTCAAGGATTTCGGCAGACCAATTGTCAACCGAAGGCCACCTGGGGTGAATGGGGGACAGCAAATCGATGTCGATGTTTTCATCGACCCTGCCGACGGACAGGCATACCTCTATTGGGGAAATGGCTATATGGCGGGGGCAAAACTCAATCCCGACATGACGAGCATAGACACGACCACCATCACCGTGATGACGCCGCAGGGAGGAACTTTGAAGGACTATGCTTTCAGGGAGGGCGCTTATGTCTTCAAACGCAATGGCTTGTACTATTTCCTTTGGAGTGTGGATGATACGGGTTCACCCAACTACCATGTGGCCTATGGCACCAGCCATTCGCCCCTTGGCCCCATCGACGTGGCTGAGCAACCCGTCATCTTGCAACAACGACCAGACGAACACATCTATGGAACGGCTCACAACAGTGTTCTACAAATCCCAGGAAAAGACGAGTGGTATGTCGTCTATCACCGCATCAACAGCAGTTTCATCGCTAGAGACAAGGGGCCGGGAATCCACCGAGAGGTATGCATAGACAAGATGGAATTTGACAATAATGGGAGAATCCTGCCTATAACACCTACGAAAAAAGGTGTCAAAGCCATCAAGTAGTGTGCTTGATCGTCTTTATGTCAAAAACTACAACTATGAGTAGGTTGATCTTTCTTACCCTCATCCTGTTCTCACTTCAGGTGAGAGCAGGCAATCCTTGGCGACAAATGAAAAAGGTGGAGAAGAGCATTGTTGTACCTTCTTTTCCAGACAAGGTCTATCGCATCACAGACTACCATAAGTCAACAGATACCCTTTACACCAAGGCAATCAACCAGGCCATCACTGAATGTTCGGCACAGGGTGGGGGAGTGGTGCTTGTCCCAAGAGGGGAATATAAGACGGCAGCCATCCACCTGCGCTCACATGTCAACCTTCACTTGGAAGAGGGAGCGGTAATCAATTTCTCCCTCGACCCCGAACTCTATCCTTTGGTGCTCACACGCATAGAGGGTATCGACTGCTACAATCTCTCGCCACTTATCTATGCTTATAATGAGGTGGATGTGGCCATAACTGGCAAAGGTGTGCTGGACGGTCAAGCCGATTTCACCAATTGGATCAATCCCGACAAAATCCTCCATATCGCTTTCCCTGACGGTACGACGGGAAAGGAGAAGGATATGCTCAATCGTGCTTTGGAAGAGCAATGGCCTTTGGAAAGACGCGTGTTTGAACACGGCTATGGCATGCGCCCACAATTCATCCACCTATACAAGTGCAGGAATGTCCTCCTTGAAGACTTCGAAGTGAAACGCTCGCCTTTTTGGCTCATTCATCCTCTTATGTCGGAGAATGTCACCTTGAGAAACCTCACCCTGAGAAGCCATGGTTGGAACAATGACGGATGCGACCCGGAGTCTTGCCGCAACGTGTTGATAGAGAATTGTTTCTTTGACACTGGTGATGATTGCATCGCCATCAAGAGTGGAAAGGATGATGACGGCAGGAAGTGGATGATTCCCAGTGAGAACATCATTGTCAGGGGATGCACTATGCGCGACGGACACGCGGGAGTGGCCATAGGAAGTGAAATCACGGGTGGTTGCTCCAACGTATGGGTGGAAGACTGCAAGATGGACAGTCCCAATCTCGCACGAATCATACGAATCAAGTCGAATCCCAACCGAGGTGGGGAAGTGAAGAATGTGTTTGTAAGGAACGTGGAGGTGGGGACATGCGACCTCGCCATCTTGGGCATAGAACTCAAATATTGGAATGTGAACGAGGGAAAATACTACCCATATTTCCACAATATAAGGTTTGAGAATGTCACAAGCAAAAAAAGTCGTTACATGATGCATGTGGATGGGTTTGAAGACCGTATTCAAGCTCGTGACATCTATTTCACCAATTGTTGCTTCGAAGGCGTTTCGGAACCCGAGGTCAACATTCTCAAGGGGACGGGAAATGTCAGGTTCAAAAGCGTCACCATCAATGGAGTGCCTTATGACAACAAGAAAAAATAGGACACGAATACAAACGAGGGACAATAGTTGAAGTAAGACTTAAAAGAAATTTAATATTTTACTGACTTTCAATATATTATATCACCAATTATTTAATACTTGTAAATATGGATACAGCTACCATCGCAACCATCGCCATAATAGCCGTCATCATAGTCGTCTTGGCTGCCATTTTCCTTCGTCGTCATGATGACTCCAAGTCCGACTATAAAGAGCAACCTTTCGTCCATAGTGGCAAGAAATGGGTGTTCAACGGCATTCTTGACATCGATCATCCGCCTATGGAACCTGCCGTATTCATCGACTACCATGGTGAGTTGCAACTTATGGTCAAGAAGGGCTATGTGCATCACGACATCACCTTGCTCAACGGCATCGATGCCGAGGATTACCTTGGCCTTTTCCAAGCAGAAGCCAAAGCAATCTCCGACGGTGACATCACCTTGCTTTTCTCAGGAAAACCAATTGCCAACCTCTCGAAAAAACAGCCCTCGCTCCACAAGAAGATCACAAAAAGCGGCGGCAGCGTACCTGCTTATGGTTTCATCGCCATACAGAAAGGCAGAGTCGTCGCCGAAGCTTGCATCTCAAACACGACAGTTTGACACATAACCAAAATGGAAAAATATTCCTAACATTCATTCGGTTTTAAATTTTGGGAATTGATTAATAATCTTTTTTTTATACGAGGGAAGTTATTTCTATATTCATATAACTTAAGTTTCGGAAGTAAAAACACCTTACAAAACTAGGATTTATCTTGTATGGCTACCGGTTGTGAAGTGAAGCCCGAAGGGCTGGGACGACCACAGGCAGGTGGTGGAGCGAAGCGTAACCCCTGCTTGACGATGA